>JAGRBZ010000555.1 GCA_020433805.1 Anaerolineae bacterium
TGCCGCGTTGGCCGAATTTTGGTTGGATCGCGCGGCACATGCCCCCTCGGCTGCGGACATCAAAAGCTATCTCAAAGCAGAAGATGATTTTATGGCGGCGATGATGCCAGATATGCCCGGTAGTGACCCCATAGTATGAAGTTAGCTTAGCATCCCGAGTAGGGCGAGTTTGCGAGACCGTATCGAGGGGGCGGGTTTGCCTCAATCATTGTCGTAGCCGCACCCCTCGATACGCGCTCCACTCCGTTTCGCGCTACTCGGGATGCTTACCTTAATGCTATTGGGCAGCAACTAATCCGGCTCGGTTGTTGACCAGCCTAAGAAACGCTCGAATATACGCATACGCCACGTAGCGCGGATGAGGAAAAACCAGACGACGACTAGCCCCAAAATTCCCAGGTAGGTAGACTCGGGTTTGTCGAGGAGGCCAAAATAGCTGCCCAGGGGGGGAAAAGCGTAGATGATCTGAAATAGAATAAAAAGTGCCAGGGCGAGATAGGCAGGCCGCTTGTCGGCACTTACTTTTCTGCGCCAGCCTAGAAAGAAAGGCAGCGGCGGCTCCAAGAAGAGAATGAGCAGGAAGGCGGTACAGGAAATGAAGATCGATAAACTGCCCTGGGCGGCGATGGTCGCGGCGGCGGTTCCAAACTCGTCCGTGCCGAATTCGACGCCGGTATAGGACTCGAACATGTACTGGATGCGGTCGGGAATGTTGGGGCGACTCAGCCCTTCCAAAGCACGGAAGTAATCCCAGGCGTAGATGGCGACTCCAAAGAGCATATTGAGAATCGAAACCGGAAAAATAAAGCGGGCGAGATCCGATAGAAGATCGCGGCGCAAAACTTTCGGTTTGGCCCAGACCGTTAGGAAAAAGGAGGGAATACCGACGGTAAAGGTGGTTAACGCCACCTGAGCCGGATCAAATGGGAAACTCATACCGGTCATCGTGACGGCGATGATAACGAGCGTGGTCGAGGTGACGCGGGCCAAAAAGAGAAAGAGCGCGCTGGACATACCGCCGATGATGCGCCGGCCCTCGTTGAAGGCAGGCCGTAGAGCGGCGAAAGAGTCCTTCAAAAGGATCATATCGGCCACGTTGCGGGTGGCGCTACTGCCGCTTTCCATCGCTATCCCCAGCGACGCCTTTTTCAGCGACAAGACATCGTTAACGCCATCGCCCATCATCGCCACGCGCTTGCCCCGCCGCAGCAGGGCATCGACCAGCATTTCTTTTTGCTCAGGTGAAATACGGCCAAAGATGGCCGCTTCTTCGGCAGCCTGATCAAACTCAGCAGGTGACATTTCGGACAACTGCGGGCCGGAGACCAGCTTAATGTCGTGCGGGAAGCCGACCTGCTTCGCCAGCGCGGCCACGGTTTGCGGATTATCGCCGGAGATGACTTTGAGCTGGATACCTAACTCTTGGAAGGCGGCGATAGTCTCTTTGGCTTGCGGGCGCAGTTCGTCGCTGAGGCTGACGACGGCTAATGGAGTGAGACGCGGTAGCTGTGGCTCATCGTGCTGGTTATGCAGCGGGGATGGTTCGGGATTGTAGGCGAACAGCAGTACCCGCAACCCTTGATCCGACCACTGTTGAACCTGTCGGGCCAGCGGCGAATTTGAAGAAGCATCGGTGGAAGGTAAATATTTTTGCAGCATCTCAACCGCGCCCAGCACGTAGACGCCGCGCCGGTCGGGATGATCAAAGGCCAGGGCGCTCCATTTGCGGGATGAGGCAAAGGCGACTTCATCGGTGGGCGGAAGTTTTTGGCCGGGAACGCTATCGATGATGGCTTCGCTGGTTTTGTTGGTGGTGGCGGCGCTGCGGACAAAATCGCCCAGTTGACTTTTGACCTCATCGGCTGAGGCCCCTTGGAGGGGATAAATGTCGTTGAATTGGAGCCGATTGGCCGTGAGCGTGCCGGTTTTGTCGGTGCATAATATATCGATGTTACTGAGCGACTCGATGGCGTTGACCTGCTGCACCAACGCACCCTGTTTGGCAATGGCCGATGCCCCAAGCGCGTAGGCGACCACAATCATTAAAAATAGGCCGTAGGGTACCTGGCCGCTTAAGACGGCGGCGATTTGGACCAGCCGCACCGTCGACAACCCCTCGAACAGCCCCGTGACCAGAATAATGATGCTAATGATGACGACGACGAGCATCACCACACGTACCACGAAATCGACATTGCGCTGGAGCGGGGTTTGCACCACCTGAAAATCGCGGGCGGTGGCGGTCAGCTGATTGGCAAAGCTTTCAGCGCCGACCTTTTTAGCCTCGTAGTAACCGGAGCCGGTGACGCAGAAACTGCCGGATAACAGTTCGTCACCCTCCTGTTTGCGGATGAGATCGGGTTCGCCGGTGAGCAGCGACTCATCCATTTCGACGGTGCCGCTGCCGAGCATTACGCCATCGACGACCATTTGATCGCCGGAGTTGACGCGGATGATGTCGCCCTGCACCAGTTCGGCCGGATCGATGACTTTCTCTTGGCCCTCGCGGACGACGGTGACTTCGGGTCGGGTGACCAGAGCGATTTGATCGAGCTGCCGCTTGGCGCGAATCTCTTGCAGCGTGCTGATGAAGGCGTTGACTAAACCGATGCCAACGCTGGTAACGGCATCGTTAGTGCGCCCCAAAGAGATAAGGGCGACGCCGATAACAAAGAGAATGTTGTTGAATAAGGTGAAGAGGTTGGCCCGGGCGATGTCCCAATAGGAACGACTGGTCCCTACAGAAACGTTGTTGCCAAGCCCTTGTTTGCGCCGCGCCTGAACTTCGGTTTCGGTCAGCCCTTGGGGCGCGGCCGGTGAGGGACTAACGTCTGTTTTGATGGCGATGGTCATAGGCTCTAGCTGGAATACGATTTGTTTATTGGGTGAAAAGCGTAGGGCGTACTGAGCAATCTTGCCAGATTGATGTCCGGCCTACCGTTCTTAATTTTATTGTAGCGGAAAACTTGTTTTCCGCCATGTGGGTACAGCAGGGATGAAAGTAATAACTTGGGGGTTATTGGCTTACATATGCAAGAAGCCGTGAAACAAAATTTTGTTTCACGGCTTCTTGCACTAGCCATTAGAGGCTGTTTTATGGTTCGATTTACCAATGGGGGGTGTATTCGTAGTAATCGTAAATGCTTTGACCCCATTCGCGGCTGGTCATGTCGGGCCAGTTATCTTTATCGAAACCGGGAGCGTTTTTGAGTTTTGCCTCGCTGACGTTCAGGAAAAACTCTTTGTTTTCGGCGTCAAGTTGGAATGCTTGCCAGGGAATAGCGAATAGTTTATTGCCGATGCCCAAAAAACCGCCAAAAGAGAGGACTACATAAGCGATTTGACCGCTATCGAGATCGATCATTAAATCTTCGATATGCCCCAGGCGTTCGCCATCGGTATTTTTTACGTAATCGCCATTGATAGAGCTGGCTGATAAAACTTGCGGTACCATAACTTGTGAATTGTGGTGTGTCATCATGTTACTCCTTTCTTAATTGTTTTTATCGGTAATCTCGTGACGGCTCAAGTCCTATTTGTGTATATACAATATCATAGTGTGGTAGCTTCTGGTACGCTGATACGGGTGATTGTGGTCCCCATAGAAGAGTTATTTTTGATAGCTCCACCTGATGGTTGGTGATAGCTATGTCGATAATGTGCAGGATCAAACGTAATTATTATAATATTCGGGTAAGATTGTTATTGTTTCTTTTTAATAATTACAAAACCCACAATTAGGTCGTCTAACTATGAACCAGAAAAGCGACAAATCTCCAAACGAATCGGTTGATATTTCTTCCGAAACATTGGAGCATCTTGATCAAGAAGTTCAAGAGCAACAAGAGAAAATAAAAGAACAGAGCGAAACCTTACAGCAAACCCAAGAAGAGCTTGAGACAACATCGAGTGCATTAGAAGAGGGACGTGAGAGTCTGGAACTGTTGTATAAGCTGAGCCGCAGTTTGGTAAAAGTGGTTGATCCGGCTGCTGTCGCGAGCGATGCGCTTGAACTTATTACGGAAGCGTTGAGCGTTCTGCGGGGCGAAGTGCTGTTGATCGATGAGCGTACCGGCAAGCTAGAGGTCTTGGCCTTAGTCGGCTATAGTGATCAAGAGGTAGACACATACAAACAAGCGGCTGATATGCGTCTGAATCGTGGTTTGGCCTGGAAAGTTTCGCAATCCCATGAAGCTGTGGCCTTGCCTGATGTTAATTGCAGCGAACACTGGCTGTCTATCCCCGGCTTGGATGATGATATTTGTTCAGCAGCCGCTATTCCTTTGCTGGCTGATGAAAAGATGTCGGGGGTTATGACCTTGTTGAGTGATGAATTTGACCACCTCAACGAAGATCGGCTTGAACTGTTAACTGCTATCGCTACCCAGGTTGCCTTGGCCTTGCAAAACGCCGAGCTTTTTGTATCTGAACAAGAAGCTCGGCGTGTGGCCGAGATATTGCGTGAGGCCAACCTGGAAATGACACAATCGCTTGATGTTGAACAGGTGTCTGCAATTTCGTTAAAGTATCTGCATGCGTTAATCCATTACGATCAAGCAGCTGTCGTTCTGCTGCCTGATGGTCGAGAGTTACACATTCTTGCTTATCGAGGCTATGAGACCAAAGTGGAGCCGCGTCCGCTCAAAGGTAAAAAGTTGCCGCTAGAAAAATACCCGCTGCTTCAACATATAATTGATACAAAAGAAAGTTTAGTTGTAGAAGATACGCAAGAGATTCTCGATTGGCAGCCGGTTATTGTGGGTGGAGCAACCCGCAGTTGGGTTAGTATTCCGCTTATTGCCGGACAAGGAGTTGTTGGCCTATTTACGGCCGGCAAAGCTGAGGCGGACTTTTTTCATCAACGCGATAGAGAGGTGGCCGAAGCCTTGGCCGTACAAACCGCAACCGCCATACAAAACGGCGAGTTGTACGAA
>JAGRBZ010000556.1 GCA_020433805.1 Anaerolineae bacterium
AGGTCGCTAACGCGGCGCAGCATCAGGGTGATATCACCTTTGCGGCCGATGTATTTGCTGTTCCAGGCGTCGAGCGTTTCACCGCTGTCGAGTTGGCTTAACTCGGCGCGGGCGGTGTCGCCCAGTTTTTCCAGTAGATCTAGCATAACGTTATCCTCTAAATTTAGGTTTCGTCTTGAGCAAGTTGCTCTAAGAACGTTAAAAAGTTATCAAAGTCAGTTTGGTGAAACACTGAATCACTGAAAGGGTTGAAATCACTGATTAATTCAGCGGCTTTAAGAAAATCAGTGGTTCAGTGTTTCAACCTTGGGGATTTCTCGGCAAAAAACGCCTCGAAATGACATGCCTGAGCAATTACGGCTAATTTTGAATAATAGTATAGCTTTGGTTGTTAGACAAGAAACAAAAAAGGCGCGACAGTTAGCTGTCGCGCCTTAAAGAGTTTGAATTGGGTTACGGTTAATCTTTAGACAATGCGCGACAGGTTTCAGCCAAGCTAAAAAAGAAGCCGCTAAAGGAAAACAGGCCCACAGAAGCTGTCGCCACAACGGTATTGCGTTGATTATTTTTGTTTTGGCGGCTGTCTGCGTGAGCCATCGTAAAACCTCGAAGCGTGAATGTGTCGCTTTGTTTAAGATTGAGACTATCGTATCACGAAAAAGGGGGGCTGTCAATGCCCTTTAGAAGTTACCAGCAATTCTCATTTTAGCACAAAGAGCTGACAGGTTTTCGATAAATTCGTTCACTTGGCGGTAAATTTCATTCAAAAGCTATCTTTACCGTAAAATCTTGGACAAAACCTGTCAGCTCTGGGCATACTGAGAATTGCTGAGAAGTTACGCCGTTCAGATTGGTCCAGTCTCTAACCTGGCCTTAAAACAGAGTTGAATTGTTGTGTACCCGGATTTTAGGCACAATTGACCGTTTTAGACTTAACCAATCTCATATCAACTGCGTAACTCATAAATCCATTGCGTTCGAGGGCGTGAAAGGTGCCGCGTTGGTGTTTTCACATTTATTTAAGATTATTGACTTATGATGCAAGGCAATTCATCTTACTATGGTATTATAATGAAGTAGGCTGGGGTTCCTAAGAGAAAATTCTTGGGGAAACAAGTTATTATTCTATTGACCAGTTCAGCTTTAGCGAGCGGTAATTTCATCACCCATTACCATAACCCATCACCGCTTTTAGAATATCTGAAATATTTGATTTGATAGCCCTTCTGTAATATGTATAATAAACAGCATACGAGTCTGTTCGGCTCCTCAATATTTTATAATCCCAAAGATTAAGAGTATAAATGTTTTGTGGTAAGTCTCCCTAGTAGCAAGGAGGAAGGTTAATGAGTGATACACAAGAAACGGTTCAAACAGCCGAAAAACAATCACGGGAGCGATTAATTGTTATTTCTGTTTTGGTGATTGTAGCGGCTCTTATTGGCGGTTATTATTTGTCGACCGCCCTAATCCCTACGCCTAAGATCGGTGTGCTCAGGGTTCAGTCGCAGGTGAGTGGCCTCTTGGCCGAAGTGATGGCCCGTGAGATTACCTACGCCCGCGAGAATGATGACATTAAAGGGATTGTGATGATTATCAACAGCCCCGGCGGTGGTGCAGCTTCCGGTCACGATATTTACTATCAGGTCCGTAAACTGCGCGAGGAAAAGCCGATTGTCGCCAGCATGGACTCTCTGGCCGCCAGCGCCGCCTATCAGATTGGAGTTGGCGCGAATGAGATTTACGCCAAACCAGCCACCTTTGTGGGCAATGTGGGCGTCATCACCGGCTTGGGTCAGCCGGAAACGTTGAGCGAGCAGTTTATTACCACCGGCCCGTTCAAAACTACGGGCGGTAGCCCCACCAGTTTTCTCCAAAAGCTAGACCTGCTGCACGCCGATTTCCGCGACAGCGTGGTTGCCGAGCGCCAAAATGCCCCCAATCCTCTCAAGATTACACCTGAGCAGTTAGCGACCGGCGAAATTTGGGTCGGTATCGAAGCTAAGGAATACGGGCTGATCGATGAAATTGGCTCTGTTATCGACGCTACCGATCGTGTGGCTGAAATGGCCGGTCTGCGCAATTACGAAGTTGTCGATATCCGTGAAGAGGTTCTGGCAGATTTGCGAGAAAGTTCAGAAGCGAAGTATGAAGCAATGGAAGAACTCTACGCTGAATTAGATGCACAGCCGGAAGAGTTTGATATTACAGCCGCCGAAAATTCTCAGTGGCCGACTTTCTACGAAATTTACATTCCGCTGGAGTAATTCATGTCTAAATCAAACTGGCTCCCTCTGATTATCGGAGGGGCTGTTCTTATTGTCCTGGCCTTTATTGGGGGACGAATGCTGTATTTTGGTTCCGGGACCGGAACCTATACCCCGCCGGAGCGTGAACTTTTACCGGCCAATATCGAAGCGGCTGCGGTGCCGCCCAAGCTGGAAGCGGCAGATAACCCCGAGGTAAGCCGGGGGGCGGTTGTAGTTGATTACAGCCATGAAAATGCGCTCTATATTGAAGAATTGAATGTGCTGCTCTCGAAAGTTGTGTCTCGAGGTTTTAGTTATGAAGTGGTAACGCCTGAAGAAGCAGAGGTTGTTAGCCTGGTTGATCGGTTGAGTTATGCCAAGGCGCTAGTATTACCGCTGCCCCGGATAGATTATACGCCTGAGGAAATTACGGCTATTGAGCAGTATGTGGATAGAGGTGGTCGCGTTTTGATTATCGGCGACCCGACCCGCACGATTGTCGTTGAATCGCTCAATAGTATTGCCGGTTCGTTTGGCATCATCTATGCTAATGATTATCTCTACAGCTTAGAGAGTAATGATAACAACTATCGTAATGTTGTTTACACCAACTTCAACGATAGTGTTATTACCGACGGTATTGGTGACAATGATAAGGTCATCTTCTATGCCAGCGGATCAGTCAGTGCGCCGGGACATGAGATCATCATGGGCGATGACACGGTTTTTTCATCAACTAGTGAGAGCAGCGGGGCTAAGGCTTCGGCAGCGTTGACGACGAATGATCAAGTACTGGCTTTGGGTGATTTAACCTTTTTCACCCAACCCCACGATATGACTGAAAGCAACGGCATCCTTATTAATAACATTGCCAACTTTTTAACCTCCGGCAACCGCACCTTTGAGCTTCGTGATTTTCCCTACTTCCTCAATACGGAAGTCAATATAGTGTTTGATGATACCAAGGTCTTTAACAGCCAATTTGAAGATGCTGTTAAGCTTAAAGAATATCTTGAAGCGACGGAACGAACGGTTGAATTTACCGACGAAATCGGCGACAGCCGGGATATTATTTACATTAGCCGGTTTGATAAAGCCGATGCTGTTCAAGATTACCTGGATGAAGCCAACATCGTGCTCCTTGAACCCGAGGATGTTGAGGAAGAAGTTGCTGAAGAAAGTGGAAGTGCGCTTACACTTTCAACCGTAAGCAGCCTTGAGGGTGAAGAAGGGGATGAAGAAAAATTTGTTCAGGGCCGGATTCAAATTGAAGGCGTTGGCGAATTAGAACAAGGTGGAGCGACGCTGTTTTATCTGCATCAAGAAGAGGATCAGAACGTTTTGATTATCCTTTCGAATGATGCGGAAACCAATGCCGATGCCTTTGGTCTGCTTTTCGACAATAAAATTAACGAATGTGTGGTCAATGCGACGATTGCCGTGTGCCAAACCGTCGATCCGGAACAACGATTGGCTCCGAGTGTGCGCAGTAATCGCATCGACAAAATTCTCGTTGTATCCGATAATGATGGTCGCGCCCGTGAAAGCGGTCAAACCAGTTTGGTGCAGTACACCGAAGTTTTATCGGCAGCCTACAGCGTAGAAGATTGGGTTACCTCTACGGATGGGTCGCCCGAGTTAGCCGAACTGCAAGAGTACGATGCCGTTATCTGGACAACCGGCGATTACTGGGATGACAGTATTTCTGAAGCCGATATGGAGACCCTTCAGCAATACATCACTGCCGGCGGGAACCTGGTTTTGTCCGGCTCCTCTATCGCATTTGATTGGGATCATACCGATTTTATGCCCAACATTCTGCATGCCGATTATCTAACCGTGGGCGAGCAGACAGATATCGAAGTGAGCATGTCTGAGCATCCGTTGGCTAAAGATTTTGAGCCTGGTGCTGTCTTTACCTTCACTGAGTCGCTGTCTGAAGAAAATTCAGATATTGATGTCGTCAACTACACCTCAGACGCACGCGTGATATTCCGGCGCGGACCGGACAGTGAGTATGATGGTGCTCCAACCGTGATCGCGTATGAAGACGATCGCTCGAAGATAGCGTACTTTGCTTTCCCCCTCTATCGGTTGCAATCCGGGCCTCGCGCCGTGCTGATCGACAATGCGATCGATTGGTTCACCCGCAGCCCGCTAGACCTCCCTGCTGAAATTGATTACCAACCTTTTGAAATCGATGACAGTGGTGGTGGTTCCGGCGACGAAGCACCGCCTGAAGACGGTGGCGAAGGTGAAGAAGCACCCCCTGAAGATGGCGGCGAAGGTGACGAAGGTGATACCGGCGACGAAGGCGGCGAAGGCGAAGACTCCCCCCCCGAAGACGGTGATGAAGGGGATGGCGGTGATAATGGTGATGAAGGTAGTGATGATGGTAGTGACGATGGTGGTGAAGGCGGGGAAGAAGGCGAAAGCGGCCCATAACATTCCCATTTTTTGAAATCAAAGCTGTCAGGTAGTTGAACGCCTGGCAGCTTTGTCTAAATAGCCACGCTGTAACGCCACGGGTTGAGGAAAATCTTGTAAGTTGTAGTGGTGAAAATGCTCAATTGCAGCGAGGTGAACGATGCTAGATCGGAAGAGCACACGTCTGATTTTTAGTCGATCGTGTGCTCTTCCGATCTAACATCGTGTAGGTAAAGGGTGTA
>JAGRBZ010000557.1 GCA_020433805.1 Anaerolineae bacterium
TCCAACCACTAACCGCCTATCTCGGAGTAGCAATGGCCGTGCTGCCGGCTAATCACGAGTGGGTTCAACAGGCCAAACAGACCCAAAATGAGCAGTTGGCGCTGCTGCGCGAGCAGGTCAGCATTCAGGAATCGGCTGCGCAAAGTTCACCCCTGGCCATAGTACGCCCCCAACTCTTGCAAGGCTTAGAGCAGTTAAAAGAGGGCTATATTCAACGCTACCTTGATTTTCACCGTAGCGCCCGGCTCAACCCCGATCAAGATGACCGTAAAAAACGGCTGTTGAACGAGCCGCGTCGTAAACAGTTGGTTGCCCTGGCCGAAGTAGATAAGCTGCCGGTCGCCGGGTTAACCAAGTGGGAAGAAAAGTTGGCTGCCCTGCAACCCTGCTACGGTCTGGGTGCCAGCGACCTAAAAGATCGACCGTTTTGCGCCCGCTGTGGCTACCGCCCGGTTGAGGAGCCGAACGCGCCCCACCCGACCGGCGTACTGGATGAAGCTGAAGCCCGATTGGGCGAACTGCACGGGAATTGGATCACAGCCTTGTTGACGACCTTGGCCCAGGAGGCGCCGCAGCACACCATTAAGCTTATGACATCGACCCAGCAGACGATGATCAACAACTTTCTAAGCCAGCGCACCCTGCCGGACAAAATCCCTCAGGATTTTGTCGAGGCGATCCGCGAAGCCTTCCGAGGCCTGGTTGAAGTGCGGGTGCCGCCCGAAGACATCCTGCGGTCTATTACCGAAGGCGGTACGCCCTGCACCGTTCAGGAACTTCACAACCGCTTCCGCCAATTTATAGAATCGCTCACCGACGGGCATAACCCCAATAAAGTGAGAATTGTGATTGAGTGGTAATAAAATGGGTGAGGTAATTTGATGCAATCAGCACTCGGTTGGACGGTACTTTCTCGCGACGCTCTGCGGCGGGCAGAGACTCATTTACGTGATCAAGATGAAGGTGTCCGTGATGAGATTGGTTTTTTGGCCCTTCACCAGGCCTATGCCGACCGTTTCTTTCCCGGCACGTCAGTGCTGCAAACGCGATTGAGATATATTCTGTTTGTACCGTGGATGTATCAGTCTCTTGCCCATAAACCCAGTCGAAGCCAACCAATTAATCACGTTGTTCAGAAACAAGAATTAGACTTGGCCCAACGACTCAAGAAACGCCACGGCCTAAGCGATGGGGTTATTGGCGCTC
This sequence comes from Anaerolineae bacterium, assembly GCA_020433805.1. Lineage (GTDB taxonomy): Bacteria > Chloroflexota > Anaerolineae > 4572-78 > J111 > JAGRBY01. The sequence continues at coordinate 1,207 of JAGRBZ010000557.1, forward strand.
GCTCTCTCCCCAAACCTACCTCACAGCCGCCAACCATGATTTATTGGAATGCGTTACGGACATGGAGAATTTTGAGACCCCAGATGGATGGCACTTATCCAAAGCGATCAGCAGTCCATCGATCGTTGACCAAACAACATCTACCAAATCATCTAACCGACGATGACAAATCGCCTCTGGAAGAAAGCTCAACATTTTTCGTCAAACTTCCCCCACCACCGGCGGAATGGAACGATAAGAACCACCCCTTAGATTTCACTATTCAGCCCAAAGAAGCTGAATTTATTGACCAACATTTACGAAATGTGCATCGTATGGGTATGCCAAAAACCCCATCACTGCTGGCCTGTCTTGTGGAACACACAGTTGATCTCACAAATTTAGTGTTCCCCTGGGCCAAACCCATCTTAAACCTTGTTGACAAAGATGAACACGAAGCGTTATTGCGTGCCCAGCAGGCTTCGGCCCTGGCAGCTATCGGGCGGGCTATCTACGCAGCCTTGGTTGAACGTATTTGTGCGGAAGAAGATAAACGCTCTATACCTGACATTCATAGAGCCAACCTGCGTCGTGTCATTCGTGATTATCGGGGGCAAGCCCTAAGGTTAGATACCGAAGCTGTAAAGTTGGATGCGTTCTATTCACTACCGTCAAGCCTTTTGGATGTGTTGAATACGACACAATCGTGGTTAAAAACAAAAAAAGATTTTTCTGACTTACGCGATGTATATGAACGGGCTGAAGTAACCCGTAAGGGAGGACGCGCCCGACTTGCCAGAACGCTGGCAGGGCAAGAACGCAGAAAAGAGTGGACGCCCGAAGAATTTCCCGAAGCTACGCCACTGCACTACCGCTGGTCAAATGTGCAACGCCTACTGGATGATTTGAGTAACCATGGATAAACAACATTGGAGCGGCTTATCTTATCTTGATGCGCTACGCCCCGAACCGGGCTGGAAAGTGGAGCGAGCGATTCTTGCCACCTACTCAGCCGACCTGATAGCGGTGGTTGCGAGTCTGCTGGCCCTGGCCGGACTGGATGATGACCGTGGATCGGGCAGCAAAGTAGATTTTGCCAATGCTTACGAGCAATTACGAGATCGGGTTAAAATATTGGTTCAGGCCGGGCGACTGGCGTGGCCCGGCAAGAAAATCCCTGTGTTAGCTATTCTTGATCGCTTTATCCAAGAAGTTACTACTGACGAAGAAAAAAGCTCGTGGCATCCCAAAGCCGCTTTAGTGAAACTAATTGACGAAGATAACCGCGATACAGCCTGGCGGCTCTGGGTTGGCAGCCGTAATCTAACCCGCAGTCTGGATTGGGATGCGGGTTTGATATTAACCGGCTGTGTTGGTGGGACTGGTCAATCGATTCCCGGTATAGCTGATTTGGCTGCTGGGTTGGCAGATTTGGCCGGATTACGTAACTTTTCTAAAAACGAAGTGCGCCAAGAAATTGAACACCTGCAGTGGCAGAGTCCGCCAGGAACGCATATTCAGGCATTGCAGTTACTTACCCACCACCATGGGCAAAGACGACACCCTGTTAGCCCAGGGAACCTGAAAAAGCTTTTTGTAATTAGCCCGTTTATTGACGGTGAAATGATAACAAATTTTGGCTCTTGGGCAAACGACACTACAGAGTCGTATCTTCTCTCCACTCAGCGCCAACTGGCTCGCCTTCATAAGCAGTCAGGACAGCCATTAGCAGCGTTTGACTACATTCTAAGTTTAGAGTCGCCTGACACAGTTGATAACGGAATTTTGCCTACCTCCTCCGTACCCGAACAGGCTGCTGAACCGAACGAAGATGAAGAAATTGAAGCACGCGGATTACACGCCAAACTTGTTTACGCTGAAACCGAAGCAGACCAGCGCGTATTGTGGCTGGGCAGCGCCAATGCTACCGCTCGCGGTTGGCACGGGCCAAACACCGAAGTAATCGCCCAACTCACAATTGATGCTTCCATTGCCGAAGGGCTAGAGGTTTTCTTAAGGGAAATAGCCCGGCCCGTAGACCTGGCGAATCTTACCGATGCAGATGAGGAAGACGCCGTTGAAAAACAACTGGAAGAAGCCCGCAAAATGATTGTGACCCGCTGGCAAGTTATCCAAAAGCGCCATAATACAGGACCATTGCTTGTAGCTACTGTCACGCCTCACCCTAAAAATAAAGACATCCAGTTAGAGGTGGGCTTATTGGCCTGCGACCTGGTAGTGTGGCCGCCCCGGAAAAAAGTACTGAAACTGCCCCCCATTTCCAAAGCTCAAGAGACAGAATTGGTGCAGATCCGGTTAAGCTTGGGCGATTATCATGTAACGTGGCTGCAACGAGCACCATTAGATCCCCCGCCTGACGAAGAGCGAGACCGGCACGCTTTGGCCCGCCATCTTGATCCTCGAACGTTTCTGCTTTGGATCCGCTCTTTGCTCAACGAGGATAATGCCGGTGATGGTGGTGGTGACTGGGATAGTGTAACGCCCGTCTCTCACCAAAAATCCACCGTTGTGCTATTTAATTGGTGGGCGCCCACCCTTGAAGAAGTACTCAAAGCCTGGACACGTAACCCCGACACACTACGCGTGATTGACCGTAAAGTTCAAGATTACCTTAAGCTGATGCACGACAAAGATGAGGTCAAAAAAAATCCCGAAGTACGGCAGCTTCTGAATGAATTTGAATCCACATGGACGGTATTGCACGAAGTACTTATTGAGGAACAAGCATGACCGAACTTAAACCATTTCAAAAAGCCACTGTTAAAGCTGTAATAAATGCATTTAAGTGCAAAGAATATGCCAGGCGTTTTCTGGTGGCGGATGAGGTCGGTTTAGGTAAAACCGTTGTAGCTCAGCAGGTCATAAAACAAGTGATGAGAGGCAAGAACAGACCGCTTATAGTATTTTATGTATGCAGCAGCCTGTCGATTGCCAGTCAGAATAGAACCAAACTTCTTGAGATCATAGAAGATGAAGCAGAGCGTGAAACCGCGGCTAGTACTGTTGATCGGCTGACGCTGCTGCCCGCATCAGCCCTACCAGAGCATCCCCGACTACACTTATACACGCTCACCCCGGATACATCTATTCCTGTTAGATCTGGGCGTCGTCGTGATGGCCGCCAAGAAGAACGGGCACTTATTCACGCCCTGGTTGAGTCCATCTGGCCTGATTTCTTTAAGGAACACGGCAAAACCTTCTTTCGGCGTAATGCCCATACGTGGTGGCCAGATTGGGTTAGATACTATCGTAAACAAGTGCGCTCCAATACACGCTTACGTGAAGCTTTCCACCAATCGGTACGCACCGAATTCAACCTCAAAAGTCGCCAGCGATTTTTAGCAGCCATACGGGATGAAGAAGATTCTTTGAAACTTATTGCCCATTTTCGTAACGCGCTGGCCGCCAGTGCATTAGACGAAATCAAGCCGGACCTGGTAATTTTTGATGAATTTCAACGCTTCCGTGATTTGCTGAATCAAGAGATAGATGGCGCTGCAGCCAGGGTTATCGGCAAATTACGTGGCGAAGGTAAAGGCCGCTCGCCGGCTTTGCTATTGCTGTCAGCGACCCCGTACCGGCTTTTTACCCAACGGTGGGAAGATGCCCAGGGTACCGAGCACCATACTGAATTTTTTAATCTCATTGAATTCTTATACGGTGGAAACGAAACGGCCCAACTGATGCGGGCTGAGTGTGAAACGGGAC
>JAGRBZ010000055.1 GCA_020433805.1 Anaerolineae bacterium
TAGTTGCTCTTGGCATAACTGCCCGAAATCGAAGCCACCACGCTCTTCAGCGGCATCAAGCAACACCAGCCAGGTAATATCATCATACATTTTAGGCACAAACTCTTTGAGTGCGGCTAAGATCATGAAGATGATAACCGTGCCACCTTTGATATCGATGGTGCCGGGGCCATAAATACGGTTGCCTTCTTCGCGCCAAGCAAAGTTATTTTGTGCTTCTTCTTCAGGCGGAAAAACGGTGTCGAGGTGAGAGATGAGACCGATTTTGCGCTTGCCGGCTCCTTGTTTGGTGAGTACGAGATGTTTGCCGTAATCGGGGTTTGCGGCTTGAACAGTTTTGGCCTTAAAGCCCAAACCGGCAAAAGCGCCCATAATCAATTCGCCCAACCGGTTAACGCCGGACGGATTTTCGGTGAAACTGTTGATTTCAACCATCTGCCGGAGGAGTTCTAAATAGGATGGAAGTTCGTGTTCAAAATAAGCTTCGATTTTTTGCCGGTATCGTGCGTGTTTCATGCCAATCCTTTAGATCTGTTTTTTAAGGATGTAATGTTGAAAAATATATGAGTTACGCAGTTGGAAGAGATCAGACTCTAAAGGTTTTACAAGTCGATTTTAGGACAAACTACAAGCGTGATTGCCTTAGAATTTTGCTAGAAAAGTGATGCGGAAACCTTTAGGGTCTCGAACTGCGTAAGTCATAAAATACACGTTTTTCATTAAAAAGCGTGTATGTGTGAGTAAAATTAAAATAATCCAATAAAAAAGTCATGAAGATGTAACATATCTCAATGCATTCCTATGTTACAATGATATAGTGGAAATAACCAGAATTTATCTCTCCAGCAACCTTGTATCAAAAAAATTTTGTTTAGGATGAAGTAATGCTCTCAGATGATACGATAATATTTACTGATGAAGACGATATGACATTGATTGAGTTTGATGACGAAGATGAAAAGTTACTGCTTGATATTTTGCCCTGGAAAATTATGATTGTTGACGATGAGCCAGAGGTGCACCAAGTTACACGTTTGGCGCTTCAACACCTAAATTATGAAGAACGACCGGTAATGTTTTTGTCGGCCTACTCCAGGCAAGAAGCGATCAAACTTCTCAAAACGCATCCGGATGTTGCGGTTGTCTTGTTAGATGTTGTTATGGAAACTAGTCAGGCCGGTTTGGATTTGGTCAAATACATTCGCGAATTTTTAGTTAACTACAAATGCCGCATCATTTTGTGTACCGGTCAACCGGGGCAGGCTCCGGAAAGTAGTATCATTCGTGAATATGATATTAATGATTATAAAACAAAAACGGAGTTAACCCGGCAAAGGTTATACGGTACCGTATTGGTAGCGCTCCGATCTTATTTTTACTTAAATATGCTTGAAGAGTCTCAGCAAAAACTTTTGTCCTTGTACCGTGAACTTGAAGACCATCACGCCCAGTTAAAAGCGGCATATGAGTTGGCAAATCGGAGTCAGCAAGCCAATAAGGCCAAATCTACATTCCTGGCGAATATGAGCCATGAAGTTCGGACACCGCTGAATGCGGTTATTGGTATGACTAGCCTATTATTAGATACAAATCTTGATCCTGATCAGCTTGATTTTGTCCAGACAATTCGGGCCAGTAGCAACACATTGTTGACCGTTATTAATGATATTTTAGATTTTTCTAAGATTGAGGCCGGTAAGCTTGCACTCGAGCTTATTCCTTTTAATCTTTATCAAGCGGTGGATAATGCTCTCGATTTGGTAGGATTTAAGGCGTGTGATAAAAACCTCGATTTGATTTACTTTATCGAGAAGCGCGTTCCATCTAATATCGTTAGCGATGTTACTCGACTACGCCAAATCTTAGTGAATTTGCTTTCGAACGCCCTTAAATTTACCGAGCGTGGCGAAATTGTTCTTTCGGTTGATGCGGAACCATTTAGCCATAATAAATATCGCATAACGTTTACTATACGTGATACGGGTATTGGAATTTCTCAGGATAAAATTCATCAACTTTTTCAGCCGTTCAACCAGGTCGATAACTCAATTTCTCGTAAGTATGGTGGTACAGGATTAGGTTTGGTTATTAGTAAGCAGTTGGTAGAGATGTTGGGGGGAACCCTTTGGGTTGAAAGCAAGGTGGGACATGGTACCACGTTTTACTTTACGATCACCGCTACTGTGACCGAAGAGGGTGCCAAATCGCCGCTTTGGGTAGACAAACAAGAGAAATTTATAGATAAACGGGTATTCATTGCTAGCCCCAATTCCACACAACAACTGGCCTTAAAGCGACTTGCCGATCAGTGGGGCCTGGAAGCTATGATTGCTTCATCGGATAGCGAGCTGAAAAAGATAGGCGGAAACCAATCGTTTGATGCTGTTATTATGGACTTTAAACACGAAAACGGTGATAGTATAGAATCGATCAGCCGTATCCGACAGGAGCAGCAAAACGCACAGATACCTATTATAGTATTGGTTTGTCCTCATCAAGCAAAAGAAGTGCGTGAGGTGGATGGAGTTGCTTACGTTACCAAGCCAATTCAGCCGGCTTCGCTTTGCGATGTATTGCTAAAAACTATCAACTATGTTTCCACATCGGTTGATCAAGAGGCCTCTACAAAAACCGACTTGAAGCCATCGAAAAGCTCTTTATTTGATAGCAAATTGGCGGAGAGCCATCCACTCAAAATTTTGCTGGCTGAGGATAACGCCGTTAATCAAAAAGTAGCCATCATGACTTTAAAGCGGCTTGGCTATCGCATTGATGTGGTGGCTGATGGCGTTGAGGTTATCGCCGCTTTAAGGCGTCAGAAGTATGATCTTATCCTGATGGATATTCAAATGCCGGAGATGGATGGCTTGGAGGCCACCCGTCAAATTCGATATGAATGGCCGAATGAAGAACAACCCTATATTGTTGCCATGACAGCAAATGCTTTGCAAGGCAACCGTGAAGAATATATAAAAATTGGAATGGATGATTACGTGAGCAAACCGATTAAGATCGAGGAACTTGTCGGGGCTTTGCAACGGTGTCAATCACCCAAAACCTAAACCACAATTGAGACTAACCAGATCCGTGTACTCTCCTTTCTCCTTCGACTCTCATAACGCTTTCTTAAGTCTTTTTGAATAATAAGAAATTTTCACGATAAAAATTTGTATTTGCTACAACGTATACTCAATATGGTCACAAATTTAACTTTTGATTTTTTGAATGAAACGCAGATTAACGCTGACACACGCTGATTTTTACTATTTAACTACGTTTATCTGCGAAAATCTGCGTCCAAAAAAATTAAAATTATGCCTGTGGTCAGTATAGAAGAGAATATAACGAGCGATACTTAAAAGGCGTACGCATAATGGAGCGCAAAGAAAAAACAGATTTTATAGATTTTGATGTCATAAATCGTATAAATGCTTCTGAAAAAAGACAAATTCTTGTCATTGCTGATGCTCCGGAAATACATAAGCAGGTTAAGCAAGTTGTACAAGGATTGGTGTTTAATGGACACAAGCTTAGTTATCTGGGGGTCCATTCAATAGCAGAGGCGGAACAGGCTTTAGCTACTCAACCCGATATCGCAGTTGTGCTCTTTGATCTGTTATACAAGGATGAACTATCACATGAAGCTGCTTACCGCTTTATACAAACGGCTCAGAACTATCTGCCGATCCGGGTTTTTGTGTATGTGAATTTGGCCGAAGTAACCGCCTATTACGATTTGAGGCGGTTAAACGTCGCTGGGATACGCTTAAAATCCGATTTTACTGAAACGAAATTGAGGTTTGACATATGCATTGCGCTCAAGAAATATGAGCATCTGGCTGCGCTTGAACGCTCTAATAGAGCACTGGATAAGCAGGTTGTAGCTCAAAGAGCGGAAATCGAAGATCTGAAAGTAATCGAGCGTGACGGGGCTCCCTTTCGGGCCATTTTAGAGGCAACCAGTGATTTAGTCAGTATTGCTGATGCCCAAGGACAAATACAGTATACTAATCTTGGTGGTCGGAAACTGGTTGGGATAAGCAAAGATGAAGATATAACGCAGTATAACATTACTGATTTCTATTCAGAGGAGATAAGCCGGCAATTGATGCAGGAACTTTTGCCGCAGGTCATAGAGCGGGGTATTGGTCACAGGGAATTTCCTATTATCACCAAAGACGGTAGCGAAATTTTAGTCGACCATGTAATTCTTGCCCATAAATCATCGGACGGTCAAATTGAATACTTCTCAACTATTGCACGAGATATTACTTCATACAAACAATTAGAAGCTTCGTTGCGGGCGCGGAAAGAATTCCTGCAGCTGGTTATGAATAATATTCCGCAATTTATCTACTGGAAAGACATTAAATCTGTTTTTAAGGGGTGCAACCAGAATTTTGCTCAGATCGCCGGATTTGCTTCGCCAGAGGAAGTTGTTGGCAAAACCGATTACGATATGCCGTGGCGAGAAGGTGAGGCTGAATTTTATCAGATGCAGGAATATGAAATAATGCTGCGAAACCAGCCTGAATATCATATTATAGAGACACAACTGCATGCCGATGAAACTCTGCTTTGGTTAGATACCAATAAAATCCCGCTGCACGATGATCAAGGCAATGTGATAGGTATCTTAGGTACGTATGAAGATATTACGGATCGTATCGAGGCAGAAATTGCTCTGCAAAAATACTCGGGGCGTTTAAAGAAAATGGTTGATGAGCGTACTCAGGCACTATCGAAGGCGCTGGAAAGCCTAAAGGCAGCCCAGGAGCAAGTCGTCGAAACGGAAAAGATGGCAGCCTTGGGTGGTTTGGTGGCAGGTGTGGCTCATGAGATTAGCACCCCGGTTGGTATTGGCGTTACGGCGGCCTCTACTTTACAGGATGAAACCGAAGCTTTTTTAGCATGTTATCAACAGGGCCGCCTCAAGCGTTCGACGTTAGACGAATATATTAAGATAGCTCAAGAGAGCGCTCATTTAATTTTGAAAAATTTAACGCGTGCCTCGGAATTGGTACAAAGTTTTAAGCAGGTAGCTGTCGATCAAACAAACTTAGAGTACCGTCGATTTATTGTCAGAGCTTATTTAGAAGAGGTATTACGCAGCTTAAAACCGCAGTTAAAACGCACCAATCATCGAATAAGAGTGATGGGTGACAATGAATTAGTGATAGAAAGTTTTCCAGGGGCGTTTTCTCAAATAATAACTAATCTTATTATGAATTCAGTCATCCATGCTTATGATGAGGATAATGCAGGGTTGCTAGAATTTAAGCTTTTCCAACAGGGTGATTATTTAGTAATTGAATATTGCGATGATGGGCGCGGTATTTCCGTTGAAAATCTTAATAAAATATTTCAACCGTTTTTTACAACGGCTCGTGAGCGCGGTGGTAGCGGATTAGGGCTAAATATTGTGTACAACCTCGTTACCCAAAAATTGAAAGGGGACATTACCTGTAAGAGTGAGTTTGGTAAGGGAACACAGTTTGTTATTAGAATTCCGTTGCGATTGAAACAGGCAGCTTATGACGCAAAGTAACAATACTAAATTGCATACTCTTGGTCATAATCTGTCCGATCAACACATCCTCGTTGTAACCGAGTCGACCGAAACCCACAAACTTGTAAAAAAAGCTTGCGAACGTATTGACGACCAAAGGTTGGGTTGCTTGCAGACTGCCTCAATGGAGGATGTCTGGCCATTACTTGAAGCCCAACATAATATTGTATTAATCTTACTTAGTTCGACATTGCATGAGGAAAAGATCAGCCGTGGCGTTATAAAACAGATCCGTGGCGCAGTGCAACATCAAGACCTTCAGATTATCGTGCTTATAGAGCAAATGGATGCAGCATCAGTAGAAGAGATTATTCAAGAAGTTGAGATCGAGAGTGTGTGGTGGGCATCCGATTTAACGGTGGAGCGGTTATCACTTGACTTTATGTTGACGCTTCATAACCGCGAGTATCAGATGGCGCTTACGGCAGAAAATGAAAAATTGCATAAGCAACATGGTATTCAAAAGCATCAGATTGATGTCTTGCAACAAAACGTGCGTAAAAACACGCAGTTCAAAGCTACTCTAGAAGCCACGAGCGATTTTGTAGGTGTGGCTGATCCAATGGGACGGGTTTTTTACGTTAATGCGGTTGGTCGAAAAATTTCTGGAATTGGGCCTGATGATGACATAAGTAATCGTGTTATAGCTGACTATCATCCCGAAGAAGCAAATCGATTACTGGAAGAAGAGGCATTTCCTACTATCCTCAAAGAAGGATATTGGAAGGGTGAGGTTGACATATTAACCCCAAACGGAAATTCGATAGTAACCTCTCAAGTTATCATCGTTCAGAGACGAGAAGACGGTGAAGTAGAGTTTTTTGCTACTATTGCTCGTGATATAAGCAGTTATAAACGTTTGCAAGCTTCTCTGGAAGAGCAAGAACGGTTTTTACAATTGGTAATCGATAATATTCCCCAATATATCTTTTGGAAAGATAGAGAATTTAATTACCTGGGTTGCAATCAGAATTTTGCTCGAGCAGCGGGGCTTGATTTGCCGGAGAAAATTATCGACAAAACTGATTATGATTTTTCTTGGGATAAGAGTAAGGCCGAACTTTATCGAATGCAAGATGATGAAGTAATGAACAATGATTGTCCTCAGTATCACGTTATCGACTCGCAATTGCACCGAGATGGAACTTTGGTGTGGTTAGATACGAATAGGATCCCTCTGCATGATGATAAAGGGCGCGTTAAGGGCCTTTTAATTACCTATAGTGATATAACCGAGCGGGTTGAGGCTGATGAAGCTCTAAAGGAATACTCAGAACATTTAGAGACAATGGTTGAAGAAAGTACACGCGATTTAACACAAGCACTGGAAGATTTGAAAGTAGCACAGCATCAGTTGGTTGAGGTAGAAAAGATGGCCGCGCTTGGGAATTTGGTCGCAGGGGTGGCGCATGAAATTAATACGCCTCTTGGTGTGGGAGTAACCGCAGCTTCGACCCTGTATGATGAAACAAAAATGTTTTTGGAGGTTTTCCACGACGGAAAGCTTAAACGCTCGACGCTTGATACCTATATTGGTACGGCACAAGAGAGTAGCCACTTAATATTGCGCAATCTAAGCCGGGCGGCAGAGTTGGTGCAGAGTTTCAAACAAATGGCGGTTGACCAAACCAGTTTAGAGCAACGTACTTTTGCTATCAAACCTTATACCGAAGAGGTGCTGCGTAGTTTGATGCCAAAAGTAAAACAAGCAGGTCATCATATAGAGATTATAGGCGATGATAACCTTGAACTTAATAGTTTTCCGGGAGCCTATTCGCAGTTGATAAATCATTTAGTAAGCAATTCGCTTATGCATGCGTATTCACAGGGTGAGACAGGTTGCTTGCAATTATTGATTGTTCAAACAGATAATAAAGTAGTGCTCGAGTATTGTGATGATGGATGTGGTATTCCTGCTGAAAATGTGAGCAAGATATTTGAGCCTTTTTTCTCTACAGCGCGAGATCGCGGCGGTACAGGGTTGGGGTTACCTGTCGTCTACAATTTGGTTACTCAAAAATTGGGTGGCACCATTCGATGTGAGAGTGAAGTAAAGAAATATACAAAATTTACTATCCAACTTCCGCTTCACAGGTGAAAGTGACGTCGACTACCGGTTAGGTAGAGAGAGATTACGCATGAAGTACTCCATTCGTAAACGATTAATGATAACATTTATTAGCTTGGCTTTTGGCCCATTACTCGTAGTTTGGATCTTATTAACTTGGCAAATTTTTGCTCTTGAGCGTGATTATGCTATCGAGTCCCAACGGGCTATAGCTGAAGAAATAGCGCTTACTATAACGCAATTTATTCAAGATTTTGAAGATGATATGTCGCTTATTACACAAAATCGAGGGCTGGCAAATCTAAGTCTTGAGCGACGACGTAGCTTACTGTTGGAACTGCAATCACATCAAAATGACTTTGTAGAATTAACCTTTGTCGACAAAAATGGGAATGCGCAAACACATTTCTCCTTTGATAGTATAGAGAGGGAAAGAGAAACTGTAGATTATACACAACTTGAGGCCTTTGTTGTCCCAAAAACAAACGCTGAAGTTTACTATGGCCCTATTTATATTGATGAACTAACCGATGAACCGTTGATAACAATCGCGATGCCTTTTTTGGGGGTTGATCAACATGAAGTGAGTGGTGTACTGATTGCCTCGGTTCAAATCAGTAAAATTTGGGATGTTATAGCAGACATTCACTCAACTACCGGCAAAAAAAATTATATTTTAGATGATACCGGACAGGTTATTGTTCAGAGTGGGGGCGCAACATGGCTGTCTGACCTTTCTTTTGCTATGCCAATCCGGCCTGGAATTGCTACTGGACTTGACGGAGATTATGTTGTTCTGGCTTCAACACCAATTGTCTTAGGTAAGCGGGTTTTTACCGTAGTAAGCGAAACTCCTGTATCGCAAGCGTTCTCTCTAGCGATTAGAGAAGTGTCAATTGTAGCGATAACGCTGGTTGGAGTACTGTTGTGTGCAGCCGGATTAGCCTTTCTTGCTGCAAATAAAATCGTCTACCCCTTGCAAAGTTTGGCAAAAACGGCCCTGGCAATGAGTGCCGGTGATTTAACTCAACAAGCGCCTATTGAGTCTCAAGATGAAATCGGTCAATTGGCCCAAGCTTTTAATACAATGACAACTCGCCTACGAGAAACTATCAACACGTTGGAAGAGCGGGTTATTGAGCGAACGACCGAATTGGCTCAGGTTAACCAACAACTTCAACTAGACATTGCCAGACGGCAAGAAGTAGAAACATCGCTGCGTGAAAGCGAAAGTCGTTTGATTGAAGCGCAAAAATTGGCTCACCTGGGGTGGTGGCGATGGGATATCAACACCAACGTTATCTTTTGGAGCGATCAAATTTATGAAATATTTGATATACTCTTGGGTACCAAGATTGACTTTGACTTCTTTAAAGAGCTGATTCACCCGGAAGATGTTGACCGTCTTTTGCAAGCTATTCAGAGTGTGTTGGAGTCTGACACACAGGTGATTAATATAGAATATCGATTGATACGACAAAATGGGGAAGTACGTTATGCATTTGCTTATGCCCATTTGGTTTGCTCAGAAGTCGGTCAACCCCTTGAGCTTGTTGGTACTGTACAAGATATAACCGACCGTAAACTAGCAGAAGAAAGATTGCGCACAAGTGAAGAACAGTTTAGAACAACTATTGGTAACCTATTGACCCCTATAACTATCACCCGCGTGGAAGATGGGTTAGTACTCTACGTGAACAAAGCTTTGGCTGAACTGTTTGGCGCGTCGGTGGAAACTCTGAGTGGTGAGATCTCGCCAGATTTTTACTACAATCCCAACGAACGTCGAAAGGTGCTTGAGGCTCTAAAACATGACGGATTTATTAAAAATATGGAGATTCGGTTTAGACGCTTTGATGGCTCACCGTTTTGGGCCAATATTTCTATATCAGCTATCAGTTTTTTTGGTGATCAGGCGTTAATAACCGGCTTTCATGATATTACGGAACGAAAAAAGGATGAAGAACTGATAAAGCAAGCCAACTCTATTGTTGAAAATAGTCCGGTAATGCTTTTCAGATGGCTGGCGCAAGAAGGATGGCCGGTTGATTTAGTAACGGATAATGTGGCCCAATTTGGCTATACTTCTGAGGATTTGCTCTTGGGTCGAATATCGTATAGTGATATGATCCATCCTGATGACGTGGATCGAGTTGCTCAGGAGGTACATAACTTTTCAGATAACGGAGTTGATGCATATAGCCAAGAGTATCGTCTCATCGCCAAAGATGGACAGATACGCTGGGTAGAGGATCGCACAACAATTGTTCGTGATGATGCGGGGCAGATCACGCATTATCAGGGTCTAGTTTGGGATAGCACGGAACGCAAACGACTTGAGGAAGAGTTACGGAATGCAGCGGAGTTTTTTAATTCGGTGATTAATGCCATTCCCGATCCGCTTTTTGTCAAAGATAAAGATCATCTGTTTATTGAATTCAATGAGGCTTTCTGTCAATTTATGGGGCGGACGGCTGCCGAATTACGCGGCTCAAGTGATTATGATTTTGTTCCCAAAGAACAGGCCGATATATTTTTGGAAGGCGATAACACAGCCTTTGCCAGCCCCTATCCCCTAGAAAATGAAGAGATGCTTACGAATGCATATGGCGTTACACGTGTTATTTCAACGAAAAAAGCGGCTGTTCATTTGCAGAATGGGGAAATGATATTAACCGGGGTTATCCGAGATATTACTGAACGTAAAGAAGCAGAAGAAATGTTGCGGCAAGCCAAGGAGGAGGCAGACTCCGCCAACCGAGCCAAAAGTGAATTCCTGTCGAAGATGAGCCACGAACTACGTACTCCACTCAATGGTATTTTAGGTTATGTTCAAGCAATTAGACTTAAATCTAACCTTGATCATCAAACGCTGGCCGGATTACAGGTTATTCAGCAGAGCGGGGAACATTTGTTGATGCTCATCAATGATATTTTGGACCTTGCCAAAATCGAAGCACAAAGAATGGAACTTAATTTGACGGAACTTCATTTAAGTAAATTCTTGCAAGGTGTTGTTGGCATTGTAGATCTGTGGGCAACAGAGAAGAGGCTAAGTTTCATTCTCGAAGTTGATGATTCGCTCCCGTTTGGGATTTTAGTCGACGAGACTCGTTTACGACAAGTATTAATTAACCTTCTAGGGAATGCGATTAAGTTCACCAATGAGGGTCAAATCACTCTACGCGTTTCATCGGTTAATGGTGTTCAATCCGCAATAGATGAACAGAGTCAGGTTATACGCTTTGAAGTTGAAGACACGGGCATAGGCATACAAGCTGAAGATTTGCAAAAGGTACTGCTGCCCTTTGAACAGGTAGGTGATCATGACTTTCGTCGAGAGGGGACGGGGTTGGGATTATCAATCACGCAACAGTTACTTGGATTGATGGATAGCGAGTTGAAACTGGAAAGTGAACCGGGGCAAGGAAGCTGCTTTTGGTTCGAAGTGCAACTGCCGGTAATAGAGGACTCTGCTAAGAAACCCCGTGTTCCTACAAAAGAGATTAAAGAAACAACATCAATATCCGTCAATGATATTGAACCACAGAAGCTTATTCCACCCCCAACAGCAGAACTGATGCAATTGTACCAATGGGCCGAAATGGGGCGGCTGCCTCGAATTCGGCAGTATGTAGATAACATTAAAAGTTTGGATGAACGGTATGCCCCTTTTGCTCAGGTCGTAAGGAGGCTAGCCACCGAATTTCGTCAGCAAGAATTGATACACTTACTAGAACACCACCTTCCTCGGGAGTAACATATGGAACGTAAAGAACAGACGGTTCTGATCATCGATGATCAACCCACCAATCTTCGGGTTATTGCTGAGTATTTGGAAGTAGATGGATTTGATCTGATGGTTGCGCAGGATGGTGAGAGCGGTTTTTCCATCGCTCGAAAGGGGCAGCCTGATATCATTTTGCTGGATGTAATGATGCCGGGCATCGACGGCTTTGAAACCTGCCGACTTTTGCAAGAGGATGAGCAAACGAAAAATATTCCCGTTATTTTTATGACGGCTCTAGCTGACGTTGATTATAAGGTAAGAGGGTTTGAAAGTGGGGCTGTTGATTACATTACCAAGCCCATTCAACAAGCCGAGGTGTTGGCCCGAATTAACACCCATTTACGACTAAAGCAGTTAACCTGTCAACTCCAACAGTCAAACAAAAATCTGTCTGAAGCATTTGAGAATCTGAAATCCACGCAACAGAAGCTCATCGAGTCGGAAAAAATGGCTGCGCTTGGTAGCTTGGTGGCCGGGGTAGCCCACGAGATCAACACCCCGATTGGGATCAGCGTTACAGCCGCTTCAACTCTAGCCGATGAGTCCGCCTTGTTCTTTAAAGCGATTGAGAATGGGCAGCTTAAACGTTCGGTGTTAGAGTCATATGTTAGTATAGCCCGCGATAGCAGCGACTTAATCCTAAAGAATTTACATCGTGCAACTGAGCTTATCCACAGCTTTAAACAAGTAGCGGTCGACCAAACCAACTTAGACCAGCGCGAGTTTTTTGCGATGCGATACTTAAAAGAAATAATACGCAGCTTACAACCTCAACTCAAGCGAACAGAGCATTATGTGGAAATTGAGGGAGATGATCAGATAAAGTTAACTAGCTATCCGGGCGCTTTTTCTCAGATGGTAACCAACCTTGTGATGAATTCACTCAAACATGGTTATCCAAATGGCGGCCAGGGGCGATTACATTTTCGCGTTTCCGGCCAAGATCAACAGTTGTGTCTAGAATACAGCGACGACGGTTGTGGCATGCCGCCGGAGACATTAAAAAAGATATTCGAACCGTTTTTTACTACAGCTCGTAAAAAAGGGGGTACTGGACTGGGTCTCTACATTACTTACAACCTGGTCACTCAAAAATTAGGGGGTACAATTCGGTGTGAGAGTAAAGTTGGCCACTATACAAAATTTATTGTACAACTTCCACGTGAAGTAAAAAAGGGTAAGGGTTCATAGCATTTTACGCGGCTTTTGCCCACTCATCTTTGAGTAGACCGTAGAGACACGTATCCCACCATCGATCTTTAAACCGGCGGTTCTCACGAAGTTGTCCCTCATACGTAAAGCCCAGTTTTTCAACCACGCGCCGTGAGCCAAGATTATCGGCTATAATCGAAGCAAAAACACGGTGTAACTGTAAATCATCAAAACCGTACTTGAGTATGGCTCGAACCGACTCCGTTGCATAACCTTCTCCCCAATGATGAGGGTCGATCTCGTAACCCAATTCAGCCTCAAATGCGGTGTCTCGGGTTTTTCGAAGCCCACAAGAGCCAAGCAACTCTTGGTTACTTCTTAACTCAATCGCCAACTGAAATTTTATGCGCGGTTGTTCATTTTGCCACTCGATGAGATTGTGCAAAAAATTCTGCACGTCCTTTTTGTGGCGCTGCGACCACGGCGCATACCGTAGATAAGCCGGATGGGTCTGGTAATTGTAAATGGCAGCCAAATCCTCGGCTCGATACTCACGCAACAGAAGACGATCCGTTTCGAGTCGCACAATGCTCCTATCCCTACTTTATACAGCCAGCGCGGCCTTTGTTCGTTTGGCTTCTCTGGCTCGCTGGTTTTTGTCTAAAACCCGTTTGCGAATACGCAAATTTTGGGGAGTCACTTCCAATAGTTCATCATCAGCCAGGTATTCGATCGACTCATCCAGGCTCATTTGGCGAGGGGGTGTTAAAGCCACATCAATATCCCGCACAGCGCTGCGCATGTTGTTAAGTTGCTTTTTCTTGCAAACGTTTACTTCCAGATCGCCGGGGCGCTGGTGTTCGCCCACAACCATACCTTCATAAATGTCGACACCGGGTTTGACAAAAAGAATACCGCGCGGCTCGGCGTTTTGTATACCAAATGAGGTCGAAACACCGGCTTCCCATGCAACCAGTGAGCCTTTTGAGCGGGAGCCGATTGGGCCGGCTACCGGACCATAGCCATGAAACACCGTGTTGATGGTGCCCATACCGCGAGTCGCCGTTAAAAATTGATAGCGGAAACCCAACAGCCCGCGTGTAGGTACAACGTAGGTTAAACGGGTTGCGCCGTCGTTTGTATTTTCCATGTTGACCATCTCGCCGCGTCGCTTGCCCAGCATCTCAACCACTGCGCCGACGGTTTCCGAAGAGGTTTCGATAAAGGCTTCTTCATACGGTTCTTGCAGATCGCCATCCGGCCCTGGTTTGATGATGACCTCCGGGCGCGAAATTTGGAACTCATACCCTTCCCGCCGCATCGTTTCGATCAAAATCGCCAGGTGCAGTTCGCCGCGCCCGGACACCGTAAACGTATCAGCATTATCGGTTTCTTCAACCCGCAAGGCAATATTGTGCTTCAACTCTTCATACAACCGTTCGCGCAAGCGCCGCGAGGTACTCCATTTTCCTTCTCGACCGGCAAACGGCGAGGTGTTAATCGAGAACGTCATACGCACGGTCGGCTCTTCTACCTGAATCGACGGCAGCGCCACCGGATTTTCTGCATCGGCCAAGGTGTCGCCAATCGCCACACCTTCCAACCCGGAGATGGCGACAATTTCACCGGCCTCAGCCAGCGGCACTTCTTTTCGATTTAAGCCTTCGTGAACGTACAGATACCGCACCTGGTCGGAAAAGCGCTCGCCGCCGGGCGTTAGCCGCACAATGGGATCGTTAATACGAATCTGTCCGGCGAAAACGCGTCCGATGGCGGTCAGACCACGGTAGGTGTCGTAGCTCAATGTGGTAACTAGCATCTGCAAGGGCTTATCGACATCGACCACCGGCGGCGGCGTTTCGCGCAGAATAGTTTCAAACAGCGGTTGAAGATCGGGCTGAAGATCCGGCGAGAGACCGGCCTGGCCCGTGGTCGCGATGGTGTAAACCACCGGGAAATCCGCCTGTTCGTCGGTGGCACCCAGTTCGATGAATAAATCGAATGTTTCATTCAAGACCCGATCCGTATCGGCATCTTTGCGGTCGATTTTGTTGATGACCACGATAGCCCGATGGCCCAACTCCAGCGCTTTTTTTAACACGAAGCGCGTTTGCGGCATTGGCCCTTCGGCAGCATCGACCAGCAGCAAAACCCCATCGACCATATTGAGAACCCGCTCAACCTCACCGCCAAAGTCGGCGTGGCCCGGCGTATCGACAATGTTGATCTTGACGATCTCATCGGTTTCCGGGTTTTTGATGGTGATAGCCGTATTTTTAGAGAGAATGGTAATGCCGCGCTCACGCTCTAAGTCGTTAGAGTCCATAACCCGCTCGGCAACCTGTTGATTGGTGCGAAAGACCTGGGCCTGCCGCAGCATGCCATCAACTAAGGTTGTTTTGCCGTGGTCTACGTGCGCAATAATGGCAACATTTCGAAGATCAGTTCGTTGTTTCATTGTCCTACCTTTGCGGTTAAACGTCTTGTGATCAAGACCGGTAATTTCTATTTTCTGTCGGAGGGCATAAAAAAAGAGCCTCTATGTTGGCTCTAGCCCTTCAGTGGGTTTGGTACAAGCCTGCGGATGCGTTCGAAGCCATCCATTGTGATGTTCTAAAAAGCGTTGGATGGCTGCTTTGCCCCGTACTACGGCTTTTCATTCATTTTAAGTCTTATGATGTGCCGTTCGGCTTTTCGTTACCTTACATTTTAGTTCAAAGTTGAACTTTTTCAAATTTTGCCTGGCGTCGTAGAGCTAATCACCTGACCAGAGTGGGCTGAGGCGAGTTTTTTACAACCGACATCAACCATACTGGTAGCAGGCCGATAACGGCGGCGACGGCGGCCATCATAAACAAGCCGGTCAACCCGAACCACTGAAATATGGGAGCCAACAGCCACGCCCCTAACCCAATACCGGCGTCGAAGCCGATGTAAAAGATAGCGCTGGCTCGACCCCTTTCTGATGGGGCGGCTTGCCCAATGTGGATAGAAATCAGCAGCGGGTGCAAAACACCCGATCCGGCTGCTACCAGAAACGCCGCTACAAAGAGATGAAACGGGGCGCTGGCAAAGGCAAAGCTCACCAATCCTAGAGCCAGCAGAATAAATGAAATTGCCAGCGTTAGCCCTTTATGCGCCCGATCCAAAATTCGGCCGGTAAACAGCCGGGTCAGAATAATACTAATGCCGTAGGTGGTATAGACCAGCCCGGCCAAGCCCAATTCGCGCCGTTGGGTGAGAAGGGGGATAAATTGAAAGAAGGCTCCAAAAGCCAACCCAAATAAGGCGGCGGCAGTGAACGGGAGATATAATCGGCGTGCGAGGTGGAGTATATCGCTCCGGGCGAACGACTGCTGCTGCTCTGGTGGTTGCTGTCGCACACGCAGGGCCAACATACCTCCCAGGGCGGCAAGTGCGCCACTTAGCCAAAAGGCTCCCGTCAAGGTCAACGTGTCGAGCAGGGCATTGACCATAGCCGGAGTCATGGTCATCGCCACATTGGCCGCTACGCCAAAAAAGGCTAACGCCGAACTGCGCTTTTCCGGCGAAGCTAAATCGGCGATGAGGACAGTGGCAGCGGTGGTAAAGGCTACGTAGCCGGTGGCTTGTAAGATACGCAGCCCGAAAAGGAGCACCGGCTGTGTGGTGAAACTCACGCTGACCGCACCGATCATCAGCGAGGCGGTGCCTAACAGCATCACCTGACGGCGGCCCCAGCCATCGGCAAAGATACCGGCAAAAGGCCGCACCAGTAGCGAGGTGATGCCCATCGCGCCCAAAACCACACCGACCTGCCAGTCGGGTAACCCCACGCCGGTTAGATAGAGCGGCAGGGGGATCATCAACGTATAGAAGGCTGCGAAAAAGAGCAGCGTCGCGATCCAGATCGTCCAATACCCTTTACTCATCGCCGTCATCTATCGCTATTGCGAGGGCACGGGCAGCGTCATAACGCGAGCACTATCGGGACAGAGTGTGGTGAACTCAAGCGAGGTTTTTACCTCAGACGGCACCTGGGCGCGATCGATATTATAAAAGCCGAACTTAGGGAAGAAATTCGCGGCGGTTTCGGTGAGGAGGTAGAGGTGACGAATGTTGTGCTGCTGCGCCAGAGCGATAGCTGCCTGGGTGAGTTGCTGCCCCAAACCCTGTCCTTGAAAATTGGGATCCACGGCAACTGACCGCAGCAGTGCCGCCGAGCCGTACATCTCCAGCGCCGCGCTGCCGATGATGGCCGTGCCGTTACGGGCGACTAACGCCGTTTCTATATGATCGCTCAAGCCTTCCGGGGGGAGTTGGTTGGCTGTGAGAAGCGCTAATATATCCGGCAATGTGGTTTCATGGGCCGGTTCGATAATGATTTCAGGATGTTTCATTTTTTTAATCTCCAGTCTCCAATTACCAATCTCCATTTATTATTCCCGCTTCCACCGCTTGCGAATGGGCGTCCCATCTGAGTCGTAAGTGGTCGAAAAGGCGGTTTCAATCGTCATTTCGAAGAGAATGTAGCGTTCTTTAGGGGCGTAGGCTGCGTATTGAACAGCCACAGCGCGAAGTTTCACATCGTCGATGAGGTGGCCCTGGCCGGTGATCAAAAACTCGCCGCCACCGCCGCCCGTATCTTCAACCGAGCTGTGGAGGGCATAGCGCCCATCGCGTCGGAGATCATGCCCTTTGGGGGAGGTTGGCTCCATAAAGATAAATAGATGCCCGTCGCCGACAATAGGGGTAACCGGGTGCACGCGCGGCGAGCCGTCTTGACGCACGGTTGCCAGATAGGCCGGTCGACCGGCCAGCCGTGCCCGGCCAAACTCAGCCAGTTCCATATTCTCTTGCTCTAAGACTCGCCAACTCATGGGTGGATCTCCTTTGTATTTGTAAATCAACAACTTAATCGGGTACATACCGGAGTCACACAGCTAGCTGTGTGACTCCCCAATTGATTTTTAAGACCCAATTCAAAGGTGTTGATAGTAAGAGGGTCGACAGTTTTACGTGAGACGACGCCAGCAACGAGAATCGTTATCTTATGGCGGAGTGAGCCGCCAGCGTCCGATGCGAATGGCAAGGGTAGAGCCGCTCCGCATCTGAGGATGCTCCGCTCCTCGCTAACTGCTAACTGCTAATTTCAGAGGAGTGCGACAGCTTTTACTGCTCTCTACTCTACAGCAAATGCAATTCCGTGGCGCGGAGAATAGCTTGCGAGCGACGCCGTACGCCGAGTTTGCCGAAGATGTTGTGAATATGCTTTTTAACGGTGCCTTCGGCGATGATCAGCTTATCGGCGATCTCTTGGTTCGAAAGGCCGGTGGCAATAAGCTCCAGTACTTCTAATTCGCGGTCGCTTAACGGTTCAATTAACGGCTGAACGGTAAGGGTAGAAGACGGTGTTGCTTTTTTGGAAAGCTTGGCGGGCGTTTCTAAAGCGTCCGGGTTGAACGCAGCAAGCAGCCTGTCGAGATAGCTTTCATCGGCAGCGATGCGGCGCGATTTCGCCAGAGTCAATAGTTGAGCCATCGGCAGCCCCTCATCCACAAAGAGACGAATGTAGCCTCCTTGGTGGCCCAGCTTAAGCGCCAAGGTTAGGGGGATAAGCGCCTGATCGACTTTGCCCTGACAATACAGTGTCAACGCTTGCAGCATAACCACTTCTACCAGTCGACCGTTGCGTCCTTCGGCTTTGAAGGCGGCATGCATATTTTCCAGCAGCGCGAAGGCTTCATCGAAGCGTTCTTGGGCTAGCCAGGTTCGAACCAGAATGGTATGTTCGCCGGGGAGCCGAACGTAATCGGCCGGATCGCTCAGCGGCAGGCCCGACTGCTGCTGCCACTGCTGAACGGCGGCGAAATTTCCACCGACCAGCCACAGCCATGCCTCTACGGCATGTATCCACGACTCGATAGGGGCCTCTCCAACAACGGCGTTTCTGGCCTGCTCGATAGTTGCCAGCGCCTTAGCATTATCACCGCGAGCCTGCGTCAACAGGGTCTGCACAATAAAGGCTATGACCAGGTTGCCGCCCAAAAAATTGCCGCGTTGGGCCAGTTCAAAGCCCGTGTCCAGATAGCTCTGGGCCTTATCGAGTTCGTTGCGTTGGTAATATATTTCGGCCAAACCCAGATAGGCCCAGGTATTAAGGGTTGTGATTTTTGGTGATTGGTACCGCTCTTTGGACAAGGCTGTTGAAGAGGAGGTCGTTGCTTGCTTGAAAATTTCAATCGCTTGCTCGATGTTGCCGCGTTCTTTATAGAGACCCGCTAAATTGGCCAGGGCCGACATGGCGATAACCAATCCGTTGATAGCCTGGCTGATTGAAATGGCTTCTAATAAAGTTTCGGTTGCCAGTTCCAAGTCACCGGCAGAGACGTAAATGCCGCCTAAGGCTAACAGCAGAATGCTTCGTACGACCCGATTTTCTTGCGGCAGTTGTTTGAGCGCGGCTTGACACAGCGTGATGGCTTCCGCTATTTCGCCCTGATTGCTGGCCCGCATTGCCTTAAGCGCTGCTATTTCGCCGAGCATTCCCAAAACCTCATCCGGCAGTTGCGCCGCGTCATGGGTAGCATACGGGGCGAGGTTTTCTTCAGCATAGTGAATGTAAGGGCCGATTTCATCCCAACGGTTGGTGACGATTAGCGTCCAGGCTTTGCTTAAACTCAAGCGCGGGCGGGTTTGAATAAATGCATCCGGTAGGGCATCGAGCCAGGTCGCCACAGTGTTAACCTCGCCACCGGCCAGCATGTCGATGACCACCGGTTCCATCAAACCGGTTGCCCGATCGGTATCATCGATGATCAGCGCATGGCGAACCGCCTCCGGGATGTGGCCGTTATCGGCATACCAATCGCTGGCCCGACGGTGAAGGTCGGCAATATGCGCTTCATCGGTAATGTGGGCCAACTGCGCCTTGAGAAAATCGGCAAAAAGATGGTGATAGCGATACCAGCGCCGCTCGCTGTCGAGAGGGATAAGAAAGAGGTTCGCATACTCCAGATGTTGAAGGATAGATTGAGAAGGGGATTGGTAATGAAGCGGTGATTGGAGATGTGAAAAATGCTCGGCGCTATGCGGTTGACCATCACTATTGGAGTTGGCTGTGTTCATAACGGCATCGCACAACGGTGCAGACAGACGGTCGAGGACGGAGGTGTGCAGGAGAAAGGTACGGATGTGATCGGGCTGCTGGGACAAAACCTCTTCGGCCAGGTAGTCGATGACGAAGCGATGGCTGCCGGTAAACGATTGCACAAAGCGTTGGACATCGTCATAGCCCTGCATGGAAAGCGCCGCCAACTGCAACCCGGCCACCCAGCCTTCGGTGCGGGCTTCCAGAGCCGCAACATCATCGGGCGACAGCTTTAGCCCCATAATTTGGTTGAGAAAGGTGGCTATTTCGGCAGGCGTAAAGCGCAGGTCGCTGTCGCGCAGCTCGGTGAGTTGGCTGCGCACCCGCAGCCGGGTAAGCGGTATAGGCGGGTCGGTTCGGCTGGTGATAGCCACGTGCAGCCGGGGCGGCAAGTTATCGAGCAAAAATGTAAGGGCCTGATGGTTGGCCTCGGCGTTGATAACGTGATAATCGTCCAAAACCAGAATGATATGGTGATCGATGGTGGTCATCGCGTTGATGAGCGTAATCAGAATCGCTTCGATGTCCGGGGCTTGGGGCGTGTGCAGCGAGGGCAGAACATCGCTGCTTAAATCGGTGCCGGCGGCGTCGAGCGCTGAGATAATATAGCTCCAAAAGCGAACCGGATCATTATCCTGATCATCTAAGGAAACCCAGGTCATCGACCAGTCGTCGGGCGGGAGCGCGGCCTGCCACTCGCTCATAAGCGTGGTTTTGCCGAAGCCGGGTGGGGC
Source organism: Anaerolineae bacterium (assembly GCA_020433805.1). Classification (GTDB taxonomy): domain Bacteria; phylum Chloroflexota; class Anaerolineae; order 4572-78; family J111; genus JAGRBY01. Next base: position 20,443 of record JAGRBZ010000055.1, read on the forward strand.
GGCAACCAACGTTAATTTACGGTGCAATCCCCGATTAAGCTGCTGGGTTAAACGCGGGCGCGCAACCAACTGCGGTCGCGCCGGAGGAATATACAGTTTGGTTTTGAGCAGTGTATCGAGCACGCTATCGTTTCTCTGTTGTCGCTTGCTTTAGTTTTTTGTAGACGGTTTGTGTGTGAGAGTAAAAGCCGGTACAGCGGGAAATAGTAGATGACATTTTGATCGATGAGCTGCAAAATGTCAACTCTGAATGGGTTGCTCCTTAGCTTGTCATGTATTCTCAAGGGCGTTGTTTTCGACGGCAAAAGCGGCTCTGAGGCTGCCAAACGCCCTTTGTATAGAAATTGTAGAAAGTTTATCTTGCGTAATGGGGTCGGAGATTGGAGATTAGCGATAGAGAAATTGGCTGATGGCTAACGCAGTTACGACGAACGAAGTTTTTGTTTTTCCGGGCGATTGATAAAAAAGGTTGTGATGGCAATGACTAACGGGATCAGCAAGAGAATGTTGAGGGCGATGGAATAGCTGCCGAAGGTGTCGAAACTTAGCCCTAAGGGATAGGGGCCAAGCGATGTGGCCCCGATGACGCCGATCATCGTTGCGCCTTTGATACTGCCCAGATGCTGCCGGCCAAAATATTTGGCCCAGACGACCGAGTCCATCACGCGGAAGCTGCCGCTGGTTAGACCCACCATGGCCGAAAAGATATAGCCTTGCAGTGGGGTTTGGATAATCTGGACAAAGGCGATGGTTGCGGCCAGCAAAAACAAAACGCTGCTTAGCAGCAGTCGGGCCGAGTATTTATCGAGCAAACGGCCCATGCCTAAGTTGCCTATAATAGACGTTAGGGCCATAACGTTGAAGGCCATAACGCCTGTTTCGCGGCTGAGGCCGCGCACTTCAAACAGCGAAATTTGGTGAAAGACCAAACCGGCCATCATCATGGCCATTGTCGACAGGGCGGCAGCGAATATCCAGAAAGCGCCGGTTTGTCTGGCTTCGGCCAGGGTCCAGTTTTCTTCGCTGACGTGAGATGCAAAGTTGATGTCCGCGTCGCCGTCGCCATCGGGCTGGAGGCCATAATTCTCCGGCGCATCGCGAAAGAAAAACCAGCCGACGGGCAGCATAATAATCCAGACCGAAAGCCCTAAAATGATCCACGCGCCGCGCCAGCCAAATTGCTGAATGAGAAATTCGGATAGAACCGGATAAATGATGAGCGAGGCGGCTAAACTGAGGCCGGCGATGCCCATCACTATCCCGCGCCGGCGGATAAACCATTGAGCGATGGCGTTATTAACCACCAACTGCATCGAGCCGAAGCCAAAATAGCGAAGTGCCAGTAAAGCCAGCAGCAGCATAACGACACTGTGGGTTAGGCCGACCGCCATAATCGACAGGCCCAGGCCGAGGGTCACCAAGATAATCATCCGGCTAGGGCCATAGCGGTCGACGAGACGGCCGGTAATCGGCAGCAGCAGCGAGCCGCCCAGCGTGGCCACCCCATAAATAAGCGACACGTTCGACCGCGAGATGCCAAAGGTGTTGATGAAGGAGTCGATAAACACGCCCACTGTGAACGTTTGGCTTGGCCCCATGACGATAACGCCAATTGTGCCGGCGGCCAAGATGATCCAGCCGTAGAAGAAGGGTGTGGCATTAACAAGGCGGCTTGCTTTGGTTGGGCTGAGTGTGCTCATAAAGTGTATCCGTTTGCGAATTACTTATGAGTGACGCACTTGACACCTACTGATGTCATTTCGTAGCTAAAGGCGGAGAAATCCCTATAGCAACTGCTTGCAAACAACTTTCTCAGGGATTTCTCGTCGTTCAAAAAAAATCCTCGAAATGACATGTCAACTGCGGAACTCATATTATTACAGGTGTTAAAAAAAAGAGAACTGCCATGAGAGACAGTTCTCGTGAGCTTCATATAAAAGAGCGGTCATGGGTCGTGAAAACTATCGGAGCTTCTTGCGTCCAACAAGGCGCACTTTGCCGCTAACCTATAAGACGTGTTGACCTTCCTTATTTCTTACCCCTCTGCCTCAATCCAGGCCACCGGATCGCCGACGGTAATAAGCCCATCATCCAGCACCTCACCAAAAGCCCCGCCGTTCCAGTTGTCGCGCATGGCCTCTTGCAGGCCGAAAAAGGCTTGGTCCATTTGTTCGCAGGGTTTGGTTTCGCCGTAAATGCGGATGCGGCAGTTGCCTATTTGCAACACTTTGTGGCGGCTGTCGGCCAGATTGATGCCGCTGACCATCAGGTTGGCCCGTCGGGCCGAGGGATCGAGATCGGCACCGAGAAGGGCCATCAACTTTTCCCAAACTTCCTTTTCGATAATGGTTACCTGCCGTTTGCCGCCCTGGTTAGCATTATTAACCAAACCGCGGTTGGTTTTGAGCGCAGCCTGATCGACCAAATCCATTGGCCCCATCTTCATGCGTTTGATCCAAATCGCTTCGAGTTTGCCGGTAGCGTTCATTCTCTTTCTAACCTCTGAAAAATCAGTAAAATGGATAAGGGTAAACCGTATCACAATCCGCAAAAAAGTCAAACGTTGTTAAATTATTGGTGATCTGAATAAAATAGGGGATTACTTGAGAACAGAGTATAATTTTAGCTGAGCGTTTATAATTTTTGTGGGTCGATACGCTTCTCTCTCACGAGCATTTGATAGGTTTGGATATAACTGAAAATTGTAAATAATGACTGCACGTGTTTGTTTTCAACACGTTATGGTAAAATCCAGGAAGCCCTACTTCTGGTAAGGTATTGTGGAGTCATTTATGGTAAATCGCGATTTAAATATACTGTGCGTAGATAAGAGCAAGCAAACGTTCTTGCAACTACGCCATTTACTTGACGATATAAAAGTTTGGCAGATCCAGATGGATTATGCCTCTGATTACGAAACGGCTTGGCAAAAGCTTGCGGCGGTCAACTATGATCTCTGTTTTTTCTCCTACGAACTTGAGCGACAGGACGGATTAAAGTTTCTCCAGAGATTATCTGAGCAAAAGCCGGATACCTCTCCCGTTTTGTTGATTGATTCAACCGCTCAGGAAATGAACGGCGATTTTTTGGAGATCGGTGAGGTCGATTTTTTGGTCAGGGACCAGATAGATGTAGCGCTTCTAAAGCGGGTTATTCGCTATGCGGTTCGATATAAAGAAATGGAACAGCAAGCTATGGCGAAGCCCACGCCATTAAACAGCGCCAAGGAAGTTGAGCAGACCGGGGATGATCAATCCATGGGGATGCAAAACCAGCTTTTTTTCAACTTGGATGTTTACGGCATCGAAATTCTCGATCCGAAGGGCAACATTAGGGATTGCAACGAAACGTACCAGCGGTTACTGGGCTACAGCCGCCGCGAGATTATAGGGCAGCACACCACAACTTTCGCCACAGAAACCAGTAAAAAATTGTTTGCCAAAAAGTTTATGATCCTTAAAAAACAAGGCTATGCCGAAGGGGAACTTGAACTTGTTCGCAAAGATGGCTCGAAGATTATCGTGTGGCGACGCTATCGGGCTGTGCGCCATGCGGACGGTTCTCTCAACCAAATTGTCTCTTACAACCGTAACATCACCGAGCGCCTCAAAGCAGTGCGGCAGATTAGCCTGTTGGCGCGGGCCTTAGAGCAGAGTCCGGTGGCTATGATGATCACCGACCGTAAAGGTACCATCAACTACGTTAATTTCCGCTTTACGGAACTGACCGAGTACGCTTATGAAGATGTTGTCGGTAAGAGTATGCGCAGCATGGAAACCGAGTGGCAATCTGAAGAAGAACTTCAAGATATGTGGTCAACAATCAGCGACGGTGAAGAGTGGCGCGGCGAGTGGTATAATTTAACAAAGAGCGGTGAGGTTTATTGGGAATTGGTTACGGCCATTCCTATGTTTAACCCCAAAGGGCAGGTAACCAACTACATCTTTGTGAAAGAGAATTTCACCGCCCAAAAAGATCTGGAAACCGACACGCTTCAGACGCAGCGCCGCATGGGGGCGCTAATGACCGAGCAAATTGACGATTTGATGTCGTCGAACGAAGCGCTGCGTTTTGAAGTAAGCGAGCGGAAGCGGGCCGAACAAGAATTGCGCCAGAGCCAGGCCCGGCTGCGTGCCCAATTCCACGGTATTCCTGTACCGACCTATTCCTGGGAAATTGTGGGCCATGAATATATTCTCATTGATTATAATGAGGCTGCCAATCAGGACAGTCAGGGTAACATTGCCGATATGGTGGGCTTAACGGCTCAGGAGGTTTTTGGAGATCGACCTGAAGTTCTTGAGGATTTTGATATTTGCGCTCGTAAGAAGGTGGTTGTGAGGCGAGAAGGCCCTTATCAACTGGTGACCACCGGTGAAAATAAATATTTTGTAACCACCTACAATTTTGTTCCCCCCAATTTTATTATTGTTCATATCGAAAATATCACGCGCTACAAAAAGCTGGAAGCGGATTTGGCCCACTATCGTGGCCAGATTTCGAGTACGGTAGAAGACACCTCGGAGATCGAGCAGCTTAAAGATTCGCTCAATTATGAAATTGCCAAACGGGAGCAGATCGAGCAACAAGCGCAGGAAAATGAAGATCGGTTAAAGCTCATCGCCAGCAGTATTGATGATCGGCTGCGAGAACATTACCGCACTATTCCCATCCCTACCTATACTTGGCAGATGATTGGGGGTGAGTTTGTGCTGGTTGATTTTAATGATGCAGCGGCTAAAGCGATGGGCCGAATTGTTGATTTCTTTGGTAAGACGGCGGCCGAAATTTTTGCCGACCGGCCTCAAGTGCTGGCCGACTTTCAGCGCTGCTATGAGATTAAGGATACGGTAGTTCGGGAAGCGCCCTATCAACTGGTTACATCCGGCGAAATGCGCTTTTTTGTAACCACCTACAATTATTTACCTCCCAATTTAATTATTGTCCATATTCAAGATATTACCGACCAAAAGGAAATTGAAAACCAATTGGCTGAAACCCAGTCTGCGGTAGAGGCGGAAAAACAGAAGCGTGAGGATATTGAAGCGGAATTGGGCATGTTGAAATTGGAAACAGAGCGGCTTCGAAAGGAAGTAGAGGACTACCAAAAGAACGAAGAGACCGTGCGCCAGTCAAAGGCCCGCTTGAAATCACAATACAAAGGTATTCCTGTGCCCACCTATGCCTGGCAGCGAACCGGCAACGATTTTATCATGGTCGATTACAATGATGCGGCTGAAAAAGCGAACCACGGTCGTATTGCCGATTTGATGGGTCGGCCTGCCAGCGAAGTGTTTAAGGATCGCCCCCAGGTTCTGGCCGATTTCCATCGCTGCTATGCCGAACAAACAACGGTCAAACGTGAAGCCACCTACAAACTGATCAGCCGCGATGAAACAAAGTACTTTATCACCACCTACAACTATATCCCTCCTAATCTGGTGCAGGTGTTTATTCAAGATATTACCGAGTACAAACAGCCGGAGAGTTAAATCGACAAATCTTGACCATAAATAAACGAATGATGGTCCTAAAACGGTAACAGCCACTTTTGCCCGAAGATGTGTGTTCGAGCGGACTAAGTGGCTGCTTTTTTTAGAGTAGACTACCTTCCGACTTTACCATAAAAAAATTGAGTACTTGGGTACTAGTTAAATTTGCAGCCGTTTATGTTACTATTTTAACGTGACAAAGAGGTCGCAACTGCACTTTATCAATTTATTTTCTTGCGCGAGCCGGGACGGTTCGCGCACTTTTATTATTTGAGACGGAGGGATAGTCATGTCGGTACACGCTATTATGCTAAAACCCCAAACGATGTCGGGAACAGGCAAATTGATGAGGGGCTTAGTCTTTGCAGGGATTTTAGCGGTTAGTGGATTAGTTGCAGGGTTTAGCCCGTTATTGGGTGGTGTTTTATGTTTATTGGCCTTGGCCGTTTTTATTTTTACCGCCTTTAAACCCTATCAGGGGCGAAATCTGCTGCTTTTATTGTATGCTCACGGTGTTGTTGGACTTGTTTCTATGGGGATCGCTCTTTCCAGCCCGGCGGTTCGCCAGCTTGTTGTGGGCCATACCAGGGCTATACTGTCGTTTGAAGAGGGTGTGGCGCTACTTTTAGTAGCGGGTATTATTGGATTTGTGGCCGCTGTAGTCATTGTAACCATACCGTTCGCTTTGATTGTGGCGGCGGCAGCGGCGGTGGTGTCGAAGTGGCACGTAGGCAATGATCAAACCTTTGCTTCTGCTTTCTTTCATACCCTTTACACAATTCTTTCCGTTCTTCACTTTGTGGTCGTGGCCGAAGACGGCGAAATCAAAGGCCATCAAGACGGCAAAGAACGGCTGGAAAAATTTGGCGGACCGGGCTGGCTAAATGTCTATCCCCAGCAAATGGTCGCGCTGCATATTCACACGGGTTGTTGGTGCCGGAACAGTGATGCTAAAGCGCGGCGAAAAAGTAAAGGCCATCCTGCCATTAAGCCCCAAAGGCGGCGTTTCCACGATGGAAAATGTGTTGACTCGTGATCGCATTGCCCTTAATGTGTCGGTACTCCATGCCGCACGGATCGAACCGGCAGGCGATACCAAAGCCCGTCTGCAAAAAGAGGCGGCGGCTGCCGAAGCAAACTTAAGCCAACTTATCTCTGAAAATGCCTCGGCCACCGCTATCGAAGCGGCTGAGCAGAGTGTTGAAGCGGCTCGGCAAAAGCTGCAAGCTCTGGAACATGATCCAATCATCGGCGATGAGCTTTTTCAGGTTTATGAAAGTACTGCTCGGCTGGCTGCTTTGCGCGCTCCAGACCCCTACAATGCGGTTAAATTTGCCATCCTCAACAATCTAAAAGACGCTATTATGTCTGAATACTCCGAAGATCTCTTCAAGATCGAAGACGATAACGGTGATTTAGAGACCAAAATCAATCGTCGCAAAATCAAAGAGATCGAAGATATGGTCACCAAAAAATCGATGGGCTTTGGGATGGGTAAAGGTGCCAAGCTGTTGATTGTTGATGTCGCCGATATCACCTTCCCCCCGGAAATTAAAGAAAAAATCGAACAACAAGTAAAAACGCTCATCGAAGAAAAAATACAGGAAACGGAAGCCCGTATCGCTGAATCGAAAGCGAAAGCGAATATGATTGCTGCCCGGGCCAAAGCCCAAGCGGCTATTATGGCCGGTAAAGGTGAAGGTGAAGCCAGAGCAGCGCTCTTCCGCGAAATTTTACGTGAGCTAAAACGCGAACGGCTACCGCAAGAGCAAATTGCCAATGCGATGCTTGGTCTAATCAGCGCCACCACCTCGGTTAAGGAGATGAAAGATCTGTTCAAGTCCTCTTCATTTCTCCATCGTCGCTATCCTGAACTGATGGCAGATCAGAGCAATGGGGGCATGGTTGAATAAGGTATTGTTAAAAAAATTAACGGAGTGAATTGTAAAATAGAATAGAGACGCTTGATTCATAGCGCTAAACTGAAAGTATCTATTCAGCAGGCCAGGTGGCTGGCACTTAATCGCGGTAATCACACTGTTGTATTCCACTCAGCATTCTTGATTGAAACGAAAGTGCCAGTCACCTTACAACTGAAATTGTAAACCAGGAGAGTGAGACAATGTTACATGAGCATATCGTGACTCGAGATCGTCGCCCAATGCATCGATTTGGCACATATCATAGTGCCGCCGAGTTGCCAGTAGCTAGTATCAAGACAAATGAGAACACGGTGTTTACAAAAAAAACAGAGGCCGCGGCCGAGACCGCGCAAAAAATCAATTTTCGTCCATACATTCAAATTTATTGGTCACAAAATAATCCGGTCGGACGAACGGCCGCAATTGATAGTTTGGTAGCCGTATTAGACCTGACGCGCCAGACGGTAAACGAAACGCGCGTGTATAAAGCCGGTATGGCCGTTGAGTGGTCGCTGCCGGACGATGCTGTACAGCGCCTATATGATCACTTAACGGCAGAGCAGGTGGAAAATGGACTGCAGAACATCGACACTATTTTGCTTGAGCGCGAGTCGGGCGAATTCGAGGCCTGGGACACAAAAACCACGCCCTATCGGCATTTGAGTCCGGCTGACGGCAGCAAGATCATCAACTTGCTGGATCGCGGTTTGGATACTGTGCCGTTAACCAGTAGTCTGCAAGATTGGTTTGATGAAGCACAGCGGCTTATGATCGGTGATGTGCGTAGTGGCACTATCGCTTGCGAAAAGGCTTTGCTGGAACTGGATGAGCAAGATTACCTCACGTCATTGAGCAGTCTCAGTGATATAACCGGTTTTATGCAGCTTGAATATAGTCACGGCAAATTTCATTTGCTGCTGGCTTCAATTTTGCTCAATCAGGGCGAAAACCTCGAACGGGCTGCCGAGCATTTTTTGCGAGCCAGAGATGAATACATATGCTCCGGTTACTTTCCGGTTTTGTCCTTGGCCTATCTGGGGCAGGCTATAGCTCTGCGGCGCATGGATCGCCTTGACGAAGCCTGGGAGGCCGTTATCGATGCCGGTGAAAATGCCCGGCTCGAAAACACATCGGCGCTGGCCAATGTTATCCCTCTGCAGCGGGCCGTTGGACAGGAAGCAGCCCTCATTAAGAAACGGTCCCAACTCAATGCCGTAATGACTCCGGTTCGAAGATCGGGCTTAGGTATTAATATTTTCAGCCTGGCGACAGGGGCCAAAATCACAGGCATGCAGGGACTAACCGGCCTTGAATTTTTGACGCACAAGGCCTATGAGAACCACGAACCTACGTTTCTGAACACCAACCAGCTTGATCTCGATCTGTCGAAGATGGCCGACAAAGCCGGCATCGATCTTGGCGCAGTCAGCTATATCCTTCAGGTTCCGTTAGGTATCGAGACCGATAACAGCTTGAAGCCCGGTGACTGGCTCTTTATTGCGGCTGAGACCAAACCGGAGAAGTTGCATCAGAAGCGCGTTGCGGTTTTGATTGTAGGCGACACCCTCCAGGCTTCACTGAAAAGGTTCACTAACGAAAGTTCAGACCACTATTTCCTGCGCGCTGAGCACAACCAGGATGCCTCGCTGATTGTTACCCGCTATGGTGCGCCGGTTGAGGCCATCAAAGAATATTATCAAAAATACAAATGGGGCGTTCGACTTGAGCATAAGCCGGCTTTCGATGTAGCGCTGACCGGTGCCGTTATCGGCGTTGTACGACACGGCACCGTGCTGGTTCCGGAGCCTGCCTCAGACGATGCGTCGCCCAAGGATCCCCTTATTCGCATGATCCCGGTGGTTAGCCAAATATCGGCCGGTTTGGGGGTTATCAGCCCTAAAGATACCAACGATCATCTCTATGTCGATGAGTTATCGTGCGTGGGTGCCAATTTCGGCGTTCTGGTCGAAGGTGATAGTATGGTAGACTATGATATTTTCGCGGGGGATATAGCCCTAATCCGTCAGCAGGAAATTGTAGACAATGGCGACATTGCGGCGGTTATTATCCAAACGGCGGAGAAAAACATCGAGGTTATCAAAACCTACCACTTTTTCGACCGGCCCGGTCAGGAGCATTGGTTTCTTAAATCGGGCAATGCCAACCGGCCGCATTTGGTTGTGGTGCCCGACGAAGCCCGCCTGAGCGCCGTCAAACGATTGTACGAGGGACGGTTAAAGAATGTTGAATATTTCACCAACGCCGAGTTAAGAGTAGCCGGCAAGTTTATAAAAAAGGTGAATATCGCTCAACTATAAACAAAAAAGCACGACATCTGTCGCCCTTATAACCATAACCGCAGTGTTCTCGGCGTGACTTGCGCTGTTCTGAGAACGCTGCGGTTTTTCTTTTTCTCTTGTGGTAATTACCGTTACCCGCTACGTTTTTTATTCCCCGCTTGTCTCCACACAATACCAACAATCCAATCCGTTGCCGTAAGCTGTAATGATTTCTGATCGAGCCAGTAGGGTGTCTGAGGTCGGATTCTCATCGAAACATACGCGCATCCGGCGGGGATGGTCGGCATAATTTTTGAGAAATTCGCGGTAAGTTATGGCTTTCTTCGGCTCAAAG
>JAGRBZ010000558.1 GCA_020433805.1 Anaerolineae bacterium
CTTCGCCGACTCCATCCAACTCACCGGCCTCACCTTCCCCCAATCTCCCCATCTCCAATCTCCAGTCTCCAGCCTCCCCATCACCTTCCACTGGCAATCGCTCCAGCCCACCGACAAACCCTACACCGTCTTCCTGCAACTGCTCAACCAAGACGGCGAGGTCGTTAGCGGCTGGGACAGCCAACCCTTCAACGGCCTCTATCCCACCAACCTGTGGTCGCCCGGCGAAACCGTGGTCGATACCTTCGCCTTGCCTCTCCCTGAAGGCGGCCTGCCGCCCGGCACTTATCGCCTCATCACCGGTTTTTACGATTTCGATACCGGCCAACGGTTACTATTAGCCGACGGCTCTGATTTTGTGGTGGTCAGTGAGTTTGAGAGAGAGTAGGCGGTAAGTACATTTATTCCGGAGAAAATTATCAGAGCTTTGGAGTTTTCTAACTATTCTCTTATGCTTTTCTATCCAAATATTAATTAGATAGGGGTAGAATTGATTTTGTATTAAAGATGACTTACGCAGTTCGAGACCCTAAAGGTTTCCGAAGTCATCTATCAAGCAAAATTGTGAGGCAATCGAGCTTCTATTTTGTCCTAAAGTCGACTTATAAAACCTTTAGGGTCTGATTTTTTCCAACTACGTAAGTTTTATTAAAGTTCACGTAACGTCACTGCCACTATATCTTCACGATTACTACCTTCAGGTTTCAACATTTTTGCTGCCGCTTTTCCATGTTACGCTTTAGGATAGTTCTATGAAGAACGTGATCCCAAAAATTAGCATGTGTCTGGTTTTCGGCCTAGGCTTAGTTTTTGTTGCTTTAAGCACTCTAACGGGGTTATTTTTTTACCCCCTGCCATTCACGCTGCCGATATCCGCTACGTTGTCCCCACCGGCCTCGATACAAGCAATACCGGCGTCGATAGCACCAATCCCGTCACCGCCACACCCAACCATTTCAGCCGATGGGCTGTTCTCGCGCCGGTGGCGGATGATGAGGAATTATTTCTGCCTCTGATCTTAAAATAAAGCTTTTAGGAGAGACTTATGAAAAAATATGGATTGATGCTCATTGTTCTGGTTAGTCTGTTAACCGTGGTCTTTATCGGATTAGACCGCTTCACCCCGATCTCCGCCGATGATGCCGTCGATGTCCGGCCGTTGGATATCGCCGTTGTTTTCGACACTTCCGGCTCGATGGGGTATGAAGCCACCTGTTTCGATTGTTGGGAACCGGCTGCTAAAAATGATCCAAAATTTGATGTCATTGCCAATCCTTGGCCTAACAATGGTTACTTCAACCCCCTACCCGATATCACCACCAATAACATTTGTAGCCAAGCCCCCCAATCGATTGTCCACTCAACCGGTAAATATGTTGTCCACGAAGCGGAACATTACTCCCGCGATGTACCTTGGCAGGGCTGGCGGTTCGAGCAGCGTCAGCCCGGCCAGGGCTTTTGGGTTATCCAGCGAACGGACCGCAATGCATCCGGTACGGACGCTCGCGGTTCTTACATCCGAGCACACCCCTTCCCCGTCTACAGCCAAAGTAATGTTAACGATTATCCTCAACTTCAGGGGGCGGCTTACAATAATGAATGTTTCAGCAGCGACCCCTCAACGAATTTTATGAGTGGGGCTTGTTGGGCATCAAAAGCCAATATTTTAGACGAACCTGTTCCGCCGAGTACCCCTCCCTATGTCGAGTATGATTTCACCCCTGATTGGTCGGGTAATACCCACGTGTGGATTCGGGCTCAGGGTTCCGGAAACTATGGTTGGGAGTGGAACGGCAGCAGTCCGGGAGACAATCCGTCAGGCTATCGTAATTTGCCTGCGTGGCGTAAGGCTATCTTTTGGCAAGTGGGTAAGGCTGATGGTTCCGACTGGGAACTGGTTAGCGGTCGCAGTTACACGAATTTGGACCAGTCTGGTGATTTCCGTCATCCTGAGAGCGATAACTGGCGCTGGCTGAAGTTAGGCTCGGTGCCAACGACCAGTGGCGTCCGGCATACCCTCCGCCTCTTTCAAGGCAGTGCCGGTTTTCAGGTTGACAAAATTATCTTTACTGATTTTGACGGAGGCGATCGAAACACCACGATTGAGGAAAATGATTTAGGTACGGTCAGGGGTAATAGTTTCGGCATTACCACTGCCTTTAAGAACTTCCTTAAGCAAGACGGCTGGCACGGTCCGGCGGCAACACCCGGTTCCGGTACCCGTGAAGCGTGTAATGTCTGCAATCCCGTTTTTGGTAACGATGTCACTCCGGCAGAATGTTCTTGTAAAACCAGCAGCAGCGACTCAGCCTCAAGTGATTACGGTGCCGGTGGGTCGGGCGTTGGCTGTACCCAGGTGCTGACCCCCACAAACAATCTGGAAAATGATTTGTATCACGATGAAGACCCCATCCGCAGTGCTAAAGAAGCGGTTAAGAATTTTGCGGCTCAACTCGATCCCAAATTTGACCAGATGGGGTTGGTAGCCTATTCAAACGAGGTTTACAACGGTCAGACCAGTACGGTAGTAGGGAATATCAAGCAAAGGGCCGAACTACAATGTATCCAATGGGCCGCCAAAAATACCACCCAGGGCGTTCAGAAATGTTATGACCCTGCTACTAACCCTATCTCCTATACCAGTCTTATCAGGACGGTTGAAATCCATAACAATACCAACGGGACAAATATTCCAGTAGGAATGCGGGAAGGGCTGGAAGAATTGGGCGTAGAGACACCTAACAATACCAATATCAATTCTAATTGCGCCCCTGATACTAACGACAAAAGTGTGTGCGATCGGCAGGGGGCGGCTCAACGAATTTTAATCTTAATGACGGATGGTGTGCCCAACGACGACGACTCAGACGATGCTGAAGGGTGCCCTGCGGCTGCTAGCGGTCTCTGGCAAGGTGATTTTGGCCAGGGACGGCGAGCCTATGACTGTTCTATCTACTACGCCCAACAGGCAGCAGCGAATGATGTTGCTTTGTTCACCATCGGAATGGGGCCTGGTATTTATCCGGACTTGCTGGCCGCCATGTCCACCGGCACCGATCCAACCACTGACGATGTTTATTTCGAGCACAACTGTGGCGCTTTTTTCAGCGTAGCGAATTTGGATGCACTGGATGATGTCTTTGACCAAATCGAAACCCTGGCCCGCAACTGTTCGCAGTCGGTCCTTGATCCCCAGATTTCGTCGGCCAACGGCTATATCCTGGCACAGTCAGACCCATTGATAGCCCATTTGGTCGACCACCAAGCTATTCCTTATAATATCTACCTGGCTGCTGCCGATGGATCAACTTATCCTATCTGCCTCAATGTTTTGCCCGGTGGCGACGATCCGGCCTGTGCTCTCGATACTGTGCCGCCCGGCGGATACGAACTGTACTCGGTGGTTGCCGGCAGCCAAAACCCTCGGGTGGCGGTGGCTCCGGAGTTGGTTATTGTAGTGGCCGATACGGGTGCGCCCCAAATCTTGTCGCTAAGCGGTTACGCCAACATTCAGACCACTAATCCCTTCAAGGTGCATCTTGAAAATCATCCGGCTGCCTTCAGCTATGATGTTTACCTCAAGAATGCGAGCAGTGCTTTTAAGATTTGCAGTAATATCACGGCTAATGCGCTGGGCCGGGTAACTGCTCCCTGTTCGCTAACAGATGTCCCGCCCGGTTTGTACGATCTGGTTTCTGTGGTCGCCGGGACGATAAGCCCCTACCTTGCCGTTTCAGAGCAGCAGGTTGAGATAATCGGTGATCCCGCCCCGGCCTTGACTATTCATAAGCAAGGACCGGCTACAGCGGCACCCGACGAACTTATAACCTATACCCTAACCGTCACCAACAGCGGCTCAATTTCCGCCACCAATGTAATTATCACCGACACGCTGCCGGTGGGAGCGCATTACGTGTCGGGCGGTACGCAAATCGGGAATATCATCCGTTGGGAGCTAGCCTCTCTGGAGGTCGATGAAACCGTTGCGCAGTCGTTTATGGTAACCGCTACCCAAACCATAACCAATATCGATTATAGCGTTACATTCGACGGTGGTTATCAGGCTATCGGTATGGAGCCGGTTGTAACCCTTATCACGGGTGGCAGTAACCCACCACCCCCCAAACTCTATTACTTGCCCACACTTTTTAAGGAGCAGTGAGAACATCAAATACCGGTGCAGATATCCAACTTATAATCTCCAGCTTCTCTACCATTTTGTCAGCCTTTCGATCAATGTTATAATTCCTTCTCTAAACTGTTAGTCTCAGGTCGGCCTGTGCCGGCCTTTGTTGTCTGTGACCTATGACCCGAACGCGGTTACTAAGAATTGAACGCGGGGCGCTGCTTCTGCTGGTGCTGCTCTACATTATTATTGGTTATGCCCACACTCGGCTGGCTCCATTAACCACCGGTCCCGATGAGTTAGCCCACTACGAATATGTAAACTTCATCGCTAACCAGGGCCATCTGCCGCTCACCACCGCCGAGCGCCAGCAGGCCGCCTATAAATCGGACCAGCCACCCTTGTATCACCTTATCACATCCCTACCGGCTGCTCTGGTCGATATCGACGGTCCGCCCCATCTCAAACGCTACAGCGATAACGAACGCCGCCCTTTGATCGAGCAAACACGCCACGCCTGGGGACTACACAACACCGAGGACGAAGTTCCGCCCTATCGCGGCGAAATTCTCCGCTGGCACATCGGCCGCTGGATGTCGATTTTATTCGGCGCGGCCACCGTCGTCGTTACCTATGGCATCGCTCGCGGCATCCCTTTTCTAGCTGCCGTCCGGCAGAGCGATCCTGTTTCCGGTTTCTCCACACAGTCCCAATTGACCCAGCTTTCTCTAGCCCTCACCACCGCCGCCGTCGTCGCCTTCATCCCCCGTTTCA
>JAGRBZ010000559.1 GCA_020433805.1 Anaerolineae bacterium
ATGAATCGTTGTGGCGAAAAACCAATGACACTAACTAATCTCCAATCTCCCATTGCATTGCATTTCATGTCCCTTTCCCAACGCATCAAAGAAAAAGCATATGATCTCGGCTTTGACCTGATCGGCATTGCCCCTGCCGAACGGGCACCCCACGCCGAGGCCTATCGCCGCTGGTTGGCCAATGGCTATCAAGCCAATATGCAATGGCTGGGCCGCGATCCGCAGCGGCGGGAAGACCCGCGCCACGTGGTTGAAGGGGCGCAGGCGGTGGTTGTGGTCGGACTGTCTTACTTTCGTCTCAACCCGCCGCCCGAACTGTGGAACGATCCCGCACGCGGCCGTATCGCTCGCTACGCCTGGGGTCTCGATTACCATGACGTGCTATTGCCCCGACTCCGCGCGTTAGGAGAATTCATCGACCGGGAAGTAGGTCAACCGCGCCGCCAGCGAGCCTATGTCGATACCGGCCCGGTGCTCGAACGCGATTTCGCGGCCAAAGCCGGGTTAGGTTTCATCGGTAAAAACACGCTGCTGATTAGCCCCAAATTGGGGTCTTATTTGTTCTTGGGGGAAATCTTAGTCGATGCCGATCTGGAGTTCGACGAACCCGCACCCGATGGCGGTGCAACATGTCGAGTCAGTTTGCCCGGCGAGGGCAAACGGCTGGGGACCTGCGGTAACTGTACCCGCTGTCTCGATATCTGCCCTACCCACGCCTTCCCGGCACCCTATATCTTGGACAGCAACCGCTGCATCTCTTACTTAACCATCGAACTACGCGGCTCGATTCCGTTGGAAATGCGACCATTGATTGGCAACTGGATTTTTGGTTGTGATGCCTGCCAGGAGATT
Source organism: Anaerolineae bacterium (assembly GCA_020433805.1). Lineage (GTDB taxonomy): Bacteria > Chloroflexota > Anaerolineae > 4572-78 > J111 > JAGRBY01. Next base: position 853 of record JAGRBZ010000559.1, read on the forward strand.
TGTCCGTGGGTACGGCGCTATGCCCACCCTACCAGTGCCGATTTCCTGCGCTACGATCCTGACTGGGTCGCACCCAAGCTAATCGATTTGATAACATTGAATGAAGAGGATTTTCGCGCCCGTTTTAAAGGAACGCCGCTGAAGCGTACCAAGCGACGCGGGCTACTCCGTAACGTCGCCGTGGCATTGGGGAACTGGGGCAGCCCGGAGGCATTACCGGCGTTAGAGCAGGCTCTTCACGACCCTGAGCCGCTCATCCGCGAGCATACGGAATGGGCGATTGAGCAAATCTTTTAGCAAGAGTAAGACTTAATCAGATGCCGCTACTCGAATTTCCTGCAAGATAGCTGTCACTTCTTCTTCTGACTCCAGATGTTTGGCTAAAACCTCAGCTGTCGTTTCCAAAATACGGTCGCCAAACAATCTAGCCAAGTCTTGTCGCAATCCCTGACCAACGTAAAATTTGATCAACGCTTGATCTGACATATCTCGCTTGGCAGCCACTTTCTTCAGCGACGCAAGCGTATCAACAGGTATCTCTATCGATACTGACTCGGTTGGCCGAGGCCGAATATACAATTCACTATTTTCTTTAAGTGTTTTCATATAATTTTCTTTCCTGGCGAGTAGCCTGACGGGCTGAAATAATGCGCGTCCGCTCTCCGCGCTCTACGTAAACGACCAGCAAGAGGCGTGGCGCAAGCGAGTACCCTATAATAAAATCACGTTGCTCTTGATTAGCAGAAGCATCACCACTTTGATAAAAAGGATCGAAAAACACCTCTGCTGCTTCTTCGAAACTAACTCCATGCTTTCTTAAATTACTCTTCGCCTTGTTATCGTCCCACTCAAAATCAATCCCTTGCAGATAGTATACAGCATTCATATAAAATATACCATTGAATTACGTTTATAAAAATATACATATCCTATATCAGGATTGCTCTTTATTTGGCAGCGACACCCCCAACTGCACATGCAAAAACTCCTCGGCTGCGCTTAGTCCGTGGGGCGAGCCGATGGTCTGCGCCCGCCAGCGCAATCGCTCGGCCATGCCGCCGTCGAAGGCGCTTTGTTGGCTTTGGTGGGTCAACAGCGCCTGCTGCTTGACGGCCAGCGTCGCGCTAATGTCGGAGATGTAGGTCGGGGCATCGGTGCCGAACAGCAGTGCATCGCCCGGTTGCCACGGCGACAGCCCTTCGTCCACAATCTGCTCCCGATAACACTGAGCCACCGTAGCGATAGGAAACGCAGCATCCAGGGCCAAGCGCCCCACAACCCGGTGATCGGCGTGCTGGCGCTTGAAGCGCACAAATGGATCGTGGGTAAAGATAACGTCCGGTTTTGTTCGGCGAATATGGCGCACAAACGCACCGCGCAGCACCTTATGATCGACAAAACTCAGTTCGCTGTCGGGATAGCGCAAAAAGGTGATGTCCTCTACGCCCAGTACGCGACCGCTATCGCGCTGCTCCTGCTCTCGCACACGAATAAGGTGGTCGATATCTGCATGGATATCCTGGCTGCCCTTATCACCGGATGTGACCACCACAAACGCGACGGTTACGCCGCTTTGTGTCCATTTCTTAATCGTGCCGCCGCAGTAATATTCGATATCGTCGGGGTGAGCGACGATGGCGAGCACGTGATGCGGTTTTAGAGTGTCGATGAGCATAGGGTTTGTTGGTTTGATAATTGGTTGGTTTGATGGTTTGTTTGTTGGTTAATAGCTTGAGCAAATTTGATACAGTTGTTCAATAGCAGCTTTGTTGGCGGCAAAGGGACAGGTGGCTTCTTGTCGACGAGCAAAGTATTTGCCGGTTTGCTGCTGACCCACCGGATCGGTTGCCAGCCAGACGGGTGTCGCCGCCCCTTGATCGGGCGATTGGCTGCCGCCGAAGCCTAAGTTATTGCTCAATGCTGAATTGACGTCGCCGGGATGGCAGGAATTAAGGGATATTCCCAGCGGTTTGAGTCTGTCGGCCCAGGCCACGGCCAGCATGCGGTTGGCCTGTTTCGATTGACGGTAGGCTTGGTTGTTGCTGTAGCGACGGCGCTTGAACTCCGGATCGTCCAAATCGAGATCACCGGCATAATAACTGGCGACCAGCACCACCCGCGACGGGGCCGACTGCGCTAAAATCGGCTTAAAGCTTTCGACCATCCAGAAATAGCCCAACACATTGGCGGCAAACTGAAGCTCGATACCTTCCGGTGTCTCTTCGCGCTTGCGGGGCGTTACCGCCGCGTTGTTGATCAACACATCGAGCCGCCCGCTCCACTGCTCGGCCAGCGCTTCAACCGACGCCTTGCGAGCGACATCAACCAAGACATATCGCACATCTTGATTGCCGGTGGCTTGGGTGATGGTCGCAGCCGTACGCTGTGCTTTGGCCTCGTTGCGGCAGGCCAGCACCACATGATAATCTTTGTCCGCTAACTGCCGGGCGATAGCCTGGCCGATAGCGCCGGTTGCTCCGGTAACCAGAGCAACCGGCTTGGTTGTTGCTGTCATATCAGCTCTACTCTAATAGAATCTCCACAATCTCTTCCCACTCCTCTTCAAGGGTGTTTCTGGGCAGCATCATGCCCGTGCGCCGATACCAATAGGCCGCATTGGCATCGTCACCCTCCTGGCGGTGAAGATAGCCATGAATGCGAATACTGACACCATCACTCAGCGGTTGAATAAGCTGATGCGCGGTATCCCATTCACCTTTGGCCGACCACCACATGGCTGCCAGGGCTTGGCTAATATTTGCCGGGGGCTTTGATTGTGACGTTGACTCTTTGAATTGATCTGGCGTCATTGAAGATCTCCTCTATCTCTCTAGGCATCGATACAACGTTGCTCGATATATTAGACGTTCCGGCCAGAAATGCAACTTCCTAAACCGGCTACTGCGGCTGTAACCCTTGAGCGACAACCTCATAGCGAGCAACGGTACCGTCCGGCACAATCAAATCGACGGCGAAAGGCGTGGTGGCACCGGCCTTGAGCAGCGTGACCACCAACTCAACCTGTCGTTGGGCCAGAACCCGATCTTCATCATCAAACGCGATGACGACCAGCCGGACCGACTCAACATCTGCCGCGCCAAAGTTGCGCAGTTGGCCCGTTACTTCGTAGGCTGATGAGTCTTGTTTTTTACCGCGCACGTCGAAGGTTTCCAGATCGAAGTAGTAGCGCGTGTCTTCGGCCAGCGGGACACCGGAGACAGGGATGATGCGATACTGGGCGAAACTACTGGGCGGGGCATCGAACAGCAGTGCAAACGGCACCGATTGATCGGGCAGAGCCACATCGAGTTGGGTAAAGGCCGCCTCGCGGGCCAACAAGCCGCCCGCCTCATCGAGCAGAGCCGCTTCGATGACAATCTCCGTCAGCAGGTTATCGCCGGGGTTGTGAACCACGCCGAAACACCATAACGTACCCTGTCGCGTCTTTTGAAAATTGATCGAGGTTACCTCCAGCGGCAGCGGTGTGGGCGTTGGCGTCGGCGGATCTTCCGGGCCTTGCTCCGGCGGAGGGATAATGACCCGCTGGCCGATTTGCAGATAGCGCGGATCAAGAATGCCGTTGGCCTCTTGAATGGCCTCAGTGGTGCGATCAAACTGGATAGCCACCTTCAACAAGCTATCGCCCGGCTGGATGGTGTAGATAACCGGCGTGGGGGTAATGGTAGGCGTGGGGGTATTAACCGGTGTCGCGATGCGTGGGGTTGAGGTGGCACGCGGGGTGGGTGTATGTCTATTCGTTTCAGCGATAGGGCTGGCGATGCTGGTAGCTGTTGTAACCGGGGTTGGCGTAATCACGCGGCCACAGCCGGCCAGGACGCAGCCCACAACCAGCCCGATCACCAGTCCCACTATTGGTGCAAATCCTTCCTTCATCATAGCTCGGCATTTTACCACGATATCAGGCGAAGGTGAAGTAAGAAAACCGGTTTTTTGCGTTAAAAAGAGGCGCTCTTGCCACCAGCAATTCTCAGTATAACCTAAGATTGATCCAGTTTTTGTTTTTTGGTCGAGAATGCGCGTTCAA
>JAGRBZ010000560.1 GCA_020433805.1 Anaerolineae bacterium
ACGATGCTCGGCGTACCGGTTATCGACCACTGGTGGCAGACCGAAACCGGCTGGTCGATTACGGCCAACTGCACCGGCATCGAACTGTTGCCCATCAAGCCCGGTTCGGCCACCAAACCGGTGCCCGGTTACGATCTGCAGGTTCTAGATGAAGAAGGAAACCAGGTTGATGCTGGAACTATCGGTAGTATCGTTGTGAAACTGCCGATGGCTCCCGGTAACCTACCTACCCTGTGGAATAACGATGACGGCTTCGTAAAGGCCTATCTCAGTGCCTTCCCCGGCTACTATTCCACAGCCGATGCCGGTTACATTGACCAAGACGGCTACGTTTGGATTATGAGCCGCACCGATGATATTATTAACGTGGCGGGCCACCGCTTATCGACCGGCGGTATGGAAGGCGTTCTGTCTGACCATCCCGACATCGCTGAATGCGCCGTTATCGGTGTTGCCGACGACCTCAAAGGCGAAGTGCCGCTGGGTATGGTGGTCTTAAAAGCCGGGGTTGATCGACCGCATGAAGATATCGTTAAAGAGCTAGTTCAAATGGTTCGCCAGGAAATCGGCGCGGTCGCGTCATTTAAGCAGGCTACCGTGGTTAAACGATTGCCGAAAACCCGCTCCGGTAAAACGCTGCGCGGCACTATGAAGAAAATTGCCGACGGTGTTGAATACCGTATGCCGCCAACCATCGATGATCCGGCCATTTTAGGTGAGATTGCCGAATCGTTGGCAACGTTGGGCTATCCAAAACAATAGCGTCTAAACAGTAACTCAATGGCAGTCGGGAGCCACAAAGCGCAACTTTGTGGCTCCCGAACGGAGCCACTGTTTTGATTGGCTCCCAACACATATCTAAAGGAAAAATTATTCCCCATGCTTCAAAAAACCCATAATCGTATTATCTTTGGTGCACTTATCGGAGCCTTTGGTGGTTCCAGTTTTGTTATTAGCGTTTATCCTATTCTTATAGGCTTATTATTTTCTGAGCTGACTGGCAATGCCCTGCTGTTTACCTTTATTTATACGGTTCCGGCCGCAATTTTGTGGGCTATTGGCGGGGCCATAACCGGCTGGCTCGGCAAAATGCGCGAAGGAGCCATTGTGATGGGCCTGTGCGGACTTATTATCGGCATTATCATCAGTGCGAAGTTGCTCGGTGAAGCGAGCAACAGTTTCGCCCTTATTGCGGGCGGAGCTGCGGTCGGCTTGCTGTATGGTATTCCGGCCGGTTTATTGATGGCCGGGGCCTTCCGGAGGACAGCCGAGTAATGGTTATCAACAGCACGATGCCTAAATCAACCTATGTTAGGCTATCTTTGCTCCTGTTTTTTCAAAATAAATGGCTTTATATCTACCTGGTCATCTGCGGCCTCATTACCGCTTATGCCATAAGTGCCAGTAACTATGGCCTGCTCTTTGTCGCCTGGGTGCCATACATCGCCTATTTGGCGCTCGGCCTTATCACCACGCTGCGCAACAGCAATAACGACGACCTGCCATTTTTGCAGCCTACCCGTTACACCTTTAAGAAGGACGAAGTAACGACCAAAACACCGCAAGGCGAAGGTACCTTCCAATGGAATGAGTTTGTTCAATGGAAAACAATGGCCGATTGCTATATTTTGCTGCACGAAAAAAACTTTATCCTGGCTATCCCCAAAGACTCCATTCCGGCCAGAGAAGTTGCAAGTTTTGAAACGATGTTGGCTGAAAAGATACCGAAGGTGTAGCTTGAAGCCCTTCCTCAATATGGAGTTTTTACGTGTCATTCCCGCAAGTCTGTTTTTAGCGGGAATCTAGTATTTTGAGGCCCGTAGATGCCCAATAAAATCATTCGGGCGTGACAGAGTGTCCTGCCAAAAACCCTACATCACTTGCTTTACGGTGTCCTTAGCCTCAGCCCTAGCCTTAGCCTACCGATATCAATAGCGATGGGTTGAATGGCTACTTCTTTTTTTACACGCCTACAATTGTCCCTTGTGACCCTATTTTGCCGGAGAGGTTTATGAAACGACACATTCTCATACCATCGTTGCTGTCCAGTTTCTTTACGTTGGCCGTGGTTATCGTTTCGCTGCTCATCATCAGCGGAGCCTTGGCTGCGCCCGCTGCCGATGTCTCTTCGACCAAAATGCAGCAATCAACAGCGCAAAAAAACTACATCAGCATCTCGTCGATGGCTTTTCAGCCCTTTAGTCCGCGTACGCTTCCCTACCGGCGTGGTTTCGATGAGCAAATTCTGGCGCTGGATACCACTAGCCGCGAAATTGAAGGCCAAAACAACTGGTACGTCGCCCCTCTCTCTTTGCCCGACAATACCATCATCACCGGCATTACCTTCTATGGCCGGGATGTCGATCCCAACGGCTGGGTTGAAATCGCCCTGTGGCGCTGCACCCACGGCGGCGATGTAAGCTGCGTCAACTTACCGCTCTCCAGCTACCGCACCGATGAACCGTTTGCCTCGGGCAGCTTCGATTCCGGCCAAATTGCCTTAAACGAAGTGGTCAACAACCAAATTTACAGCTACACCCTGGCCACCCGCATTGTGGCGCTTAACGGCAGCGGCTTGCGCTCGGTTTTGGTCGAAACCGCGGCCACCAACGGCACCGTTAGCCCCCCGCCGGGATCAGGCGGCTCCATCGAAGGCCCCGTATCGTGGACGCTCAATAATCGCAATGTAACCACCCAACTATCCACCAACCTATCACCCACAGCCGAAGTACGCATTTGTAGCAACTCCGGCTCATCGGCCGACGTCGAAATTCGGTACGACAACAATACCGAGACGTTAACGCCCGGCAACTGCGCTCGCTCCAGCGGCTACAGCGCCTATTCGGTTAAAAATGTGGGGGTTTACGGCAGCTCGGCCTCAGGCACGTTTGAGGTGTTGCGTAATTGAGGTGAGCAGCCGGGGAGAGTGGTAAAATTGGGGGTAGGGATTAGGGGGAAATACAGGACCGATGCCACTTAATCATTAAAACCCCGCCGTCTACAATTTCATAATTCATCCCTCATCCTTCATAATTTTCTTTTCAGCGTCGCAACCACCCAACTTAAACTCACCACCGCCAGCAAGCCTAAAAAAACAGCCCCGCCAAACGTAAAGGGTAGCGCAACGGACACCGCCACAGCGCCCAGGGTTAAACCTAACCCAACGGTGAAAGCCAATCGCTGCCCGTGGTTGCGCCACAGTGTCGCTTCGTCTTCAACCGCTCCGGCTTGAGCCAATCGTTGTGCAAAGCGGTGCAGATCCCAGGTGGCGAGCGCAGCCACGCCGCCCAGCAGCATGATGAGGCTCGGTTTATCGAAATAAAGGCCCAACGCGGCCAAACCGATAGCGGCTACCAGCACCGTATCGGGCAGCCACGTCCAACCCTGGCCGGTACCGATAAACCAAACGATACCCGTCGCCAGAACCGGAAAAAGCATAAACCACGGCCCGTTGGCAGGGAAAAGATAGCCTAACCCCAGCAAAACGGTCGTGATAATAACGCCGCCGCGAATAATGGTCATAAAAATCAGTCTCGCTGTAAAGGCAGACGGCTTAAAGCCGTATGGGCTACTTGATAGAAAGGCAGCGTCACCGGCCAATCGACAACGCGAATATGGGCCTGCCGCAGCTTGCGAAAGAGCGTGTTGCGCTCGATGTGGGCGACCCGAACGGCCACATCGAGCGATGGACCGGGCGGCAAGGCTCGATGCTCGAACGCGATAGGATTGGGGCTAATCACCAGCACGCGATAGCCCCGCGCCCGTAATGCAATCAGTTCTTCGGCATCGTGGGCCAGCAGCGGGCTAACCAACACGATTTGAGAATGCAAAGGGAACAACCACGTCGGCAAATGCTCTAAGCGCTCGAAAACTTCGCCAACGCCTTGCTCGGCCTGGGCCAAAGCCCGCATAATGCGCTCGTGCTGCACTTTGCCGTAGCCCGGAAAGGTCCAATTAATCGAGCGGCCATAAACGAGCAGCCCGACGCGATTGCCGCCGCCCAGAAACGTCTCGGTCAGCGCCGCCGCCGCCTGAATACTGTATTCAAACAGCGACTCGCCGCCGTTTTGCACATCACTTTGCCGTCGAGCATCAACAATAAGCCCGACATCGACCATCCGCTCTTGTTCAAACTCATTGACAAACAGCGTTTGCGGATAACGGGCCGTGGCCCGCGCATTAACCCAGCGCAGCGGATCACCGGCCTGGTATTCACGCACGCCGAAAAATTCAACGCCGGGGGCACCCTGGCGGGCCGGAATTTGGCCGCTGTACAGGCCAACACGGCGCGGTCGGATAGCCGCCCGCTGGACTTTGACCAGTTCCGGCAGCACAAAGAACTGGGCCGGGGCGGACAGCTCTATTTGGGTTTGAAAAAGCCCAAAGGGGTCGCTAACCGTCACGGTGAGGGTCGAAAAGCGGTATAAGCCGCGTTTGCCACGCACCGTATAGCGGAGTTCAACCGTATCGCCGGGGCGAAGCGTCGTGACCGTTGCGCTTTGGCCTTCGGTTACGGTTAGCGTGGGCGGAACGCTATCTTTCAGAAAAACGGCTTCTAAAAGCGGCCCATCGTTGGTGATGGTTACGGTGACCGCAACCGGCTGGTCAAACGTCGCCCGCTCGCGGCTGAGGGTGCGGCTGACGCGCAATTGTGGCTCGGCAGGCGTAAACAGCACAGCCGCGCCCAAATAGACCATCAGCGGCACAGCCAGCGCTAAATATGCGCCGTTGCGCGTAATTAGACCGGCGGCCAGCAAGCTGTATAGGGTTAAACTGAGCAAGATAATTTTTTTATTCATCGTTTATCCAAAGCCTGCGGAGTGAGCATCCTCAGATGCGAACGGGTTGGTAAGTGCCGCTCCCCATCTGAGGCCTGTC
>JAGRBZ010000561.1 GCA_020433805.1 Anaerolineae bacterium
CAGGCCGTTCCCAGGTTAAAATGAGAATAAGCCGTCCGCTTGAATACAAAGCAGTCGTATCCGGGGTGAGGTTGCCCTATTTGGGCCATCATCAGCGGAATCTCTTCAAGCTGAGTGTAAGCCGCAGAAACAGTGCGCCGGTTGATAACTAGGGCATCGTACCCACTGGACAACAGACTATCAATAGCCAGATAAAAGTGGGGCATGACCGCGATATCAACATTGGTGTAAATCAAGTAATCGGCATGGGTCGCAGCAACAAGTCGATCCAGTATATCTTTAATCAGCGGCAGAGGTCGGTGGACCTTAATCGGGGCGATATCCAACACTGAGCGTTCCAGGTCAGGTGTTATTTGCAGCCACGGCGGAACCATTGGCCGGTCGGTGGCAAATTGGGCCGAGTAAAGTTCAACCGAAACCTGCCTCCTAGCTGCCGCTTGAGCCAAACGCATGGTTTCGAAGGTAATGGGTTGGGCGATAAACAGATCGCTTTTAGGCCCAACGGCCACAGGGTTGGTGATATGGGCAATTGTTCTCATCAGCCGTTTTTCAACCTTTCATATAGCTGCAAATGTTGTTCTAGCTGCCTATCGCTGGTAAATTGGTCTAGCACCCATTGACGGCAGCGGCGCGCCATTTCCAGCCGGGTCATTGAGTCTACCAGTAGCTGTCGCAATGCCGCTTGTAAGGCAGCCGGATCTTGCGGGGGAACAAGTAGGCCGGTTTGTTGATGTTGCACGAGATCCGGCACGCCGCCAACATCACTGGCGATGACGGGCGTACCGCAAGCCATTGCTTCCAGAGCGGTCTGACCAAACGCTTCTTGCAGCGAAGGCAGCACAAAGAGATCAGCGGCACTGTAAATAAGCGATAGCAAGCGGCTGTTTTCAACATACCCTAAATGGCGGTGAGGTATTGGCAGATCAACTGACGGCTGCCCTTGCCCTACAGACAGCAACCACAGGTCCGGCAGGTCTGCTAAACCGGCCAAAGCCTGACGCAGAATCTCAAACCCCTTACGTCGAGTATTAGCCCAGGCGGCCACAAATAAAACCACCTGCGCGTTAAGCGGGATAGCCAATGTGTCGCGGATAAAGGCGGTATCGCGCGGGGCAAACTCGGCCACGTTTACGCCATGCGGAATAACCGTTACAGGAAATTTACCCAGCAAACTACTGGCCTGCGCTGCTGTCGCCAGCCAATGACTGGGCGATATGAGGTGCAATCGCTCTGACGACAGGGTAGTCAAGGCGTTTTGCTTACCCCGCCAGATTTTTTGGGACAAATCCCTGTCTCGAAATGAACCTAACAGTGGACATGTACCACATTGCTCATTGTAACGCTCACAACCCTGACTATAATGGCAGCCACCGGTCAGCGGGGCCATATCGTGCAGCGTCCAGACCATTGACACATGGGACGGGATGGCCGCGAAAAATGTTGGATAATCAACCAAACCGGCCACCCAATGCAAGTGAACAATATCGCAGTCGGTCAGCCGTGCGGTTAAGGCAACTCTGTAACTGCTGCGATGCGAGTGAAAAGGTCCGGCATCAACCAAGCGATTAGGATAGCAGGCCAGTTGCCCTTTTTCATAGGCACGCCGCAATTTGTCTGCTATTTTCTGTGGCGCAAGCACGCTTACGTGAGGATCAATGCTTTGCTTATGGGCCACACACATGGTTGATTGCTGCCCATGCTGATGTAATGCCGTATGCAGCCGGTACGCGGCCTGTGCCGCGCCGCCCTTAATGTCATTGGTGCTGAGGTGAATGATGGATAGCATTTAATCAACAGTGTCCTACCGAATTAATTCTTACACGAGCCAATGAGATAAATCCCTCTGCAAAACTGTTTGCAAGTTCAATGTATCCGCCCGGTAGTGGGCCAGCATCATCTGTCGAACAGTAGGGGAAATGGGGGGAGGTTTAATGAGAAAGTACCGTTTTAGCCGCTCCATCAGCATAAAAGGATGCCGGAGTGGCCCGGTAGTGGGCATTCTTCTTTGCCACTCAGAAAGAAGCCAATAGAGTCGCTCCGGTTTGGGTTGCCCACCCCGGTTTTGCCAAACTGCCAAATTTGGCTGAAAATCTGGCTCTACCCCCAAAAATCGATACATATCTTGGATTATAAGAAGGGGTTGTTGCTTAAGATCATCAAGTAAGTAAATTTTAAGTTGGCCTCGTTCAAACAGGTTAAAAAAGGGAGTTAGATGGCGATAATAAAATCCACCCCGCAAATAGTATCGGCTCCATAACTGCCAGGGTTGCTCCAATTCATTTATTTCGGCCTGAACAGCCTCGCTAAAGGAAAGTGGCTCAAAGCCCCGATCACGACGGCGCATCCAATATTCGGAGTAAGCCCGATCAACCGGATGGCGCAAAATCGCAATAAGTTTTATGGTTGGTAGATAGTGATAAATTCTGCATGCTGCGCCCGACCCCCATAGATAATCATTAGATCCTTCACCGATGGCCGTTTCTGTGGTTACGTCCTGGAAAATAGCCTGGTAATCCTGCCAATTTGTAACAATTTGCCGGCCTGCATTGATGTTTCCGGGCCGGGTAAATGGACCGTGCTTGCCTTCCATAAGAAAAAATCGTTGCTCGGGTTTGGGAGGTAGAAATATTTGAGGGTGTTGCTCCAGATATTTGTATATCGAGGTCGTGCCGGATTTGGCAGCGCCGATCAACAAAAAGTTAGGGACAGGCATTGTTACACTTGTAGGGTTTTCTCGGCTTGAGCCAGCCAGTTAGCTGTATAAGCGTTATCAAAATGCGCATGCAATTTTACCAGCGTGGGATGATAATATTGGCTCAAATACTGATCCCAATAAGATGGGATTGTAATTCCTGGGCCGGCATGCTGCTTTTTGGCAACGTTTTTAGGGATGTAATGCTCTGCTGGGTCAATTGCTAAAAAACGATAAATCTGCTGGAGGAATTCGGCGGGATGTTGAACCAATTGCTCAAAAAACCCCACATATATTTGCCGGGTCGAGTAGAATTTACGCCAGGTTTGCCAGGTTGTCATATAATCCCCGTTTCTGAGATTCTCTGGCTTTAATAACACCCGTTCGATATCGGCTCGGGGCAGCTGATCGGCCTGCTTACTGTGCCATTTGTGAAAATACATAGCTGTGTAAGACCACATTCTCTCAACCGGATTACGTAGGATGTAAATAATTTTGGCATCGGGTAATAGGCGATGAATTCCGGCAACCACCTGTGCCGATAATCGACTGTAGGCCGGGTAATATCACCGGCAAGCTGCCCCAATGCGGGCGAAAACAAGCGCGTGTACCCATTCTCGGAGCGGGGTAATAGCAAAAAACGGAGGTACCAGTGTTTGTGGCTTGTAGTCTTTAGCTCTTTCAGATACTGTAACCATAATTTTGTGAAAATCAACTACTCAGAGAGCAAAAAGACTTCCTATTCTTGAACTACTCCTGTTACTCCAGTCCTGTATCCAAAATCACTTCAAAACTCTCCAACTCGCTGTGTCCTTTGAAGGCGTCGTGAGGTAGGGTGCCTGATTTGGCGTGGCCTTTTTTAAAGGCATCAGAATTCACCCAATTCTCGAAATCTGCTTTTGACTCCCAAAATGTCATTACCACGTAGGGCTTATCCGACATTGCCGGACGTAAAACCTGGTTGCGAACAAAGCCTTTCATCTTATCAACCTCACGGGCGCGATTGGTAAATCTTTCTTCGAACTGCTCAGCGTAATCAGGATTTACCGGAATTCGGTTCATAACGACAAACATTATAAAATCTCCTAAAAAAGAATAGATAGCTGACTATTTTGATGATAACAAAAAAAGCATCAAATCAGTCAACTATCCAAGTATCAAACTATCTATTTAACACTATTGTAACGATTTACGGCCAAACGTCCATTCTGCTGTAGGCCCACTCATTACCAACACAGGCATTGGCTATAATTTCGGTGGGGTTAGAACCGTCTGCACCCATTTGCCAAATAGCCCATGTACCGGTCCGAGATGTTCTAAAGATTATATCGCCATTCGCGGTGAACGTAGGCAGCGTGTCGTGTCCCGGCGTGGCAGTTAGTCGCTGTAAATTGCTGCCGTCGACGTTGATGGTATAAATATCGACATTGCCACTTTCCTCCCGGCTGAAGGCGATGGTTTGACCATCGGGTGACCAGGCGGGGAAGGAGTCAGAACCATGATTGGTGAGTAAAGTGTGCCCGGAGTCATCGCGATTGGAGATCCAAATTCCCGTCTGCCCATTCCGCCCCGACCGATAGACAACTCGCTGGCTATCGGGCGACCAATCCCCTTGCTCACCGATGAGTTCATAGCGAAACTGCTGGTTAGCTTCAGTCCCTAAGAAGTAGATGCGATAATCGCCGCCCGGAGCCGCATCATAGGCAATCATGCTGCCATCAGGTGACACATTGGCCCATCGTGCCGATCCTTGCTTCCATTCCAAATTTTGAAAAATGTTCAGTTGATTGATGGTTGTTGGTACAGGATTCGTACTAACAGCCGCCAAGCCGTTACTCACTCCATCAAAAACGTACTCTAACCCATCCCGTACCTGCCTATCAACGCCACTCTCGCCATAGAAGAAGACAGCGTCACCCCCAGGTGACCACGAAGGACCGGCACCGTTGTTAACGATAAGTTGTTGGGCACCTGTATTAATATCCGCCACATAGATATCGTTGTGGTCACCGTTACATTTGGTGTACACCAACATAGAGAAGTCGCTCATTGCCGCATCTTCATCCTCAATCACGAAGATGCCAAGGGCTTGTAGTTTGTCTTCAACATACAGTTCTAATTGCCAATCGCCGGCAGGCAGCGGAGCACCCCCATTGTCGATAAAATAATC
>JAGRBZ010000562.1 GCA_020433805.1 Anaerolineae bacterium
TCTGCTTTGGAAAAGCTAAAAGAATTTAAGGAAAGGGTCAAATCATTTTTTAGGCTCCCTGATACTCAATACGCTAATCCTGAAGAAACTCCAGCATGATTTTTATGGGGATAACTATTAGCAAAACAATAACACCCTCCTATTTCTTAAAGAGCTTCGTCCAGACAAAAAGCAATCTGACCAGGCGTTTTATGACGAAGTAAAAAACCTCAAAAAAGAGGCTCAAGAGTTTTTGTGGAAAACCGTTACTGATCACTGGATTGAAGGTCGGACACTTGAATACAGCATGACCGATGATCCAGATAAAACAGTCATGGTTGTGGGGGTGGGAGAAATGAAAAAGGAGATAGTGTATCTAAAAGAAACTATTTCTGATTTGAAAGCCCCTCCAGGCATGGATGGTTATGACCTAGCAGCATTTACAGATCGATATGATTCAACCAAATCCCAGCTGAGACTTAGAATCACAGGTATAAGCTCGATTTTGGAAAGAATTCGGACCAGATGTTTGAATTACGCATCAAAAATTGAACACCAATTGGCTGCCCAAAAAGGTGCTGACTCTTTCCTAATGAGCGTGCAGAATGAGGTAAATACATATTTTCTATCAAGATCGGAAGATACATATCAGAAGCTAAGAAAAGCAACAGATTTATTGGGCAGTAAGAGCCCGGAAGATAATGCATTACTTCTAACTTCAATAAGAAGGGCCATTCACTCTGCTACCAACTATTTTTATCCTCCAGTACAATCGGAAGTAGTTTGTGTTGATGGAAAAGCGAGACAAATGGGGAATGATCAATACCTAAATAGATTGTATGAGTTTGTTATGAAGTCATTTTATAAATCAACTTCAACCGAACTGATAAAAGCAGAATTAGAGTATTTAATGGTTTTTGCTAAAAAGATTAATGAAATTGCATCAAAAGGTGTTCACTCAGAAGTTTCCGAAAGCGAAGCAAAACAAGGCCTGCTGGGACTGTATCTTTTCTTGGCGAATGTGATCGAAAAGCTAGAGTATGAAACTCCTAACAAATCAATGCAGCCGACCGCTAACGCGTCGGCTGATTGAGGCGTTGTCGCGGACGCTTCGCGCCGCACAACAACGCGGATCAACCGGACATCGCCCGTCCAAAACGTAATTTTGTCCGGGCTTGCCGGTTATCCGGTGCCCCATATGCGTAATCAAAAATGGCGTCAGAACTAACAAAAGAACAATGGATTGAGATTTTACTTAATTCTGAACTCACAAAAGAAGTTGATCTGGCTATGTTCCAGGCGATCTACTCTTTTGATGGCCACAAAGCCTATGCTAGTCAAGTCGGCATATTGCTTGGTTACAAAGGAAAATCGCCTCATGCACCGCTAAACTCCGAAGTCGGGCTATACGCAAAGCGCATCACAAAACTCTATGATATAGAATTCACAAAAAGAACTGAGAAGAAATATAAGTTCTGGGATATTTTCTTTAACGGCTGGGAAGAAGGAAGGTATTTTATATGGGAGCTTAAATCGCCTCTAGTAGAGGCACTAAGAGAGTGTAAATTAACTGGTGAGCAGCCATACCCAGAAGAAATAGAAACACCGGAAAGTACTGAAAATCTATCTGAAGGATTAAAAAGACAGTTATAGTAAATACCTATGAGAGAAATTCAAGGGCAAGGCATCTCTGCATTAACTATTGGGGTACAAAATGTAGTGTCTGTGGCTTCGATTTTGAATCAATTTATGGCAATTTAGGAGCCAGTTATATACACGTTCATCATTTAATACCCGTTTCACAAATAGGTGAGTCTTATAAAGTTGACCCTGTCAATGATTTACGTCCCATTTGTCCAAATTGCCATGCAATGCTTCACACACAGAACCCACCGTTATCAATTAATGAATTGCAAAAAATCATGGAGTCTGTGAATGTCACAAATTCACAGTAAATCGCATAACGAAGCCATAACCGTACCCAAAAAGCAGCACGACGAAGGACTGCACCTGGACAAAATAATTTTGTCCGGGCTTGCCGATTATCCGCCGGCCCGTTATGTTGCATGAATGATGCTGACCAGTATTTTGCAGTCTGTTTTCAGATTAAACACGCCGAATATTTTCTCATATGGGTTTCATCTGACACTGATAGGCTGGTATTGTCGCCCAAGAATCTATTGATGGCGTTTGCGAACATCGGCGAGCTTAACGCATTTGCGGCAAAAAATGATCTCATCATTCATTCAGAGAAACCACCAATCTATGATTTTGATACTTTAGCTGATTGGATTAGAGCGCCTAATATCAACAATATTGATTGTGAAACCTTTCTTAATGCCTGGAATATGTTGGGAGATATTGAAAAATCATTTGAAAGAAAGTTGAAAGAACCTAATGGGTCAAATACCGTATACGACAAACTATTTTACGGAAATAATTTGCTGTCAATAACACCTGAGGGTGAACACTATATTCCTGAGTGGTCAGACGATGAAGTTACTATTATGGTCTCAGTGTTTAGGTCTGGCCTCGAAACGCTGTATAGGGTATTGGATATGGAAAATAACAAGGTGCTTGCCGTCGGACGCTCTGCTGAAGCACAGCGTCGTGCTTGAAAATCAGGGTAACTGATGGATTTTGAATGGAATCCCCTAAAAGCTGAAATCAACGGCAAAAAACATGATGTTTCTTTTGAGGAGGCATCTTCTGTATTCGGTGATACGCTATCTGTCACATATCCCGATCCTAAACACTCAATAGATGAAGAGCGTTTTATAATGATCGGGCTTTCCGATAAGCGACGGGTATTGGTAATTTCTCACATGTATCGCGGTGAAACCGTAAGAATTATCAGTGCTAGACCCGCAACAAAACGAGAGCGGCGATTTTATGAGCATGGAAATTAGTGACGAATTAAACGATGAACTTCAAGATGAATATGATTTTGCCAACATGAAAGGTGGTGTTCGCGGCAAGTATGCCAAGCAGTATCATGAAGGCGTAAAACTCATTATGCTTGAGCCTGATGTGGCAAAAATCTTTCCTGATGCAAAATCAGTCAATGAAGCATTAAGATCTCTAGCAAAGATTATTCAGCAGCACCAGAAAGTTGCATAACTGGTCACTCAAGGTCGACCACTCGCCGTTCGGTTTTTTTGGGTTTCATATCGGGCTTTGCGGCGGCGGGTATCGGCTTCACTTGGCCGTTATGTTTCCGGTAGTACCGAGAGCATACCCAGATGATCAACAAAAAGAGTAAAGTCTCGGTCAATAAACAGCAGAGGCATTCGTCGTTCAATACAGAAAGTAGCGATGATGACATCCGTTGTTTTTCGGATGGCGATTCCCTGCTTGCGCAAGGCTCGGTAGTTCTCTGCACACTTTTCAGGCATACCTTGACCAAACATTTCCAGTCGATCCAGTGTCGACAATGCTTGTTTAGTGGTACGGTACTCGCGGTCATTCCGAATGCCTTGGAGGATTTCGAGAAAAATCAAATCCCCCATTGCAACAGTGCCTTCGACTATCCCTGAATCGAGCGAATCTGTATGTTGGCTTTGAAAACCATTGAGGTAATCGATCCAAACGCTGGTATCGACGAGAATCATTTACCTCCCCGCATTTCGTCCAGGTCGCCTTCCCATTTAATTCGACCGCGCAGTTTGCGAATCTCCTGCTGTTGGCCGCGCCGAATCAACAATCTAAGCCCTTGTTCTACAGCTTCTTTTTTTGTATTCAGCCCAGAAGTCTTGAGGGCCTCCGCCATTAATTCATCGTCGATGACAATATTCGTTCTCATTCGTCACCTATGTGTATTGACTATATATTTATACACACTCTATCATGAGCAAAGAAACATAACAATCGGCTACTGCAGGACAGTCAAAAGCTCCGGCAGACCCAGTGATGACGCAAACCCTTGCCTCCGCCAACTTATGGTAAAGGCATTGTGGAAAAACTAGCCGAAGTTGCCTAACAGATTGTTCCAGCCGACCTCGGCTCGGCTCCCGCTTCGCCAAATCGGCTGAGCCTGCGTCGAACCCGATCAGATCACTACGGAATACCGCTTTACAGTACGGCTGTGGCAAGGCCCAGTCGATGCCCAAGGAACACTGCCATGATGCTACAACTGGATCAAGTTCACACTTTCTACGGCCAAATCGAAGCGCTCAAGGGCGTGTCGCTGGAAGTACATCCCGGTGAGATCGTCACCCTGATTGGCGCCAACGGCGCAGGCAAGAGCACGCTGTTGATGACCATCTGCGGCGCGCCCCAGGCCACGCAAGGCAAGGTGCTCTTCGAGGGACAGGACATCACCCATGAACCGACGCATATCATCATGCAGTGCGGACTAGCGATCGTGCCAGAGGGCCGGCGCATTTTCCCCGGTCTAACCGTTCAGGAAAACCTGCAAATGGGCGGTTTCTTCGCCGATCAATCCCGCCTGGACATCGACTTGGAGCGGGTATTCACGCTCTTCCCTCGCCTTAAGGAACGGCGCAATCAACGCGGCGGCACCCTGTCTGGCGGCGAACAGCAAATGCTCGCCATTGGCCGAGCGCTCATGGGCCGCCCCAGCCTGCTGCTGCTCGACGAACCCTCGTTGGGACTGGCGCCGATCATCATTGCCCAGATTTTCCAGATTCTTGAGGAAATCCGCGAAGAGGGCGTGACCATCTTTCTGGTCGAGCAGAACGCCCATCGCGCCCTGCAACTGGCCGATCGCGGCTACGTGCTGGAAAACGGATGCATCGTACTCGCCGATACCGGAGCTCAGCTACTGGCGAACGACGAGGTGCGCAAAGCGTACTTAGGAGGCTGAAGCCGTGGTAATATTGGCCTTCTTTAATCAGCTAC
>JAGRBZ010000563.1 GCA_020433805.1 Anaerolineae bacterium
ATATCGAAAAGTTCTCGAATGTGGCGTGGGGTACCCCGTTGCCTGCCTAGAAGACGGTCGCCATCGGACTGCGCTTCACCCCAAGGAGTCTGCGACAGCGGGGACCCCAACGGCGCGGGTAGTTCGTAGTAAACACCTTGATTGTCGATTTCCGTCAGTGAGGTATCGCTCTGACTCCAACGAACGCCATCGTAAAAGTCGTAGCTGTGGCTGCGCCAGTAGCTACGGCTGGGGCTGCGGACATACATCACAATCTGGTCGCTTAACCCACCTCGGTAGCGTAAATCAAGCGCGGTATCGAAACCATAGTAGTAATCGCTCACACCGTCGCTCCAGCCATTGACCTGCACCAGCGGCACGCCGGGGTTGATAATCTCGGATGAAATACCCCCTCGCAGCGGCAGGTTCAGCGTAAACGGCGGCACCAGTGGTCGATTGGCGAAGCGGGGTGTCAGTAGAAAAACAAAAAAGAGCGCCAGCAGCACCAACGCCCCGAAACTAACGCCGAACAAAACCATAGGTCGAGAGGATAAGCCAAACCGAGGCCGAGACGTCTGATCGGTTTCAACGCGCATTGTGGCGCTTTCCAGACCGCTCTCGCGTTCGGCAATGTAAAAAGCTATAAGTACCAGAACGGCAAAGATAATCAGATAAAGCCCCAACTCGGTGGTGCGGCTCAACGAAGCGGCCACGTAGAGATTAGCCAAACTGTGAATCAGCGTGTTGAACAGGTTGGAACGAGTGCGTAAATCGAAACTGGTGATCGCCTGGGCAAAGACAGCAAACTGCGCCTGCGGCACGGTCGCGCCGATGACCAACCCGACAAAGAGCCAACATAACGCCAGGTGGATGGCAACAAACATAATCGCCCGAACAACTTGGCTGCGCTTCTCCAAGGTGAGATAGCTGTACCCATGCCCCAACCCAATTCCGATACCGGCGACGATCACATAGGGCCATAAACCGGCATGCACGCGCCCCATCGCAAACAAAGGCACCAGCATTGCGGCCAGCACCATACAACGCAGAGCACGTGAGGTTTCGGGTTTTTTGGCGGATTTACGTCGTAAACGTGTAAAAATAGGATATCCTCGTATAAATGGAGCCAAAATAGTCGGTATATTTCAAGGATGTGTGATCGATGGCGTGGAAGTTAGATTAATTCTGTGGAAGTATGAACGTTGTTAGTCAAATGTTTGCTAATTGAAATGTTACAAGATCGGAAGATCGAGTCAACTCTCGAGACGGTATTTTTTTTGGAGAGGTGTGCTACTGGACATAACTCCATAAACGCGATAAAATTAGACATAATGCAAGCAAGTTCACCGATGCATAGTTTACGGAGCAAAAGACCATGCAAAAAAAGGTACAACTACAGCCTTCAATTAAACCGCTGTTTCTGGTGGCGGTTGTCGCGATCTTGTTGATAATTCTTGGTTCTCTGCCGGTGGGTTCTACCCAGGCACAGGGCGGCCCGGCACCGACGCCAACGGATCTCGGCAGCGGCAGCGATAATGATGATGATGACGATGATGGTGATGGGGCTCCACCACCCCCACTGCTAGCCGGTCTATCCGGTTTTGTATACGACTACTCAGGGGGTGTTTACGAGGGAGGCGTGACCGTTCTCCTTGAAACTGACGGTGGCTGGCAGGCCGAAGCCATAACCGACAGCAATGGTTTTTATCAATTCGGTGGTCTAGACAGCAATGGGGGTATTTTGAACCTGCGTCTACCACCGGGCGTTCAAGCTGCTGCCCCCGACTGGCGGGTGCGGCTGGTACGAGATAGCAACACGGAAGTAAATTTGGGCTATTACTGGCGCGATGGGGCATCGATTCCGGTACGTTTGACAGCCAGCCTGGATGGTACTCAGTTGCACGTCCAGGTGGATAATCAAACGTCAAAAACGGCAACCGGCGGTCTCATTCGTATTATCACGCCATCGATTATTCGCGTTGCTTCACCCAGCCAATACGTGGGCGCAACCATTAGCAGTTATGATCCGCACAACTTTCAGTTTGATGTAAATGAGCTTAACAGTGCCGCGACAGTCTCGATTGACCTGCCGGTTGAGGCTAATGCCAATGTCGATGTCGGCCAGGCCCTGGCTGAAATCCGGGTCGAATTCACCTACGATCAGCAGATTACGCCGCAGGCAGTTGTCGTCAACGCTGAAAGCCTACCCGGTTTACCGCTGGCAGCGATTGAACGGGCGCAGTCACAAAAACCGGCTCAAGTGAGTGAAAACAATACGGTGGTCTTAAAGGGGTCGGGAGCAGCGCAGGCCGAAACATCAACTACAGCCGATACGCCTGATAATGCCGACGCATTTGCTCAACCGGAATCTTCGTCTGAGTCGATGGACACAACTACAGGAAAAGAAGAAATGCTGCCGGTCACCGGTCGCATTGTGCAGCCGATAGACACCGCAGCATTCGTCTTGTCTGTTGTAGTGGCTTTAGGTTTGGTCGCGGGCGGTTTCCTGGCTTTGCGTGACGGGCGGGTGCGCTAGACCATCTAATCGCCCTCCAAAGAGCGAATAATCAACAGCGGAATATTATTATCAACCCGATGTAATATGCCGGCGGCCACACTGCCAAAGAGAACGCGCGCCAGCCCGGTACGGCCATGGCTGGTCATCGCGATAAGATCAACCTTTTCTCGTTCGGCAGCATCAACAATTTCGTCGATGATAGGGCCGGCGTGGGTGATAAAATGACCCGTTTCGATATCTTTTTCGCGAAATTCACCACACAGAGCGGTCAAGTAGGTCTCGGCCTCTTTGGACCGATAAAGGTGATTTTCCATCGCATACGTGGTATAAACCGGCTCGGCAGCCACCAGCATCGGTTCTGTTTCAACCACACGCATAAAAATTACTTTTGCCCCGGTTTTGCGAGCCAGGTATTCAACATGAGGAAGGACAGCTTCGGCCCGTTTTGAACCGTCGAGCGGCACAAGAATGTTTTTGTACATAATTTACCTCCCTTGAAAATAGCAGTTAGCGGTTAGCCGATAGCCGGTAGCAAAAGATTTTCATTGTCGGTCTCGTCTCAGTTGAGACTATCGGACTCCTCAAAAATAGGGTTGGATAGTTGGTTAGTTTATTGGTAAACAACTGTCCAACTACCCCACTATCAATTCATCAAACTATCAAACTATCTAACTATCCAACTATCTAACCAGCTTTAACACGTCGGCCTCAGGCTCTTCCCACGTTTGGGCTACCAAGCTAAAAATATCCGACTCAGTGATGATGCCGACCAGGCTGTCATCAGTCGGGTCGAGCACGGGCAGACCGCTGATTTTGTTTTCTAACATCAGCCGCGCTGCTGTAGCGATGGTGTCGTTGGTGTAGACGGTCACGGGGTTGGGCGTCATAATGCGTCTGACCTGGAGTTTTTCTAACAGGTAATTCAGTTCCCATATCGAAAGTGATGTAGCATCCGAAGGCGACGCCTCGCGAATATCCCCCAGAGTAACAATACCGATCAGGTTTTTGTCTTCATCCACCACCGGTAAACGTCGAATATTGTATTCACGCAGCAAATCGTCGGCATCCGTTAATGAAGTATCTGGAGCAACCGTGATAACATCGAGGCTCATCCAGTTGGATACGAATTGGTTTCTCATTTCGCCACCTGCTTTATAAAGTATGTCCTTGTTTTAGTTTGATTCTACCAAAAAAACTCCCCATTTGCGCCAGGCAAATGGGGAGTTTGTAAACTAATAAGGCAGCGAGTATTTTTCCTGGCGAGATAACCAGGCTCTCTGACCAGGCTATTCGTAAGCCAGCACCTCGCGCACGGTTACGCGAGAGGCGTTCCAGGCCGGTAAAAAGCTGGCTATAGTCGATAACACAATAACCACAGCCAACCACAGCAATACCCCTGTAGTTGAGAAACTATATTCCAGCGGCGCACTTAAGAACTGCTCGCCGATAAGCCTGCTCAAGTAACGACTAAGTGGATACGCTACAATCGCCCCTATCAGCCAACTCAACATACCGATGATGATGCCCTCGATAATAAAGATCTTCTGAACCGAGCCATCCGAAGCGCCAATGGCCCGCATAACGCCGATCTCGCGGGTGCGCTCCAGCACGTTGATGCTCATCGTGCCCATCAAGCCCAACCCGCCGATCACCGCCAGCAAGACGGCCATAAGCAACAGCAGTACAATAATCACCTCAAAGATAGCCTCAACTTCGGCCATCTCTTCCTCCACCCGCGTCGAGAGTCCGACATCAAAGCCGATGTCTTCGAATCGCTCTTCCAGCGCTCGAGAAACTTGGGTTTGATAGTCCAGCGTATGCTGCTCCGTTGTTGCAAACACCCATTCGGCCCGGCCAACGCTGTGGGCGACCGGGGCAAAGTTTTCGTACGAGGTAAACATCGTGGGGGCCGGAAAGCCGCCGGTAAAAATACCCACCACTTGCCAGTCATCATCGCGCCCTTCTATTTTAAGGGTGATCATATCACCCACATGAATGTCAGGCTCATTGCGGCGCACAATGGAATTGATAACCACAGCCTGTCTATCCTCAGGGGTTAGCCAGCGCCCCTCGATAATGGTCGGGTTGATCATCGTCGTGTTGACCGGTGGTGCTAGCAAGGTAATGCTGTCGCTCTGCGTGCCGTCGGGGCGTTCGCGGCGGGTATTATAGAAAGCCCACGGTTCGGCATCGACAATGCCCGACACACCTTTGGTTTCTCGGACCAGCCGCTCGATGCGATAGCCCCGCTCAAACTGCACAGCGACATCGTATTGAAAATACTCGAGCCAGCCGCGTAGCGTATCCAGCATCGATACCCGCAGGCTGAAC
>JAGRBZ010000564.1 GCA_020433805.1 Anaerolineae bacterium
TTTTTGGTTTTGGTCTCACTGTAATTATGGACTGGCTAATCGTTGTTTGTCACATCTCACTTAGCGGAAACTAAAGTAAATGTTTGAGACGATTAATACCTTCGCCGCTTAAAGCCTATTGATACTGCCGATTCGGACAATATTGGCAAAAATTTGGTCAATAACAATAGGCTTGGGCAATTGCAGAAGTAATTTCAATGTTTCGGTCAAGTATTTACGCCCTCGGAAGTGAGCTTTCAAGTTGTTGACACTGAAGTTCGGACCGGTTGGTCGGAAAAGGGGAAGCAGCAGGTGAGAAACATTAACCATAAACATGGCCAAGTTAGCGGCATTGTAAATCGGGGTCTGATTAACATTCATAAAATCTCCCAGCCCCTAGAACTGTGTGGCATCACGAAATTAATTACAGTTACTTTATACTTACCATTCGCGTAAATGTTGAAGAAGTTTGAGAAAGTCGTAAAACCTATCATTCGCGTAAATTGAAAAGGGGTTTAGAAAGGTCAAAATTCAAATTGAGATAGATGTCAGCGGAAAGATGGAGTAGGTCGAGGATGTGAAGTTGGGTTTCTTCCAAAGAGACGATAGACCAAGTGATGCCCTCGAAAGCCTGCAAAATGCGTTCAGTGGTAGGCCGGTTAGTGGCAACGGCTGGACTACTGGATTTCAAGCCCAGAATGGATTGCTGGCGAAATTTCCATTCACGTCGGATGCGAAATTCCGTCAAAACCAGGATGTGCAAGGCCAAAACCAACAGCCAGGCCAAGGCACAAATGCGTTGCTGATCATGGAGAGAAATAGGTCGGATATGCAAATTACGGCTTTTGAGGCGGGAAATAGTGCGTTCGAGCAACGGTTGACGACGATAGGTGTGAATAATTTGTTGGACAGTGTAGGCTTGCTCTGGAACATTGGACAAGTAAATATGCCAGCCCAAGCAAGCGACCATAACCTACCAAGCGGCTTGATGACGCTGATAATCAGCCACAATCCAGCGTTGCCGGCCATCTTTATGAGCTTCAGCGGTCAGGGAGACGGTGGCCAAACCGGTCATCTCGAACTGCTTGAGGGTCTTTTCAACGACCTGTCGCAATTCAAGCTCAGTGCGATAGCGTTTACGACCACGGCTGGGTGGCAAGCGCAACTGATCCAGAGCTTGATACAATTTGGCTTCTTGTCTTTCGCGGCGGGTTGTCAACCCCTGTTGCAAAGCCAAAAATTGAGCGACCAAGATCCGTTCATCCCAAGTGACCAAGTTTCCATTGGAGTCAATGCTCTGTTGGGGTCGAGACCAGGTGTAGACATGAGTCACGGTTTTGACTTCCCCAGTTTTTTCATCAGTTTGGGTCACAGCTTGCCATTGTTCAGGCTGGGTGAGCGCCTTTTCTATCCAGGGCTCTATATCTTCGCCCCGACTGGCTGGTTCTCGATAGGGGCACAGGTACCAACTCCCGCCCATCGTCAATTGGCAGCGGGTCTCCCAAGCCGCCATTTTACTATCACCGATAGCCAGGAACCGACTGTGTCCCACCGTTTTGACCACCTGCTCATAGGCCAGCAGATACAAGCCATCATCCGCTCGTTTGCCATTGACCACCTGGCTGGTCAACGGCATGCCCATATCCAGGCTCGACAACATCACCTTGAATTGGGTCAAATCGGGATGATAGTCCTTACTGTGTCCATACCCGATAATACGTTCTTTACCCTCATCTGATTCTTGATACACCGCGATGGTGGTACTGTCATAACGAATGACTTCTGTTGGCAGTTCATACATTGTTATCCAATCCTGGCTCAGTCTTTGAGCTATCATTTCTTGGCTTTCAGTCACACCCAACGTCGTCAATACATTCGCCAGGCGGTCATCGGTAAAATCTGTCTCTCTCAACTCTATTCCCAGCAACCGATTAAACAACCTGGCTCGACTATTGACCCACCGTTGCACCGGTTCCAGTCGATGATCCTGCTCTGTCAATATATAACTCAACCACACCACCACTATTGTCCCGACCGAGCAGCCTTGCCACAAACCATGTGGTTTGATTTCTCGATCAATTTCCTGTTGTATTCACAACTCAGCCATTATGGCCAGCAGCAACGGTATATCATCTACCCTTTGTGTTTCTATGTTTGAGATTGCCAATCCCTTACTTTACGCCTCTCTCAAACTTTTTCAATATTTACGCGAACGTTAAGTCATAACTTTACCTTATCTTTACCTGTATTTCATGCTTGTTTTACTGACAAACATTCCTTTCCTATGCTACAGTAATACCATCCAGACCATTTTGGAACAAAATATAATCTATCAATCTAATTCGGAATCGGTGATAACTGTAAACATAATCTCATGGAAAGTCTGAATATCAACTGGCAAATTTACCATAATATTCTTGACCAGACTCCTACTATTGTAAGACAAGGCCGAGTAACCCAAGTAGTAGGTCTTACCATTGAGGCTCAGGGTTTGCAAGCCCAAATCGGAGAACTCTGCTACATTATCTCAGAAGAAGCTAAAACACGTCGCACTAACCGAAAACAAATTCCAGCTGAGGTAATGGGCTTTCGTGACTCGCGTACTCTGCTAATGCCACTAGATGAAATGCACGGTATCGGCCCTGGTAGTATGGTGCGAGCCAGTGGCTCTATGTTTCAGGTGCCTGTTGGTCGAGCTTTATTGGGGCGGGTGCTAGATGGCCTGGGCCGTCCCATTGATGGCAAAGGCCCTATTTATCCTCAAACTACCTATCCCGTGGCTGCCTCGGCTCCACCCCCACTAGGGCGTATTAAGATTACTCAACCACTAGAAACTGGTGTTCGAGCTATTGATAGTCTTTTAACTGTGGGTAAAGGTCAACGCGTAGGTATTTTTGCTGGGAGTGGTGTAGGTAAAAGCACTACTATGGGAATGATCGCTCGCCATGCTCTCGCTGATATTAGCGTTATCGCTCTTATTGGCGAGCGCGGGCGCGAAGTACAAGAATTTATTGAACGTGACTTAGGTGAGGAGGGTTTGGCTCATTCAGTGGTAATAGTTTCAACTAGTGATAAACCGGCTTTAGTTCGGCTAAAGGGAGCATGGGTAGCCACCGCTATTGCTGAGTATTTTCGCGATCAGGGTCAAGATGTAACTTTTTTAATGGACTCGGTAACACGTTTTGCTATGGCGCAGCGAGAGATAGGATTGGCCATCGGTGAGCCACCAGCTATGAAAGGGTATACGCCTTCGGTATTTGCTCTTCTACCAAAATTGCTAGAGCGAACTGGTACTAATCAGCACGGGACCATTACTGGTTTTTACACAGTGCTAGTTGAGTCTGATGATATGACTGAACCTATTACCGATACTGTTCGATCTATCCTCGATGGACATATTGTTTTGTCTCGGGATCTGGCGGCTCAAAATCATTATCCTGCCATCAATGTATTGGAGAGTGTTAGCCGTGTTATGTCGGCTATAACAGAAACAAACCATCGAGAAGCTGCTGGTGAACTGCGCGATTTACTAGCTGCCTATATTAACGCCAGAGATTTAATTAATATCGGTGCTTATATCGAAGGATCAAATCCTGAAATCGATCGTGCTATTACCTTAATGCCTGCTATTCTTAATTTTTTACGCCAAGATGCGTATGATCCTACCGTCTATTCAGATACGTTGAGCCGCTTGCAAAAAATTATCAACGTAGAAATCACTAAGGAGCAATATAACTAGTGTTTAGTAAAAAAGGATTTCCGCTTCAATCAATCTTAAAGTTCAAATCTAATGCTGTGGATACATTGGAAGCTGAATTTGGTCATTTAAAGGTGGCTCACAAGAATCGTGTTGATACTTTACAGAATCTACAACAGGTTAAGAACCAAGAGATGGTTGTTTTACAACAACTCCAACAAAATGATGCGTTAGATTGTGGAGCTATTCAGCGACAACAGCAGTATATTAAGTCAATTCGTACAAAAATAATCCAGCAAGTAACTCTTGTGGAAGAGGTTCAGCTTCAGTTGGAGTCTAAGCGTCAAGAGTTGGCTGAAACTATGCAAGATCAGAAAACGTTGGAAAACCTACGTGATCGTTATCAGACAAACCAATCGCAAGTCATGCATCGGCGTGAAACTCGCACTATTGATGAGCTTGTCATTACAAGATACGGACGAGAAAGATAGACTATGTTAGAACCCATTATTACACAGCTACAGAGAAAATTGTATCAATCGACATTTAACGATTTGAAGGAATTGATAACAAGTAACTCGCCTCGCTTTAATCTTACTGCTGCTCATGGTTCATTCAAGCCTAAAGAGTCGGCGTTTGACGATCTCATTACCGTTGCTGCACACCGCTACAATTTAGATTTTTCATTGCTCAAAGCTGTAGTGCATGCTGAATCCAATTATTCAGCTACCGCTGTTTCTAGCGCTGGTGCAAAAGGCTTGATGCAACTCATGGACGGTACTGCTCAGCAGTTAGGGGTTGATGACTCTTTTGACCCAGCTCAAAATATCGACGGTGGAGCCCGCTATTTGCGTAACATGCTTGATCGCTATCAAGGTAGTGAGGTGCTAGCGTTAGCTGCTTACAATGCTGGCCCTGGAGCCGTCGATCACTGGCAAGGACTACCTCCATACAGCGAAACACAAGTCTATGTACCGCGTATTTTAGAATTGCGCAACCAATATCGCGAGTGGAAAGCATAGAAAAGTTTATCGCATTTTATGCAAAAATTAATCCTTATTACAAAACTGTCCTAGTAGTTCAACAAAGGTCAAATGACGGGTAAAGGTGATGCAACTTGATACGGGCATCAGCCGTAGTAAAACGCCA
>JAGRBZ010000565.1 GCA_020433805.1 Anaerolineae bacterium
AAAGCGCTCAATACGCATTACGCACTACGCAATAAACAAAGGCTCAAATTATGGCGAAAACTTAGAGACACTAACGTAGATCCAATTTTCGAGGAGTCTTCACCAATCGTGTTGCTGACCCGAAGCTGCAAGAAATTCTTTGCTTTCGGCATCGAAGTACCCAGAACAGTGTTATTACGATTTGCCTGAGGGTATAGTCTGAGACTTTAGGCATTATGATCGCGTGGTCGATCGTACGGTCAAACGCAAACGGGCATATGATCGCGCAGTCGATCATACAGTCAAACGCGAACGGGCATATGATCGCGCAGTCGATCATACAGTCAAACGCAAACGGACATATGATCGCGCAGTCGATCATATAGTCAAACGCAAACGGACATATGATCGCGCAGTCGATCGTACGGTCAAACGCGAACGGACATATGATCGCGCAGTCGATGCGATGTCCCGTGGCGAACCGGCATACGATCACGAATGCGATCCTATAGCCTAAGAAGCTAAGTTCGGAAAGTGATGTGTCTCATGTCCTTACGAGTTACGCAGTTCGAGACCCTAAAGGTTTTATAAGTCCGTCTTCAGGACAAAATACAAGCTTGATTGCCTCTAAATTTTGATTGAAACGTAACTTCGGAAACCTTTAGGGTCTGGTTTCTTTCAACTGCGTAACTCATAGTCATTTCGCAGCGCAGCGGAGAAATCCCTGTGACAATATGCCTGAAAAGGTGTTCGGTTGGGAAAATTTGAAGCACAACGTTCATTTTTCCCTGCGAATGCCGTGTGTCTTGAAATGTCTGAGGGATTTCTCCACCTCCGGCTACGAAATGACAGTTGCAACTTTTATTATCGAACTCAAGTTAAAACATCGATAAATCTTAACTGTAGGTGGAAAATAGTCCATCGGGCAGTCTGTAGAGCCTTTACTTTAGCGAAGCTGTGCAGCCGTATTACCCGCCGTATATTTTTAGGAGCAATGATGGCAGAGGGTGTTACCTATAACAACAAAAAGAAACAGATGATACACCAGCTCCTGGCCTTTGTTTTTAGCGGGCAGGCGTTTGAGAACTTTGCGACAGAACATTTTCCTGATGAGGCCGCCGGTTTTACTTCGGAGATGAGCCGCGATCAGAAAATACAGCATCTGGTTGAAAGTGTGGCAGCCAACGGGCAACTTAAAAAGCTGCTTGATGTTATCGAGGCGGACAAGCCGGATGCGTACCAAACCTTTGTGCAGCGTACGCAGCGCAAACGTTCGTCGGCACCGATGACGACCCAAACAACCCCCACCCGCTCACCGCGCTCGGTGCGAACCAACAGCGAGATTATGGACACAAAGAATAATCTGCTGCTTAATGAAGAGCTGGCCAGCCGCTATCGTCTGGATGATGTGCTGGATCGCAGTGGGCTAGGCGCGATCTTCAAGGCCTATGATAACAAATTGGGGATCGACGTCGCCATCAAAGTCATCGACCTTAATCGCGTCGATGAGCCGGCGCTGGTCGAGCGGGTGCAGCAGGAAGTGCGCACCGCCATCAAGCTTGACCATCCGTCCATCGTCAAAATTTACGATTACGGCCAGGTCGGCCAGATGCTGTACATCATTATGGAGTATATCCCCGGCTACGACCTGGACAAGGCCCGCCAGTCGTTCAAGCATGTGCCGCTTAATCAACTGCTGAAACTGGGCCGCCAATTGTGCCTGACGGTCGATTATCTGCACCAGCACGGGGTACTGCATCCGGGCACTAAACCCAAAAACATTATGCTCAAGCCCGACAAAATGGATAACGGCAGCACGTGGCATCCGGTCTTTATTAACCTGGGCTTTTTAAGACCAAACCAGGAGGTGATCAAATCGGGCAATGTCTCGGTGCGTCGCCTGATCTACCAGGTTTCGCCGGAGCTGCTGCTGGGGCATCGTACCGACCTGCGCAGCGATGTGTACACGATGGGGGTGCTGCTATACGATATTTTGTGCGGTCAACCACCCTTCTGGCCGCCTAATCTGGAAGATGCCCTCAATATGCACGTTGAAATGCAGCCGCCTGCGCCGCGTTCGCTTAACCCCAACTTGCCTGAGGCGGTCGAGCAAGTGCTGCTGAGAGCGCTGGCGAAAGATCCCGCCGAGCGTTATTTGAGCCTCAAGGGTATGGCTCAAGACCTGGCCGAGTGTATTGATGGGCTAACGCTGCCCGATAAACAGGCCAAGGTTCAGCGTCCGGCCTTGCCGATGACCGATCTGATGGTTTCGCTCGATGGCCGGCCCCAGACGGTTAAGGCCGGCGAGAGCGCCATTTATCGCATTTTGCTGTACAATAACGGGACGCAGGATGATGCCCGACACATTCGCGTCGACGGCATTCCGGCTGAGTGGGTTACGGTTTCGCCATCGACCGCTGTGCTGTCGCCCCAGGAGCGGAAAGAGGTTGAAATCGACATTCAGCCGCCCTGGTCGCCCCACAGCCGGGCGGGACGGCGGGCGTTGACTATTCAGGCCGTCAATCAGCACGATCCGGCTCAGGTTGAAGAGATTAAAACGGTGTTGACCCTTGCGCCTTTTTATCAATTTGAGGCTACAATGTGGCCGCAAGAGCTATCGGGCGAACAGACCACCCAGGTGACGGTTGAAAACCTGGGCAATACCGTCGAAAACTTTACCCTTCAGCCCAAAGAGGATAATCGGCTTAAGTTTCAGCCGACGCGTGAGCAGCTTAAGTTGGATGTGGGCGAGAAAGGCACGGTCGATTTCAAGGTTGCGCCCCGGCGGCGCTATCTGGTCGGCGATAGCCAAACCCGCACCTTTACGATAGTGGTATCGTCAACCAACCAGCAAACGGCGACCCAGAGCGGACAAATTACCAGTAACGGGCAACTGCCGGTGCGTTGGGCTTTGATAAGCCTGTTGGCACTGTTGTTGTGTAGCTGCGCCGTGCTGGTGCTCTATTTGCAAATTCCCGGCCTTCTTGGCGTACAAGCGGGCATTATCGAAGGGACCTCGACGGCGGCGTCGGAGGCCAGCGCCAGCCGAGCTACACGCGAGATGGCGGCAACGGCTACCGCGATTATGGCCACGGCCACCTGGATGGATGAAGACAGCGACCGGGACGGATTAACCAATCGCGAGGAGTTGGAGGCCAATACCGACCCCACCAACTACGACACCGATGGTGACACCCTCCCGGACGGCGCTGAGTTGAACGAACTGAACACCAGCCCGCTGCGGCCCGACACCGATTTCGATGGCGTGCGCGATGATGTCGAGGTGGTCAATGTGTGGGATCCGGAAAATCGGGATACTGATCTAGACGGGACGCCCGACGCCTTTGACGATAGCCCGGATCAACCGCCAACGGTAACTCCGGAGACCACGCCGGTGCCGGACTCGGCCAACATTCAGGTCGGCTTTAGCGAGAGCCAGCCTTTCTTAACCCGCATTTTTCTGAGTTCACCACCGCGCTATCGCGTTAACGAAAATAACGGGCGCGTGCTTATTGAAGTCAGCCTTGATCAACCGGCTGATCGTATCGTTCAGGTGAATTATCATATCATCAACAGTACCGCCGAACAGGGGCAGGATTACAATTTTACCCCCGGCACGCTCGAATTTGAACGCGGAGAACGGGAAGCGTATATCGAGCTTTCAATTATTGATGATAGCCAGGGGGAGTCGGAAGAAGTCATTATTGTAGGGCTGCGCGAGCCGTCAGCGAACGTCTTTATCGGTACGTCGCGCATCGAGTTGCAGATAGAGGATAACGATTAGCACCAAACAACAACGACGACCATGATTCGTTTTGATATTTTAACCCTATTTCCGGAGATGTTCGACGGCCCGTTTGAGGCCAGCATCATCAAGCGTGCTCAAGAGGGCGGTTTTGTAGAGATCGCCCTGCACAACATTCGCGATTACGCCCCCGGTAAGCATCGCGTCACCGACGATACGCCCTATGGCGGCGGCGGTGGGATGATTATGAAGCCGGAGCCGATCTTCAACGCCGTCGAGGCGATTTTGGGCCTCACCGTGCCCGATGAAGGCTACGCGACGCTGTACGCACAGGGCGGGTATCCGCCTATTATTTTATTGACACCACAAGGGCGTCTGCTCAAGCAGCCGGTGGCCCGGTCGCTGGCTACGGTTGATCGGTTGCTGCTGATTTGTGGCCGCTATGAGGGCATCGACGAGCGCGTGCGTCACTATCTGGCAACCGATGAGCTGTCCATTGGCGACTACGTTCTCTCCGGCGGCGAGTTGGCGGCGATGATTGTGGTCGATGCCGTAACCCGGCTCGTGCCCGGCGTTTTGGGTGATGCGGCTGCCACGGCCAAAGACTCGCACTCGGCGGGGCTGTTAGAGCATCCCCATTATACCCGTCCGGCGGAGTATCGCGGTCACGGTATACCGGACATCTTGCTGTCGGGCCACCACGCCCGGTTAGAAGTGTGGCGGCGGCAGCAGTCGCTGCTCCGCACCCTGAAGCGCCGGCCCGATCTGCTGGCCTCGTTAGAGTTAAGCCAGTCTGATCGAGATTTTTTGGCGCAACAGGAGGAAGGAGATTAGAGATCAGAGACTGGAGACTGGAGATTAGAGACTGGAGATTAGAGACAGGAGACTTATGAACTTTAAATGATTAATCGGGCAATCTTTGTATGCCGACTTGATGCTATAAGTGGTGGCATTTTTAGCCCCCCTAACCCCCCAGCGGGCAATGGCATTAAGTTAAGCCCCCCCGGCCCCCCAAAGGGGGGAGAAAGACGTAGAATTCCCCCCTTTGGGGGGTTAGGGGGGCCGCTCAGTTACCCGATTATTT
>JAGRBZ010000566.1 GCA_020433805.1 Anaerolineae bacterium
AAAACTTCACGCAGATTAATTTTATCACCATTATATTGCGGACTCTTCGTCAACCGATTTATTAACCCGGTATCATTTAGCAGAAGCTGCGGTATACAGACAAGGCTTCAAGTTGTATTAGGCGAACTTAAGTTCATATAACACCAGATATTGCATAAAAAAGCGAACTTGAGTCCGCAAAGGATGTAAATTAGCGGGATTAGACGAAAAAAGGTTCGCAAAGGACTCTCTTTCCGGTGTTAGCCGAATAAATGTTCGGTCAATAAGGCGTTAGGCCGTTATTCAGAAGTTCAAAATGGGGTGTGTATATGGTGTCTTTTGGTGAACAACGGTTTTGGGAGAACTATCAAACCTGGAAAGAGACACATCAAGAATATAATATTACCAGAGATCTTTTGCGTGTAAACTGGAAATCCGATAAATACAGAGAAATGAAGTATGGTAACGGAAAACTAACATCAGGAATGCGGAGCACGCTGAGAAATCTTCTTGTAAAAAAGGAAAAAAAACCAAATAGTCGAACTTTTAAAGCATTAAATTGGCGTAGGCTAGCAAATGAGAATGGAGAGTTATCTGAACATGGCCGGGTATTGGCTTTGTCTCAACTTTCCTTGAAAAGACAATGTCAATTGTTAAATCTGCCGCTTTTTGAATGGAATGTTTCAACGCTAGAAAATCCTGAAAATACAGTGCAATCTATGCTAGAACAGCAGGGGAGTCAATCTTATTTTGTGGAAAACACCTTTTGTCTGTTTATTGATTACGTAATGGGAAATGCACTACTCGAAGTGGCAGAGAAGTTAGGTAAACACGTTTATACTTTAGACTTAACATATGACCCTGAGATATTTTTCTTTGTTAAGAAGGATTTGGAAAAGTATCTAAATAGCCTTAATGAGAATCATTGCATTGGAAATTTTCCCGTTTGTAAACCATTCTTGGGGACCATATTTACAAATGATACTCCGCAACAAATACTCACACTTTTTGACAAGATTTTTCGGTCACTGGGGGTAGATAGAGTTAAGAAGTTACTGCGAATGTATTTTTCAAATCCACTTGCATATAGCTATCGGGGTTGGCCTGACCTTTTCGTGATAGAAAAACAAAATGCTTATTGCATCGAAGTAAAAACCACTGACAAATTGCATTTAAATCAATTGGTAACTATACCTGATTTGGTTGTCGTTGCCGGGTTGTCTGTACATGTAGTTAAATTGACATTGCGAAAATAGATGGATGAAGAAGTCAAAAAATATAAACGGCCTAATTGAACAAAAAGGAGATAATCGTGAGAGGGCAATTATCTGAAGAAAGGCTCGAAGAAATTAATGATAAATTGCCGGTACTTGATCGCAGACTACATTTAGCCACTTTTCAAGGGCCTGGTGTTGACATCAATGATTTAATCAATGAAGAAAATATAGGAGTAGCTAT
Organism: Anaerolineae bacterium; assembly: GCA_020433805.1. GTDB lineage: Bacteria > Chloroflexota > Anaerolineae > 4572-78 > J111 > JAGRBY01. The sequence goes on from JAGRBZ010000566.1 coordinate 1,438, forward strand.
AGTTTGCTTAAGCGACGCAGGTCATCGGTTTGCAGCAACAAGACTAGCTTTGCACGAAGCCTATGCTTGTCTTATTTGGTACAGAGAAGATTCGCCAAACGCTCCTCGTGAAATGACATCTGTTTTTCTTAGCAAATTTTACGTAGACTATGCAACATTATTTTTGTATGCAATAGGTGAGGATATAGCTGCGTTCATTATTTCTTTTTTGGGAATCGAGTCGGTCATCATAGATTACTTGGAACGCCCCGAAGTCAAACAAGAGTTAAGCGATAAAAAAATCTCTAGTAATGCTGGCAAAGTCGGATTATTTATGAGGGATGAATATCCCGGTGATGAAATTACTCAGGTTATTTTGGAACTCCACAGGAATGAACACTGGCGAAAATCGCTCAAATATCGAAACATTTGGGTTCACGAAAAACCACCCATAATTGAAGGTTTAGGGATTCAGTATAACAGGCAAAGTCGAGTAAACGGAAATCTAATAACTTTTGGTGGAGGTAGTGACCCTGAATATGCAATTGATGAATTGTTGGAGTCTGTACTCCAAGCAAGTTATGCTACTGCAAATAGTTTATCAAGGCTAACTGATATTTTGATTGAAAAAAGACAAGATTTGGGTGAGATATTTGATTTTGATAATGGTAGAGTCAGTACTGAGATATTTTAGTAATTACAGAGCATATTTTGCTTTGTTTTACGGCCTAACAATGCCATTTGTGCTGACCGCCCAAGCCGCGTTGAATGCGCAAGACTTGGTTTTGATTGGGTCACACTAACGGCAGCACAATGGCGGCGTTAGGCCGACAAAATCAATTTGCCAAGAATGATGGTTGAAAAGATAGATCTTCTTTTTTCGTTAATATCAAAATGGGTTTCAGGATACTATGGCAAACTTTCCAAAAATTCGCCCGATTGAACAGCAGTTTGAAAATGAAAAAATAATCAAAATTCGAGAAATACAGAGGCAATTTCAATCCCTTCGATTTCAGACGGGCGCAGGACCATATTACACAAAAGAGGTTATCAAATGTCTTGAAGCCGGTCTACTTTTGGCTGCACTTCAGGTTGCTACCGCATTACTTGAACTATTTGTACGTGATTTACTCATCATTGAAATATACAAAAAAGAATTCCCTGAAGGTCTAACATCTTCGGATTATCGGAAGCTTGGTAAAATTGAAAAGGATATTGAAGATGGTCATCCACGGTTTTATTTCAATAAGATAATTTCGGAGTTGGCTAAAGACAATATAATTAAGGAACAAGATAGAGAGAAAATCTACAGTGTTTATAAGAATGTACGGATTCCGCTACACCACGGACTTACACGTCGGTTTGTTCGATTATTTTCGAAAGTTGAGATAGACGATGAGAACGATGATCCATTAGTGGATACTATTTTTTTGCGCAAATCAGGCAGAGACCACGATCTCGAAGAAGTCTTAGAAGATAATACACTGAATTACTTGATAATTGTGGTAGATTTCATAATGAGATATTTACCTGCCACAAACGAAGTGCTTTCTAATTAAAGCTTTTCCTAATAATCAAAGGTCGGGCTAACATTGGCATTCAAATAGATAATGAGCAACTGTTATCTACTTTACTGACCAAAAGGATTTTTACTCAATGAGACTATACAACTCGATGAGACAGGCATTTGATCACTCTATACAAATAACAGGAGAAACGTTTGAAATATACCGAAAAGATGGATTAATAAGTGAAGCTAAAGGTGTAAAGAATAGTAAAGAGTCTTACATTGCATTTTATCCCCAAGAAAATATTGAGATAGGTGATAGACTTAAAGGGGTTGCTTCCAATCAAACTTTTTGGGTGATAGACATTGACTCTCAAGTTATTGAAGACAAAGTAGTAAAAGTTAAGGTTTATTGTGAAACCGATCCACAACACAACCGACGCATAACTTCGGAAGGGCAGAATACATCTCACACCGTAATTAATCTTCCAGGCAACTTTCAGGGAGCAATTCTTAATGTCAACTCAACTCTAAATAATGTAAACCAAGTGATTGACTCGACCTCTCATATTGATCAGCCCGAAAAAGACCAACTTAAATCTCTTATTCAAGAGCTTAATAAAGCTCTCCAAAGTGTACCATCTGAAAAAGCTGAGGAAGCTGAAGCAGTTGCCGAAACGGCCCAAACCTTAATTGAAACAGCAACAAAGGATAAGCCGAATAAGGCTATGATAAAGATTACCGCAGAAGGTCTGAAACAAGCTGCAAGAAATATAGCTGATATTATGCCTCCTGTTCTGACTATAGCTACAGAAATTACATCGGTGATTTATAGATTAATTCCACCAAACGCGGGCTAACAACCGCATCAAGCCGATTTGCTATCGCCTCGATTCACAATCACACTTTGCTAGCAAAGGCTTTAAGTATGTCTAACCTTGCTAACCCGCAACGGCTTATGCGGAAGGCGTTAAGGATGGTAAATTGTGGGACATAAAGAACCAAATTTAAAGAACATATGACCACAGAAAAAAGTCTAGGTGAGCAAAACTACAATCAATTTGCGGATCGCTACGCTGAGATGGCAGAGACGAAACCGCATAATGCCGATTATAATTTCCCGGCGGTTATTAGCTTGTTGGATAATATGGCCGGAGCGGCGGTATTGGATGCCGGTTGCGGGCCGGGATTTTTTACGCAGTGGCTGCTTGAACAAGGGGCGCAGGTGACTGCGTTTGATGTAACCCCGCGCATGGTGGAGATTACGCAGGAAAAAGTGGGCAATCGGGCTACCGTGCTTCGCCACGATCTGCACGAGCCGCTTGATTTTGCGGCTGATGAAAGCTTTGATTGGGTTATTTGTCCGTTGGTGCTTGATTATATCGAAGATTGGTCGCCCGTGCTGGCTGAGTTTGCGCGGGTGTTAAAGCGCAAAGGAATACTTGTATTTTCGATAGGGCATCCGTTTGGAGATTATCTGTGGTTGAAATATCGACGAAACCATGAAGTGAGCTATTTCGATAGAGAAGAAATGGCTACGCCTTGGAAGGGATTTGGTGAACCGTGGCCGGTCATTCGATTTTTCCGGCGTCCGCTCAATCAAATTCTGAACCCCGTTATTGAGGCGGGGTTGGTACTCGATTATATACTTGAGCCGTTACCGACCCAGAGTTACAAAGATAAAGATCCGGAAGGGTATGAGAAATTGCATCAGGAGCCTGGCTTTATATGCATCCGGGCTGTAAAACCGTGATGGTTTCTTTGGTCAGTTCTGTCAAGCAGCCTTATAATTTTGCAGCAATTCTCAGTATGACCTAAGACTGGTCCAGTTTTTGTTTTTTGGTCGAGAAAGCGCGTTCAATAGGCC
>JAGRBZ010000567.1 GCA_020433805.1 Anaerolineae bacterium
CTTTCACCCCGGCTGCGTTGTGTAGGAGATCGGCAACAAACGCAGCGCCGGTCAGAACGTGTTCGAAATTGTCGAGGATGAGGAGCATCCGTCGGGAGCGCAAATAGTTTGTCAATTGACCGGCCGGTTCATCGGCCGTGGTGAGGGGAAAGGCCAGAGCTTCGGCAATGGTCTGGACAATCGCCTGCCCCGCGGGCAAAGGGGTAAGCGAGATGAAGTAAATGCCATCGTCAAAAAGCGCCGAGTGCTGAGCAGATTGCATAATCCTTTCAGCCAGAGCCAGGGCTAGCCGCGTTTTGCCGATGCCGCCCGGCCCTACAATGGTGATCAGACGCACGTCAGAGTCGGTCAATCGCTGCTCTAAACCATTCAGTGCGCTTTCGCGGCCAATAAACGGGGTGGCTTGAACGGGCAGATTGTGCGGTAGGTGGGGCGTACTCGCAGCAGGCAGGGGGTTGTTGCGGGGCGCTGGTGTGGGGGGCGGCGCTGTGGACTCAACCGGCGGCGGCGAGCGATGAGCCTTGATCGCTTCCATCATGGCCGTGGTTTCGGCTGAAGGCGCAACGTCCAACGCTTGTTCAAGCTCTCGGACGCAGGTTTGGTACTGCTGAATCGCCGCAGCCGATTGGCCGACCCAGGTATAAAGCTGCATCAGTTGACGATGGGCCGGCTCATATAAAGGATCAAGCGCCAGCCGTTGGCGGGCATAGCTGATGGCCTGGTCGTAGGTTTGTTCGTTTTGGCTGAGCAGTTGCACCAGCAGTTCTAACGCGCCGGCCAGCTCGCGGCGCAGATTTTCTGTTTCAAACATTTGCCAGGTGTCGAAGTTGGAGCTGTCAGGCAGAGTAAATCCGGCCAGAAAATCGCCGCGCACCATCTCTATCGCCTCAATGAGCGGTACTCGACAGGCCGGGCAAACCTCATGGAGGGCGTGGCCGTGTTGGCGGCGCTGGGCCAGTAGCTCTCGGAAATGCTCAACATCCAGCCATAGGTCTGGCCGGGGCGGCAGCAGTATGGTTTCGTGGTGGGTTTCTAACCAGTTTGATCCCAGATGTTTGTTGAGCACCCAGAGCATGCGGCGCACACCGGCGCGGGCAGCGGCGGGATCGTGATCGGGCCATAGAAAGGTAGCGAGCGATTGACGGGTGTGGGGCTGGCGGGTTACAGCCAAATAGGCCAGCAGCGCCGTAGCTTTGTGGTGGCTGGGCGAAATGACGGCACCATCGAGTTCGATGCGCGGAGCACCGAGAAAGTAGAGCGTTAGCCGCGCCATACAACCTCTTTTCTTCACGATGGACAAACCCAAGGAAAGACCGTTTCATTATAAGCTCGATTGAAGTGGGACGCAATTGGTACGCTATTGGGACGCTTCTGCTTCTTCATAGGCATATGTTTGGAATGGCTTACGGATACACTAAGGAAAACAAATTCAAATACAGTAAGGAGATCGAAAATGGAACTACGTGTTATTAACCCCTGGCAGTGGCAAGATGCATTAGGTTTTGTGCAGGCAATTGCCGTTAAAGATGAGCGACGCAGCCTGATGTGCTCCGGACAAACGGCCATGAGTGCTGAGGGTCAGCCGATGTATCCCGGCGATATGGCGGCCCAGGTGAATATGGCCTTGGATAATCTCGAGATCGTTTTAGAGGAGGCTGATTTCAAGCTGTCGGATGTGGTGCGCTTGAACTATTACGTGACGGATGTTGATGCCTTTATTGCCAACCATAGCCGTATGATCGCGCGTTTGGATAAGGCCGGTTGCCGGCCCACGGCCACGCTCTTAGGTGTTAGCCGATTAGCTTTCCCGGAACTGATGGTTGAGATCGAAGCCACGGCTGTGGCCTGATCCACATTACCATTGCTAGAGGAGGCACTGTGGCCGGTATCGGAGCGGTAGCACCTAAAAAACAGACGTTTATGCAGGCTGTCGAGATGCTCGAAGCCAGACTTGCCGGGCGGCTTATTCGCCCCGGTGATAGCGCTTATGAGCAAGCCCGTCGCGTGCGAAACGGGCGGATTAACAAATATCCGGCTTTGATTGCGCGCTGTCGCACAACTCAGGATGTGGTTCTGGCCGTTAACTTTGCCCGTGACTATCGCATGCCGGTCGCGGTGCGCGGTGGGGGAGGCAACGGCAACGGCTTTGCTACCCTCAACAACGGTCTCGTCATCGATCTGTCACTCTGTAAAGGGATCACCGTTGATGCGGTCACGCGCACCGCTCGGGCCGAGGCCGGTTTGACCGTAGGTGAGTTGAGCCGGGCGCTGCAAGTTTATGGGCTGGCGACCACCACCGACATTTGGCCCGGAAGCGGTATGAGTGGGGCAACTCTGGGTGGTGGAACCGGCTGGTTAGCGAGTAAATACGGCCTGACCATCGACAATGTGCTTGCCTTTGAACTGGTTACTGTGACCGGCGATGTGCTGACAGTCAGCGCCACCGAAAATCCCGACCTGTTTTGGGGGCTGCGGGGTGGTGGTGGCAATTTCGGAGTTGTGACCGCCATCGAATACCAACTGCATCGTCTGGCGTCGGTGTTGGCCGGGATGGTTATTCATCCGCTGACCAATGCCGGGAGCGTTCTGAATTTCTATCGTGATTTCAGTAATAGTTCACCCGATGACGTAACCGCTTATGCTTTTCTGACTACAGTGCCGGATGTTGGGCCGGTGGTGATGGTTATGGTCGGCTACTTTGGCGATAATCCGGCTGAAGGCGAACGCTTACTCGCGCCGATACGCCGGTTCGGGCCGCCCTACATCGACCGTATGCAGTCTGTGGGCTACGCTGACTTTCTGGAAATGATCGCTTGGAGGGCTCCCGAAGGGCGTCGTTACTTTGAACCGGCTTACGCGGTTGATCAATTCAGCGACAAGGCGCTCAAGACCCTAATCCCTTGGGCCGAACGGATGGCATCGCCGTTTTCAGCCATTATCATTCACCCCATGCATGGTGCTGCCACCCGTATTGCCCCGGAGGCAACGGCGTTTGCTCTGCGAGAGCCGCACTACGTTGTCGTTCATATGGCCGGTTGGAATGAGGGACCGGCCACCGATCAGGTGCATTGGGCAAAGTCATCATGGGCGGCTATGCAGCCGTTCGCCGCTTCGGGCCTGGATGTGAACTTTATCTGGGGTGAAAACGAAGACGCTGTCCGTGCTGCCTATCGAACCAACTATGATCGGTTGGTGGCCTTAAAAACCACCTATGACCCCACCAACTTCTTTCGCTTAAACCAAAATATCAAACCGATTTCTACGGCATTGCGCAAGGAGAATGGGTGATGTGGAGCATCAAAGCTCTATATAAAGCAACTCAATGTCATTAAGTTAGAATAGCATCCTGAGTAGGTCGAGTGCATCCTGAGCTTGACGAAGGGTTAGCGAGACCGTATCGAGGGGTGCGGGTTGGCCTCGAGTCGTTGTAGCCGCACCCCTCGATACGCGCTCCACTTTGTTCCGCGCTACTCGGGATGCTGTTACTCCTTAATTTCATGGCATTGTACAACAACGGTAGCGCAACATTAAACCGTGGAGAGAGGTAAAGAACCCAGGGTTTTGCCTAAATTGTAAACATGTTGCCCAATTGAGCACCAAATATAAGCCTTTGCGGGTCTCATGTTCAAGAAAACCCTGGGTTCTAACGCTACCACGATTGGGTGCAGAGCTACCACAACAACTATAGCCAAGTAAAACTAGGTTCTCTTCAAGGAGATGGATGTGAAGAAAATATTCAAATGGATAGGTTGGATCGTCGGTATTGTTGTTGGCCTGCTAATAGTGGCTCTACTGGGTGTTTATGTTGTCAGCACGATGCAGTTAAACAAAACGTACCAGGTTGAACCGGCCGCCTTGACCATACCGACGGGTGAGGCCGCGATTACCGAAGGCGGACGCCAGTTTCTCACGCGCGGCTGTATCGACTGCCACGGCGAAAATGGGGCCGGTAAAATGGTTGTCGACGATGCGCTTATTGGCCACGTTATAGCCTCAAACCTCACCCCCGGTAAGGGCGGGGTGGGCCAAAACTATACGGATATGGATTGGGTGCGGGCCATTCGCCACGGTATTGGACCTGACGGTAAGCCGCTGGTGATCATGCCTTCTGTTGAGTACAACGCCATCAACGATGATGATTTGGGCACTATCGTTGCCTATCTCAAAAGCCTGCCGGCGGTCGATCACACGCCCGACCCGATTACGGTTGGCCCTCTGGGGCGGGTTTTGTTAGTGAGTAAGGCGATTCCGGTTCTTCCGGCTGAACAGATCGATCACGATGCGCCGCGCCCGGTGGCGGTAGCCAAAGGGGAAACCGTTGAGTACGGGCATTACCTGGCCCAAACCTGCATGGGCTGCCACGGCGAAGGGTTATCAGGTGGCCCCATTCCCGGCCTGCCGCCCGACCCGCCCAATCCCCAAAACCTGACGCCGGATCCGGAAAGCGGTTTGGGCAAATGGGATGAAGCTGACTTTGCGCTGGTGATGCGTCAGGGGCAACGCCCCGACGGCACAGCCGTCGATCCGGCCAAGATGCCCTGGCCGGCCTTTCAACATATGACCGATGAGGAACTAAACGCTTTGTGGTTGTATTTGCAATCCGTTCCGGCAAAACCGTATGGGGAGCGGTAGGGTGGTAAGTAACGCAAGTTGTCACCTTGTGTGAAAAGACCTTTAGGGTTTCCGAAATGCGTTATCCCGACCAGAAGACGGATATTTAGCGCCATTTCTAGACAAAATCATGGTCAAAACCCTAAAGGTCTGGAAGGGTCACAACTTGCG
>JAGRBZ010000056.1 GCA_020433805.1 Anaerolineae bacterium
ATAATATTCTGTCAAATCGACGAAGAGTATAGCTAAATTTGACCCAAATGCCTGTCCGAATTGGCGGTTGGCTCATTGGCCAAAACCGGGTCGTGCTGGTTGACCAGCACCCTGGCAATGACTATCCACAGCTTTTTACCGCCGGGTAACGACTTATGTGGCTTGTATTATGACTCCCTGTAATCCAGATTTAGCCGGAGCGATCACCTGGCCACTATCACTTGCCGAAAATCAGCTTGTACAACCACGAGCCAAGACACCAATACGTTGTCATCAGAACTGCGCCGGCAAGGCAAACTAAGTACAGGATTGCGTAAATTAGTTCCAGGTTTAGTAGAGAAAACTACCGGTATGATATCGAAGATATACTCGAATCAACTCGGAACGCACTTCTGCAATCTTGTACTAAGCCTCCCAAGACAATTCCCAACACCGGTAACCCGTAGTCAAAGGACAAGGCTGAACCGAACAGAACGAGCGTGGAAATAAAGTAAGAAAACTGGCGTGGTTTTGGCGTCGGTGGCAGCGGCGGCGCATGAAATAGATGGCGCACACCGAAATTGTAGATAAGATCAATCACCATGCCACTTAAACCAATCAGGCCCAGTACTCCCAGGTATTCAAGGGCGGACAGGTGAAAAAAGAAAGGCAGGAATTAGGACAAAAACGAAAGAAGTGACACGATAACTCCGGAGAAATCGCCAAATAACCCCAAGGAGTTAGCGTGTCGCACGAATTATACCAACAAATAAAGCAGGTCCTAACTGAGCATAGTGATCCGAGGGTGAGACCCAGCAGTCTGGAACGGCTAACCCTGTTAGTACTGGGCATCATCAAAGCCGAAAATGCCTCACCGGCCCGGATAGCAAAAGCCCTGGAGCAATTAGGTCTGACCGCCGCCACCGAAGAGAGTATCGAACGGCGGGTGCGGCGGATCGAAAATGACCCCAGCCTGCAAGCCAGCAGTTGTGTGCATCCGCTGGCCCGGAACCGGTTACAGCTGGGTCGCCCCCAGCGCCTGATCTTGATCATCGACCCGACTAGCCAAGATGAGCGGGTAGTGATGTTGACGGTGTCGGTCTGGTATCGCGGCCGGGCACTGCCCTTAGCGTGGGCTATCTGGCCCGGCCAACAACCCTTGACCGATGCCGGCTTCTGGGAGCGGGTGGCGACCTTGTTACAAATCGTAGCCGGGTTGCTGCCAGTGGGGGTGTCGGTGGTTTGGTTGGCTGACCGAGCCTTTGGCAGCCCGGCCTTTACCGACCTACTGGTCCCTTATGGCTGGGATTATGTGGTCCGGGTGCAAGACCAGACCCGTTTTCGGGACCAACGGGGTCGGGAGTTCAAAATTGGCGCTTTGGTCAGCCAGCCTAACCGTCGGACTAAACGCCACGGCCAGGTCTTCAAAAAACGCGGCTGGCGCTGGGCCAGTGTCGTGGCTTTTTGGGGCCAACGCCATAGCTCACCCTTGTGTTTAGTTACCAGTCTGCCGCCCCGCTGGGAGGTCATTGCCCTGTACCGCCGCCGCTATCCCATTGAGGCCATGTTCCGCCACTACAAAAGTTATGGCTGGCAGTGGGAACGGGGTCAAGTCACGGATTTAGCCCATCTGGAACGCTTGTTGGTCGGCATGGCCCTGGCGTCCTGGTTGGTCCTGTTAGTTGGTACTCAAGTGGCGGCTGAACTGTTAGCCCAACCGGCCACCGGTCAGCGTCGCACCCGGCCTTGGGTGGCCAAGCAAAGTCTCTTTACCTTGGGTCTTCATCGCCTGGGTTGCTGGTTACACGGCGCGACGGATCGCTGCTTGGCTTGGACCCTGGCTAATTGGGACGCTCCCAATTGGTCCGCTCAAATTTCGGCTCATCATGCTCGTGCTTTCGTTTTTGCTCTTCCTCCTCCTTAATTTGCCTGTCCGCCCCTGAACTCCCAGGTAGATGGGTGATTGCCAGACTAGCCCGACAGCAACCAAGATGATGCTTACTCCGGGTGCGAACCGCAGTGGCCACGCATAGCGGGATTTAGCGGCATCATCAAGATTATCGAACCCTTGCTCATTGAGGTTATGCTTTGTAAAATCACTAATGATTGTCATTTTTAAGACCTTCCATCTTTAAAGTAAGCTCAAATTTCTTTGGAGTGGCTAAAAATTCATCCTTGCACCCTTGAGCGCAAAAATAGACGACCTGGCCGTTGTACTGCACATAGGCCGGTGCGGTTTCCCGGTCCACCGACATGCCGCAAACGGGATCGACGGCCAGTTCGACGCTGTTTTTGAACTCACCATCTTCCAGCCACAACACCCGGTCGGCAATTTCTTTGATGCGTTGGTCATGGCTGACGATGATGACGCTACGCTGCTCCTCTTTGGCAATCCGACGTAGCAAGCGCATCGTCTCAAAGCCATGATGGCTGTCGAGATTGGCCGTTGGCTCATCGGCCAGAATTACATCAGGTTGGTTGACCAGCGCCCGAGCAATGGCCACTCGCTGCTTTTCGCCGCCTGACAATTTCTCCGGCAGGAAACTTAGCCGGTGGCCCAGGCCGAACTGCTCTAGCAGGTCGCCAGCCCGCCGCCGGGCCGCCTTTCGGGACAGACCGGCCAGTTGGGCCACAAGCGCCACGTTATCCAGCACCGGCAGGGCCGACAACAGGTTAAAATCCTGAAAGATAAAACCGATGCGTTGCAGCCGGATGTCCGGCAGCCGCCGTTCGTCAAGAGCGCTCATTTCGACGGACCCAAGCCGGATTTGCCCGCTGGAGGGTTTCAACAGGCCGCCCAGCATTGACAGTAGTGTTGTCTTGCCGCTACCCGATGGTCCCATGATCAGCACGACCTCCCCCTGATCCACGGTTAGTGAAATATCTTTAATCGCCATCACTTCAGTCCCGCCACTGCCAAAGCGACGGGTTACCCGTTCTACTTGCATTACCGGTTGCATGGGTATCGTCCTTAATAACTATCCTTTAAATACCTGGGCCGGATCAAGCCGCGCCACCTGCCAGGCCGGCACCAGCGCCGAGATAATGCCAATCAACAACATGGCCAATAACACCCGCAGAACGCTGGGCCAGACCAGGGCCAGGTTAACCCCCGGCACTAGCCAGGGTAATGCTACCCCCATCCCCCTGATCAGAGTGAGGGCAAAGCCCAATCCCAATCCCATACTCAAAATGGTCTGAGCCACCACTACGGCATATAGATGGCGGTTTTTGGCCCCGATGGCCTTCAATACGCCGTACTCACGCCGCTTGCTGAGGACGCTGGTGTAGAGAGTCAACCCCGTTACGGCCAGACCAATCAGCAGGCCAGAAGTGTTCATCAGGTTGAGGACTTCTACGCTCATATCTTTGATGATCTGCCGTTCTTCGCGGGCGAAATCGGCTTGAGATAGGGCCGTTACATCATCGTTACGGGCGCTGATGGCGGTGGCTACCTCGTTAGGATCAACGCCAGACTGGACTTGGAGTAAGGCGTAGCTGACCGCATTGTCGCCCCGCAGGTCGGCAAAATCCTCCAGCCGAATAAAGGTGACGCTATTGATGATGTTGGTCAGCCCTTGGGTCAGCCCCACAATGACAAATTCTTCACCAAAAAGCTCGATGGTATCCCCCAACCCTAAATCCTGGCTACGAGCCACGGCCACATCAATCAGTGCTTCTTTCTCCTGTAACTCAGTCGTACCAGTCAGCAAGCGGCGCGGCCCACCGAGCCGCTCGGTGGGATCGAAGCCGATAATGTAAGAGAGAACATCGCCACGTCCGGTCTCGACCACCGTGGTGGTGTAAAGAATAGGGCTGGCACTGATCACACCCCGCGCGTGAGAGGCCAGTCGCAAGTCGCGCCACGTAATGGCCGAGGCGGCCATATGCATATTCTGGACGCCATCTTGGGCCACTAAGACATCGGCCCCGGACTGGATGATGTAGGCCGTCAGATCATCCTCGGAGCCGGTCAGGAGGGCATCCAGGGCCAGCATCAATAGCAGAGCCAAGGTCACCCCGCCGACCCCGAGCAGAAATTGGGTTTTACTTTGCACCAAATTACGCCAAGCCAGATAGAGCATCACCTTACCCCCTGAACACGTGGGCCGGATCGAGCCGCCCCACGTAACGCGCCGGCAGCAGGGCTGCCAGGAGCCCCATCAGCAAGCCGACAGTGCCTATGGTCAGCGTTGTCTCCGGTTGAATGATGACGAGAAACTTGGGCCAGGTGGCGGTGATCCAGCCGCCCACCAGCCAGGCTGAGCCTATTCCGAGCATTACGCCGGCCAGTCCGGTAACCAATGCCTGCTGCGAAACCAGCCAATAAAGCTGCCAGTTTTTGGCTCCAACCGCTTTTAACACCCCGTACTCGCGTACCCGCTCGACAGTGGCCGTGTAGATAATCATGCCCAAAATGGCTGTTCCCACGGCAAAGGCGATGGCCACCATCATTTGCAAAGGCACTGCAAAAATTTGGGCCAACAGGTTTACGTCGTTCTGCTTCATCACAGCCGCCGGCAGAATTTCGACATCGCGCAGGCGGCGATGTAGGCGGGTTTCAACGGCGGCCGGGTCGGCCTGGGAGGCCAGCTTGAGCAACACGAAACTGGTCGTATCGGGAGCCAACAGCACTCGTTCAGCGGCTCTTTTCTCGATAAAGAAAAAACTGGTCATCCAGGAATTGGTGCCGTCACTCAAGCCGACGACAGTAAAATCCCTATCCAAAATTTCGATAGTGCTGCCCAACTCAAAGCCGTGCCGTTCGGCCATCAGCCAGTCCAGCACCACCTCGTCGTCATCAGTCGGTGGACGACCGGCTCGAAGCGCCCATGGCCCGCCCCCGACATCCCGCTCGTAGCCGATCATGTAGGCTACTACCTTTTCATCGTGAATATCCAAAACCACAAACTGGGAGATGATAGGAATGACCTGTTCAACGCCGGGCACGCCGCGAGCCTGGTCCGCAGCGCTGGCCGGTAGCAGCGAACTGGCACTGAGTAGATTAGTGACCCCATCCTGGGCGATGATGAGGTCGGCGGGAGTGTTGTCGAGGTAGGCTGTGATTTGCACGTAGATGCCGGACAAAAAACCGTTGAGCAGCACAATTAGCATCATGGCCAGGGCCACGCCGCTAACACTCAAGGCCAGCCGGAATTTTTGTTGGAATAGGTTTTTGAAAGCCAGATAGGTCATGGTAGATTCGCTCACTGCTGGTGCAATGCCGTTTATAAAAAGTTTACAAAAAAGAGACCACTTCGACTACGGTAAAACCTCGGTACCAACTATAGGTGAAATTACTTACTGGTACACTTCATTAAAACAAAAAAGGACGGCATCCTGCCATCCTTTTTTGGTGCAAACATTTTTCCGTTTCACTCTCAACCGGGTCACAACTCACTGAATCGGCTCGGTATCGGTCGAGGGACCATATTGGCTGTACTCGGCATCGATATAGGCCCGAATTTCTTTAAGCTCCTGGCCTTCTTGCATCAATCGCATCACGTCACGCGTGATATCAACGCAGATTGTTCAGCCAAAGGCGTGATTTTCAAACTCAATCGAACCATCGGTCTGAACTTCTTTAATGTAGCATTGCAAGTTGTTCTGATGGCCGACTGCGTTACAGCCGCAGTAACAGGGAAAGGCGCTCAAGACCTCAGGGTTGGCAATGGCAAAACGATAGGCTTCTTTAACCTGCGGCGCAGCTTGGCTGACAAACTCCGGCAGTTCTGACTCAGGGGCTAACTTTAGTTCCACCTGTGACTCAGGTGAAGCGATCGCGTTGCCACAAGCAGCCACGCCGATGGCCAATAACAGCAGTACCAGGGAAAAAATCAAATGTGTTTTCATCCCATTACGGCCCCCAATTTGATTTGGCGACCAGCACCAATTCCGGTGTCTCAGGATCGTTGGTACGGACCTTAACATCAAAGCGATGCGGACCGTCCATCCCGGCGTGCATCATGTAATCCATGTAGAGTTCCGTTTCTTGCCCAGGCTTGATGACCGTCGAACCGACGATTGCACGGGGCGGTCAACAGCCCTCCATAAGTTGAACCTGCGGCTCACCCAGTATTCGCAGGGTGGCATCCCCTTCATTGCGCAGGGTAAATGAGGTGCGAATGGTTTCATCTAATTTCTTATACCCTTCATCGATCACTGGTTGGTCTACAACTATCTTAGGCGTGCCATCTTCCGGCTCACTGCCATTTGAAGTAAGTAGCACAGTTAAGCCACCAACCAATAGCACCACTGCCGCCGTAGCCACAGCCCATACTACCCACCACGGGCGTCTGGGGGAAGCTTGTTTGGGTGTGGTTCTTGTTCTTCTATGGTTTTTCTTCTTGGACATGGTTTTTCTCCTTAAGTCATTTTATGAATTATTGACGTTGTGGCTGAGCGTGGGCCCCGTGATCCGACAGTTGCGCGTCGAACCAGCGATGTAGGGCAGTAACCATCTCAGCATTATCGGCAACGTAAAGAATTTAGGCACCATTTTCAATGTCGCTGTACCCAAGTTGATTTGCCGATAGCCGGACTTTTACTTGTGCAGCCCGGCCATGTCTTCACCGTGGATCATCTGTGGATCGTGGAAGTCGACCTGGCTGAAGCGCTGGGCTTCTTCGGCCAATTGCGCTCGGATCAGTTCAATTTGGGCTGTGTCTCCATCATCTGAGATAAACCACCATTATCCTGCTTTTCAAAAATATGAGTAGTCCGCTCCAGGTCAAAGGACATGACCTGTGCGCCTCGATCCGCCACTTCTTTCAACCGGGCTGGATTAACCGTTTCGCCCACCTGAGATTGACAGCCAATCAGCGCCAGCAAAAGAATAGGTAAAAACCAGATCAGTTTAGACAATTTTACCCTCCACACTCTTACTTATTGTAAGGATTGATTTGTAGAATGACAAATCACAATGGTTCTTAACCTATCTGCACTACATTCATCATATCGGCTTCGGCATGGTAGATATTGTGGCAGTGGTGCATCCAGCCGCCAGGGTTATTGGCCACAAAACGCACGTTGACCAACCCGTGACTAGGCACAATGACGGTATCTTTACGCACACCTGTTTTTCCAACCTCAAAAAAGTGGCCGTGTAGATGCATTGGGTGAGGCATCATACTGTTGTTGCGGTAGTTGAACTGGACAAATTGCCCGTGGGCTACCGCAATGTCATCGCTATCGGGCCAAGGCTGACCATTGATGCCCCATAGAGGCGAACCATGCCCGCCGGAGAGATCCTGATCAAACACGACCACATCACCAGACAAGTCCGGAGCAGGATAGTTTTCTTCCGGCACACCAGACATCTGCGAAAGATTGTTCCAGCGGATATTTTGCGGCGACAGCGTCGCCGCTGTCACTGGAAGCCAGGGCATCGGCATATTGTAGGGTGCCAAGGGTTACGTAATCATCGGTGCTGTCCGTTAGAGCGTACAGCCGCCAGCGGCCGGGATTATCGACCGTGACCTCTACGTCGTACCGTTCACCCATAGCGATACGCAGCACGTCAACAGTAAACGGTTTAACCGGGCGACCGTCGGTGTGGGTGATGGTTAGCGTGTGGCCGGCCAAGCGCACATCATACATGGTGCTGCTGCTGCCGTTGATGAAGCGCAGTTTGAGCTTGTCGCCCTTTTTGGCGGTAAGCGATTCAGCGATCTTGGCAACCTGACCGTTGATGGTGTAGGCGTCATACACCGGCTCGACCAGCGGAGCGTTGGGATCATCGGCTGCGGCGCCGCCCATCATATTGCCCATTATGTCACCCATACCGCCCATCATGCCTGCCATATCGCGGTTGACCATTCGATTAACTGCTGCTGGCCCATCACCATCGACCGTGGCCCAATCTTCCAGCAGCAACGTGTATTCGCTCTCGTAATTGCCGGGGTTACTTTTCGGCTCGATGATAAAAGCGCCGATGAGCCCGCGATCAAGCTGGTGGGCTACATGTGGATGATACCAGTATGTGCCTGCCGGAAAAGCATCGAATTCATACACAAACGACTCGCCGGGCTGTACGGCCGGTTGGGTCATATCCGGTACGCCGTCCATTGCATTGGGTACGGGGATACCATGCCAGTGAACGGTGGTCGGATCGGGTAAGCTGTTGATGAGCGTGATCCACACTCGATCGCCTTCAGTCACGCGGATTTCTGGGCCAACGGATTGGCCGTTGTAAGTCCAAGCCTGAAATTCACCGGTCCCCAAATCGACCGGGGTGACGGCGGCGGTCAGATCAAATTCCTTCAGTGGCAAATTGTCGGATGTTACCCTGGTGAGCGTTGATGGGGGGAATAATATTGCGGTGGCCGGGGCGGCGAGATTGCCGGCCGGCGTGGCGTTGGTTAAACCACACGCGCTCAGCGATGGACCACTCAATGCGGTCAAAACTACGGCGCTGCCGGTGTAGCGCAAAAATTCACGGCGAGAATGTGTTCGGGTCAAAGGTGTCTCCTATAAATAGGACCGATAGACCGGGTGAATGGGGTACCCACCCAATCTCCTACTTTTATTGTGTGTGGTGAATGTCACACACTCGTGACGATTCCTTTGTTGATTCTTCTTCTTGAATTTCAATACTACTGTCCAATCGTCTGGCGCATTTCGTCATATTGTTCGCGAGATAATTCTCCGCCAGCATAGCGTTGATCCAGAATGTCTCGCGCTCCAACGTGTGAATTGGGCGTGTTGTGTGTGGGAGGCTGCGGGCTAGTGGGAAAAAGCGCCGCAATCAGCCAAACAGCCAGCAAGATAAGCCCCCCCCAGAACAGTAGCATCCAAATTATGCCAAATCCCATCATTGCCTAACCTCCAGGTTTAAACAGAAATATCGTGTAATTTTTGCTGGTATTCCTCGCGATTCAATTCGCTGCGAGCATATCGCTGGTTCAAAATATCGCGGGCTGTAGGCGATTGGTTATGGTGATTATTGCTCGACCCACTGCCACCACTTGAACCGGTGAACTTTTGCACGGCCCAGATAGTCAGTACCACCACACCGACCAAAATAGCGATGTTAAACAACATCCCAAACAGACCGAATAAACCAAAACCTGTACCAAACATACTTCCACCCATCATTGTTTAACCTCCTTACAATTAAGGCACAGTATTATTCTTAACTTTAGTGTCAGTTTATCATCGCTTCTTGAAGTTATATTGAAGCTTTTATGAAGATTCTGTAAAGATTGAGTAGGTTTTGACAAACCTGGTACTCGTCTTATAATTGTCTTATTAATTGTAAGACTTTGTGAGCCAAGGAATATCCAATGGGTTTTGAGAACATTACAATTCTTGCCGCTTTTCTAGCCGGACTGTTGTCTTTCATCTCGCCGTGTGTGTTACCGTTGATCCCGGTTTACCTGGGTTACCTGAGCGGCTCTACCATTGTGGGCGATATTCCCCCACCGCGCCGTCTTGTATTTTTGCATGCCTTGCTGTTTGTTGGCGGCTTCACCTTTATCTTTGTAGTGGTTTTTGGCGTGCCCGCCGGTTTTTTGGGTGGGTTGCTAGGCGCGTTTTCTGGCTATCTGATTTGGGTAGGTGGTCTATTGTTGGTCGTTTTTGGCCTACATACGATGGGTGTCATCACCATTCCGATGTTCAATGTTCAGAAACGGTTGGAGTACGGGCAAGATCAGTCCCCCGGCTACATCCGCAGTTTCATTATTGGTATGACCTTTGCTGCTGGCTGGACACCCTGTATCGGGCCGCTGCTAGGCGCCATCTTAACACTGGCCATCCAGGGACAAAATATTTCCCTGTCGATGTTCTATTTATTTATCTATTCGATGGGACTGGCTATCCCATTCCTGGTTGCGGCCTGGATGCTGACTGCCGCCACCAACCGGCTGCGGTTACTCAACCGCCATATGCAACTGATCGAACGGGTCAGCGGGGCGTTTCTCATTATTGTTGGGGTGCTGCTGTTGACCGGCACAATGACTATCTTGAATACTTACGCCAACCGGTTGGTACCGGCTTGGCTACTGGAAAATCTTTAACTTAACGAAAGCGATGGCTTGGCCTTGACCTCTAACCAGTATGGATCCAACAACAAAGAGCTTTCAACAAATAGAGTACACATCCACCGGTTACTGTCCCTGACCGGGGCGTTGCTACTGATTGGCGTCGGTCTTTGGATGCTGCTGGGACAAATCCTGTCAACCGGTGAAACGGTACGGGGTACGGCCTATATCCGACAAGATGCGCTACCCGGCCGCTCCGCACCTAATTTTGAGTTGGCCAACCTGGCCGGGCAGCCCGTCACGTTAGCCGATTTTAAGGGTAAACCGGTGATACTCAACTTTTGGGCTACATGGTGTCCACCCTGCCGGGAAGAGTTTCCCGATTTGCAAGCTGTCGCCGAGGCGTACGGTGATGACCTGACCGTCATTGGTATCAACCACACCTCCGGCGACACCCCGGATTTGGTACCCGATTTTGTAGCCGAGTACGGCATTAGCTTTCCCATCTTGCTGGACGAATTGGGCTTAGTGGTGGAACTTTACGGCGTAGTCGGCTTGCCGACCACTATTTTTATTGACCGGCAAGGTATTATTAATGAAATCATCACCGGCCCAGTCAACAAGGCTTTCATCGAACAAAAATTAACCGACCTGTAACGGAGTTGCTCTATGACTCGAAAGAAGAAAAATTCTTTACCTGTTTTATTGGCCCTAACCGGGCTGCTGTTTATTGGCGGTGGGGCGGCAATTTTCCTGTACCAGCCCACCCCGGCGCAAGCGATTACCGTTAACGCCCAACCTATCTCTGCCGAACAGCTTGCTTTGGGCGAGCAGATGTACAACGCCAACTGCGCCGTCTGTCACGGTGTGGACGGCGCAGGCCAACCGAATTGGAAGATCCCAAATGAAAACGGGATCTATCCCGCGCCACCCCACGACGGCGAAGGCCACACCTGGCATCACGCTGATGACCTGCTGCTGGAGATCATCGCTGAGGGCGGCGGCGCATTTTCGCCGACAAGTGGGATGCCCGGCTACAAAGATCTGCTGACCGAAGCAGAAATGGTGGCCGTGCTGGCTTATATCAAAACCTTCTGGGGGCCGGAGGAGGTGGAATTTCAAAGCCAGGTGATGCAGAATTCCCAAAATTAAGAGACGTGAAATCAAATAACTATCCTATGTAATAGCTTACCTGATGAGTTTTGATTTACAAAAGCCGTAATGAGCCTTGGATTTATTACCGAGTTTGATAGTCAAAAACTATTAGGCTCGAAAATTGGAAAGCTAAATTAGCTTTTATCCTGAGCAACGCTTTGCTAAATCTTCACGCAATCTTTAACTGCACTTTACAGAATCTTCACAGACAACCTCTAAACTATAGTTGAACACCATCTGCATTTGGAAGGAGAGTTATTTTGGGCAACCAACCTATACGGGTCGTTTTAGCCGACGACCATTCTATTGTGCGTAAAGGTATCCGCGATCTGCTGGAAGACGAGGGCGATATTGTGGTCATGGCCGAAGCGACCACCGGCGCCGAAGCTGTGAGTCTAACCTTGGAGCATCATCCCGAAGTAGTTTTACTGGATATCCAAATGCCGGAGATGACCGGCATTGAAGCCGCTCGAAAAATCAAGAGGCAAATGCCTGATGTACGTATCCTAGTCATCAGCGCTTATGACGATGATCCCTACATTTTTGCTCTACTACAGGCCGGGGCCAGCGGCTACGTCCTAAAAAGCGCCCAGGCTAGTGAATTGGTTCGAGCCGTAAGAGTTGTGGCCGAAGGCGGCTCGGCGATGGATCCGGCCATTACGGCTAAAGTCATGGCTCAACTGACCAGCGGCAAACCCGCCGGGGCAGAAGAACTTGTGGAAGGGTTGACCCCGCGCGAGCTTGATGTGTTGCGGCTGGCGGCCAAAGGTCACACCAACCGAGCTATCGGCCTGACGCTGGACATTAGTGACCGGACCGTGCAAGGTCATCTGGCCAACATTTTTGGCAAACTAGGCGTGGCTACTCGTACCGAGGCGGTGCTGCTGGCCGTAAAACATGGTTGGCTCACTTTGGACGAAGTGGTAGGCTAATTGGCACTGCGCTTTTTGGGCAGCTTGCGCGGCTTGCGCGTTCAGTTATTATTGTGGACTGTGCTGCCCCTTACGCTGATTTTAGTAGGAGTGGCTATTATCGGTATCACCGGTCACCAAAGCGCTATGCGGGCTATGGTCGAAGAATTAGATGCCCGATCGGCCCAGTTAGCGGCGGCTCACCTGAACGAAGCGTTTATCCAGCGCACTACCCTGTTACAACTGGTGGCCGAGTCGCCAACGACAGTAACCACCAAGTCCCTCGATAACTTTTTTGATGGCGGCTACGCGTTATTCAACGACACTGAAACTCCGGTTATTGCTAAACCCTCTGGCACAAAATGGCAGAAACGTGCGCCCAACCTGCCGGAGCCTACTCGCTCAGGCACGATCTTTTCTGATCCTTTCCTTGATCCAATCACTGGAAAATTCAGTGTATTGATTACCGAAATTCATCCCCCCAATACTGTGGCTGCCGGAATAGTTTCGTTAGAGCTATTGGGACTAAATGAAGCTATCTCACAGAACCGCCTGCCGATGCGCTACGCGCCGGTCGATGGCGACTCCCTGCCGAAAAGCCGGGCGGTAGCCTACCTGGTTGATAGCCAAGGACGGGTTATCTATCACCCTGATCCAACCTTTATTGGACAGAATTTAGAAGCCCATGCCGGTGTTAAGGCTGCGCTGACCGGACGGGCGGGTGCGACTTACCACCAGGAGCCGAATGGGCAGGAATTGGCCGTAGGTTACGCACCGGTCCCGGAAACGGGCTGGAGTCTGATCGTGCAGGAGCCGTGGGAAGACCTGATCGCACCGACAATGCGCTTTTCGCTGCTGGCGCCGCTGGCAGTGGTGGTGGCGGCGCTGGTTTCCGGATTGGCCGTTACATTTGGGCTGCATTATGTTATTCGGCCCTTACAAATACTTGACCAGCAGGCGACGCGCCTGGCCTGGGGTGAATTCTCTGCTGTCAACGAACAGCTCGTGGGTGGCGTGCAAGAAATTGAAGACCTGCGCCGTACGCTAGCCGGTATGGCCGAGCAGATCCGGCGCTACCAATCTGGCATGCGTGATTACATTGCCGCCATTACCCACGCTCAGGAGGAGGAACGCAAGCGGTTGGCCCGCGAATTACATGATGAAACGGTACAGTCGCTGATTGCTTTGGGCCACCGTATCGACTTGATACAGCGCGAGTTGCATCGTGACCCGGCCAAAGCCCAACATCGCTTGAAAGAACTACGCCAATTGGTCGAAGATACCCAACAGGAGGTGCGCCGCTTTAGCCGGGCGCTGCGGCCCCTTTACCTGGAAGACCTGGGCTTTGTTCCCGCCCTGGAAATGTTAGCCCAGGAAACAGAACGGCAGCAACCCCTGACCGTACAACTAAAAGTTGACGGTCAACTGCGCCGTCTACCCGCCGATCTGGAACTGACCGCCTACAGGGTGGTACAGGAAGGACTGAGCAATGTCATCCATCACGCCCAAGCCAGCGAAATCAACATTACCGTAATTTTTGAGGCCAATGAATTGGTCCTGCGCATCCAAGATAACGGACGCGGTTTTACCCCACCGGTTAACCCGGCAACGCTGGCTGAGACTGGACATTTTGGGTTGATGGGCCTGCACGAGAGATCTCTGCTCTTCGGCGGGCAATTGCAAATTCAGTCCGCGCCGGGCCAAGGTACCACGCTGCAAATTCGTCTGGCCGTACCGCACGACACATAATCCCCCCGCCATATTGCCTACATCTTATCGCGCCGAACAGCGCTGTCACGCAACCTAACTTTCCGGTATCATAGCAGTTGAAAACAAATGTTGAGCGTTTTTGGAAAGCAGGATGCGCGATGGATCATATTTTAACCATTCATCAGCCATTTGATAAGATCATTCAAAATTTAACTACCCTGTTACAGCAGCGTGGCTTGCAGGCGCAAGTTAGCTTCAATGCCTGCCTGTCGCAGGATGGCGGCGACGGCGCGTGTCCTCACCACGGCCAGGAGCCATGCCCCTGCCGGTATGCCGTGCTGCTGGTTTTCGATCAAGATAAGGTTGATTATCACACAATTACCGTCTACAGTCGGGAAGACAAAGCCTGGCTAACCCTGGTTGGGCAGGCGCCGCGCAAGGGGCAAGATCCAGAAGCGCATGAGATGCTAGAAATATCGCTTCTTAGTATCCTTTTGAACCTAACTCAGCCTATCCCTGTAGCCGGTTAGCCACCAGCTACGCTGAATAAAGGTTGACTCTCCCACAAATCGGGGAATGGTTGCAGATGCAGCCGTTCCCTATTTTTTTGGATAGTAAGCACCCCCGCCATTTAGCGGGGTTAACGCTGCGCTAGATAGCTCTATTTTTTTGGAATATCTATCGGTAAAATGATTGTGATATTTTGTACAAGGAGTGTTATTGATAATGATATCATCTACCCCTATTGATCAATCTGTGGTTCTGCCCATCCGGGGAATGACCTGCCTGGGCTGCGCTGCCAATGTGGAGTTGGCTCTGCGTGCCCTGCCTGGCGTTGAGGATGTGACCGTAGATTTCCCGGCCAAGCAAGCCACGGTAATGTTTGATCCCACACTCACTGACTCGGAGTACATGGCTGCTGCAATCACGGAAGTCGGTTACCGCGTGGCAGATACGCCGGCGGTCCCTTTAGAAAAATCTGACACCAGCGAACAGGGTTCGCTCTGGCGCAAACCGCTGCTCTTTGGCTTTTTAGGAATGACAGGGTTGATACTCCTCTATTTGGGACTGGTCAGCCTGGCCGAGGGTTGGGAGCACGCGGTTAAATTACTTCTGGAAGATGCTTGGATTGTGGGTCCGATTATGCTTGGCTTCGGGGTGCAGATGGGGCTGTATGGCTACCTCCGGGGTATCCAGGCCACTATCCGGGGCGCTGGCGCGTTGGCCGGCGCTGGCGGCGGCACCTCTACCGTGGCGATGGCGGCCTGCTGCGCCCATCACGTCACCGATGTTTTGCCCCTACTAGGGCTTTCGGCGGGAGCGGCTTTTCTGGCCGAGTATCGCATCTCATTTATGGTATTTGGGCTGGTTACCAATCTGATTGGCATCGCCGTGATGGCAATCCTGATTGTTCGCGCTAAACGGCACATTGATGAATGTTCGCTCGCCATCCAGCCGGCATCGGCCACCTGTCACTAAACTCTTAACCTTTTTCCAAAGGAGTTTTCTGTTATGAAACAATGGTTTGTTGTTATCCTTTTACTGGCGGTATCAACCGTGATTGCAGCTTGTGGTTCGGCCACGACCGCTACCGAGACGGAAAATAACCCGGCTTTGGCCATACCCAACTTCGAAACGAAGGCAAGTAGCGAGAACGCGGTGACAGTTGAGGTGACGCCGCTTAATCTGGCCGATGGCGGCGCCTCGTTGGATTTTGAGATAGCCTTCAACACCCACTCGGTTGATCTGGCCTTTGATCCAGCGGCTATCAGCGTGTTACGGGATGATCAGGGGCGCGAGTATCCAGCCATCGGCTGGGAGGGTGCCGGGCCGGGTGGTCATCACCGCAGTGGTACCTTGCGCTTCAAAGTGCTGGACTACGCCACCACCTCCATCGAAGTAGTGTTAAAAGGCGTGGCGGATGTCCCAGAGCGAGTTTTTCACTGGAGTTTGATGGAGTCTTGAACGGGAGGAAATGATGGGAAACTGCTGCAACCGTTCCACAAAAGTACAAACACATCCGAAAAGCTGCGGTCAAAACGAGGAGCAATCTCTACAACCTAATTCTCCAGCCAAATCAGATCGTTATTTGAAATGGTGGGCCATTGGAATTCTGCCCCTGGTGTTAGGGGTACTGTGGCTGTTTGATGGCAATCCGTTTGTCAGCCAGATCATCACCCCGCTCATTTTGATGGGATTGGTCCTCATCTGGTTTGTGAAACTGATTGCGCAACGGATGGGGGTTGGCCGCCAATGAGTCGTTTTCGTTTTTTAGGTGTATTTGGCCTGCTGGTGTCGATAGCATTTTTGGGGTTGACCCATACCGTCCACGCCGAGTCGCTTGCTTTAGCCTCAGCCGAGGACGTAGCACACATCTTTTTTAGCGGCGGCTGCGCCGACTGCTGGCCCTACCTAGAAGAAACCCTGCTGCCGGCCCTGTCAACTGTGAACCTAGCCGAAACCGCCGAAGTTCACGATTTTACTCGCCCCGGTGGTCGCGCCCAACTACTGGAGATGTCGGACCAAGCGGGTCTACCCCGCGATATAGCTGACTCTCTGTATGCCTTTGTTCCGCTAGGCGAGTCGAAACTGGTCAGTATGGGACATGTGCCGCAGCGATTGTTGGAAGCGGTCCTCAAACTGCCGGATCGTCCGGCTGGGTTGGTGATCTGGCAACCACAAATGCACGGCGAGCCGATGGAATACAAACTGTGGGCTTTTGCCGGAGAACCGCAGACCTTTGCCATCGACACACCACTGTCTAGGGCCTTGAGCCAGCTTGAAATTGCGCCACAAATCACGCCAGTCGACTCTCTGGCAACCCCGAACCTGGCGGCAATGTTACCAGCAGTCGTGGTCAGCGCGCTGGTAGATAGTATCAATCCATGCGCCTTTGCAGTCATTCTGCTGCTGTTGGCCTTCCTCTTCACCCTCCGTCAGGCGCGAGGGCGGGTGCTGACGCTGGGTGCAGTTTACATCGGCGTGATTTTTATCGTCTATTTCGTGATTGGGTTGGGCTTGATGCAGGCCGTGCGCATCTCCAGCGATCCACATTTTGTAGCCCGGCTGGGTGGATGGCTGCTGATTGGGCTGGGCGCGGTCAACCTTCAGGAATGGCTGTGGCCCAACACCCCGCTAAAGTTGCATATGCCAGCCTCAGCGCACGGCAAGGTCAACAGCCTGCTGAAAAAGACCAGTATCCCGGCCACCATTGCTATCGGTTTCATTGTAGGGCTGTGTACGTTTCCTTGTTCAGGCGGGGTGTATGTCAGCATCATCACCCTGCTGGCAGCCAAAACAACTTACGCCTGGGGGCTAGGCTACCTGACGCTGTACAACTTTTTGTTCGTGCTGCCCCTGGTTGGTATTTTGCTAGCCGTGGGGAACCGGACCACGGCCAAACAGTTGGCCCAGTGGGAACGTCGCCACGCCTTGCGCCTGCGGCTCTGGTTTGGACTGGTGATGGTCGCCCTGGGTGTGATCATTTTGTGGTGGATAATTTAGATGAAGGGGCATCCTATGAAACATTGTCTGAAACTGACGGTAGTCATCATCGAAGCGCTGCTGCTGGCGATACTGCTGGGCGGCTGCGGACTAATTGGTGGTGTACCGCAGTTTTCTGTTTCGCCGCAGGGTTATGATTTTGGACGGATTGGCCCCGATGAGCCGGTAACGACAAACTTTACAGTTTCAAACTCTGGCAGCGCCCCACTAAAAATTGATAGCGTGACCACATCGTGCGGCTGTACTACGGCTCAACTCAGCGGCCAGACAGTTGCGCCGGGAGCGACAGTTGATTTGGATGTGACCTTTGACCCACAAGCTCACAATGGCGCAACCGGCAAGTTTGTACGCTACGTATATTTACGCACCAATGACTCTGATCAACCAGAGGTTGAAGTGAAACTCGAAGTCGAAGTCATGGCCGACGCAGCCGCACAGGAGGAATTGCAGTGAGTAGCAAAAGCAAAGTAAGAATGAAACAAGCTCGCAAACAACGTCGGCGGGGCTTGAGCGCAACAAAAATTATTGGTTTGGTGGGTGGCGTACTGCTGATTATAGGTAGCCTGGGCATTATAATAAATGAAACCCGTCTGTTTCAACCTGGCTGGCAAGAAGCCGTCACCGATGCCCGTGCCCTGGAATTGGATGAACTATTGCCGCTGGCCGAGCCAGTTGATCCCATTGAAGGCTGGCACGACATGGGCAACATGCCAGATCCCACCCAGCCGGGTCGGCAGGTTCCCACCGAGCAGTCACAGCCCAATGTTGAGCTACCGGTCGTCGATTACGATTTTGGCACAATTCCACCGGGGCCGGGTAACGTGTCGCAGGTGTTTCACATCCAAAACACCGGCTCAGAGCCGCTGAACATCAACAACGTCGTCACCTCTTGTGGCTGCACCCGGGGGTTGCTGTCGAGCAGCGTCATCCCACCGGGCACTCGCGCCGACCTGATCGCTATTTTCGACCCGGACTTTCACGATACTCAGGGGGCAGTTAAGCGGGTAATCTGGCTGGAAACCAACGACCCCGACCAGCCGGTGGTGGAGGTAAGTTTTGCCGCTAATGTGCAGAAAAATTAGCCGCTCAATACATAATCTGAGAGAGCGAATACCGGAGAAAACTCTCCGGTATTCGCTTTTTTTATGCCATGGGCAATTTGGCGGATAACTCACCCCGCCAATTTACGCTGTTATCTCTCCGACAGAGACGATATACTGACAACCATAGAGTTAGAATAAGGTTTTGAAAGGAGACTATTTGTGACATCCGTTAGTAAATTACAGATGACCCAAACTCAGGCTGGTTTTAAGGTTAGCTGCCGCGACGGGCGGGAGGAATCTTAAAACGGTTGGTGGTCAATCCGATTTCCGGCAAGGTAACGCACCTGGTGATTGAAGCGCTCTCACCGGCAACCCAGGTAATGGTGCCTGTTGAACATTGTTTAACCTTTGGCTGCGAAGCTATTTTTCTTAATCTAACCTCAGCCCAATTAAAAACGTATGCCCAATAATCTACAGAACAGGTCATTTGGCGGGGATGAAAACACGTCAAGTCGCCCTGTTTTTGATGTGGTCTTTGCATTAAGATTATGTTATAAACCGCAAAAGTAGAAGGAGTATTCCCTTGAATCATAAAAATTATTGGCTTGTAATATCTGCCTTAGTAATCATCAGTTTGCTTGTGGCCGCGTGCGGACAGTCGCCGGCCGCTGAGCCGCCACAGAGGTCTGTCCCGACTCAGGTTGAAAAACCGGCTGAAACAGCCGCACAGTCCGCCGCCGCAGAGGCAGAAGACAAAACAGCCCCTCAAGTTGAGGCTGCGGAGCAAACTGCTCCACAGAAGAACCCTGTTCAAGGCCTGGCCTGGGTAGCCAATGGTATGGACGACAGCTTAAGCGCAATAGACTTGGCGACCAATCAAGTAATCACTACCGTGCCAGCAGGTATCAATCCCCATATTTTGAATATTAGCCCAGATGGACAAACACTATATGTCATCAATACGGGCGGACATGATCGGGAGCCTGGCGCCCATGCAGATGAAGAGGAAATGCACCCTGATTCAGGCCAAGGGGAACATCACGGTGATGACGGCGATACGGATCAATCGCCGGATATGAGCGGCGATACAAACATGGGGTTCGAGATGAACGCAGATGCCGCAGGTAACAGCCTGTGGGCAGTTGATGCCGCTACCGGGGAGGTGCTGGCCCAAGTACCTGTTGGACAAGGGCCAACACACCCAATACCCTCGCCCGATGGTTGGACTGTGTACGTCACTAACACCGACGCCGACAGCGTCAGCGTGATTGATACCGCCATCTGGGAGGCGACGGCTACCATTCCCAACTTGCCCGAACCCCACGATGGTGAGCTAACACCTGACGGCAAGTTGCTTTACCTGGTCACCTCCGGGGATAGTACCATGACGGTGGTGGATACGGAAACTCAGGCTGTCATCGAAACCTTTGCCGTGGGTGCCAAACCGCGTGGGGTAGCAGTTGGCGGCGAAAACGGCGAAATTGCCTACGTTACCAACAAGGGTGATGGCACCTTGAGCGCAATCAACGTGCCGTCTGGAGAAATCCACACCTTCCCGGTAGGTCAGGGCGCTCACGCGGTGCGCGTCAGCCCGGATGGCAGCACCGTCTTTGTTGCCCTGAGCAAAGAAGATGCGGTGGCTTTTGTAGATCCTGTTGCTGAAAGAGTCCTTGGCAAAATTCCTGTGGGCAAAACGCCGGAGCAGATTGATTTGAGCAAGGATGGCCGCTGGCTCTTTGCCAGCAACAACGGCGACAATTCCGTATCAATTATTGATCTGGATCAAGGTGAAGTTGTCGCCACGATTTCGGTCGGCAATGGAGCCTATGGTGTTCAGGCGGCGCTGATTGGTAGTGAGACTGCGCCGCTTGAAACCGACCCCTTTGCCGCGCTGCCCAAAAACACCGACGGTTTTACCGACATCACTATTGAACAACTGGCCGAAACCCTGCCGGAGAAAAACTATACCTTGGTCAACGTGCATATCCCTTATGCTGGCGATATTCCTCAGACCGACATGTCGATCCCCTTCAACGAGATTGCCAATTATCAGGATCAACTGCCGGATAAGGATGCACGCATTGTACTCTACTGCCGCAGTGGCAATATGAGCACTCAGGCCGCCCAAACCCTGGTAGAACTGGGTTACACCAACGTGGTAGAGGTTGACGGAGGCATGGCGGCCTGGCAATCTGCCGGTTACCAATTGGTAGATAATTAGGCTGTGGCGGTGTACACGGTGACGGTCACCCAGCGAGCAGTGGAGCAGCAATTCAATGACCGATGAAGTAAAGAACAGGTTAAAGAGTATCGAAGGACATATCAATGGCATCAGCCGGATGGTTGAAAACAACGCAAATCTCTTTGCTGGGCCAATAGCTTGGCAAAGCGTGTACGAGGAGCCGCTTACAGGGCCCCAATCTGCTTCCTTTCCTCGCCATACGCACCAGATGAAACCAGAGGGTTTCAGAGGAGAATTAATCATGCAACAAATAACCATGCCTGTCATTGGCATGACGTGCGCCAACTGCGTGGCTACCGTTGAGCGCAGCGCTAAGAAAGCTGGCGGCGTCAGCGAGGCCGTGGTCAACTTTGGCACCGAAAAAGTGACGGTTACCTATGACCCCCAGGAGACATCGCTGCAACAACTTATTGATCGGATTACTCGATCCGGTTATCAAGTGCCGATAGCCACCATGGAGTTAGCTGTCACCGGTATGACCTGCGCCAACTGCGTCACTACTGTGGAACGGGCGCTCAACAAAAAAGTGCCCGGCATTCTTGAAGCCAGGGTCAATTTTGCTACCGAAAAAGCCACCGTTAAATACATTCCCGGCGCTGTCAGCCGGACCGATATTGTAGCTGTTGTGGAACGAGCCGGCTACGGAGTGGTTGTCGCCGATTCAGAAGAAGAACTGGTTGACGCTGAAAAACTGGCCCGCGAGCGGGACATTCAAGATCAAACTCGCAAGCTGATCGTAGGTATCATATTTACTGTGCCCCTATTGGCGCTCAGCATGGCCCGTGATTTTGGTCTGCTGGGTGAATGGGCGCACGCCAACTGGGTGAACTACCTCTTCTGGCTGCTGGCCACGCCGGTGCAGTTCTACACCGGCTGGGATTTTTATACCGGCGCTTACAAAAGCCTGCGCAACAAATCGGCCAATATGGATGTACTGGTCGCCCTGGGGTCATCGGTGGCCTACGGCTATTCGGCCATTACGACGCTGGGGATAATGCCCGGCTACGTCTTTTTTGAAACCGCTGCCGCAATTGTCACCTTGATAAAAGTGGGTAAGCTGCTGGAAGTACGGGCTAAGGGCAAAACCAGCGAAGCCATCAAAGCGTTGATGGGCTTGCAGGCCAAAACCGCTCGCGTGGTACGTGACGGCTCTGAAATCGACATTCCCATTGACCAGGTTGAAACTGGCGATATGGTGTTGGTCCGTCCCGGTGAAAAAATCCCGGTGGATGGCGTAGTCCTTAGCGGTCATTCGGCCGTGGACGAGGCGCTGCTGACTGGTGAAAGTCTGCCGGTTGACAAGACCATGGGCGATGAAGTCATCGGCGCAACGTTGAACAAGCAGGGCCTGCTCAAAATTGAGGCCACGAAAGTCGGACGCGAAACGGCTTTGGCCCAGATCATTCGACTGGTTGAGGAAGCACAAGGCTCCAAAGCACCCATTCAGGCCTTGGCCGACAAAATCTCGGCCGTATTTGTGCCGGTGGTGATAGTCATCGCAGTTCTGTCCTTTTTGGCCTGGTTGGTCGCTGGTGCTGGCTTCAATCCGGCCCTAATACGGCTGGTGGCAGTACTGGTTATAGCCTGTCCTTGTGCGTTAGGGCTGGCCACACCCACGGCCATCGTGGTGGGGATGGGCAAGGGCGCAACGCAAGGTGTTCTGTTCCGTAACAGCGCCGCTCTGGAGCAAGCACACAAGATACAGGCCGTGGTCCTGGATAAAACCGGCACCATTACCAAGGGCGAACCGGCCGTGACCGATATTGTGGCCGGCAGTGGCTGGTCAGACGGCTCTGGCCAGTTGTTACGGCTGGCGGCCTCGGTAGAACGCGGTTCTGAGCATCCGCTGGGACAGGCGATTATCCGGGCTGCACAAGAACAGCGTGTGCGGCTGGCTGAACCGGCCAACTTTGAGGCTATTGCTGGCCACGGTGTGGCTGCTACTGTAGAGGGACAAAAGGTGTTGATCGGCAATACCCGCCTGATGCAGCGCGAGCGCGTAGCGTTGAACGGATTGGGGGTGACATTAGAAACATTGCAGAACGAGGCCAAAACAGCCATGTGGGTGGCCGTCGACGGCCAGGCCAGCGGGGTTATTGCCATTGCTGATACCATCAAAGATGGTTCCAAAGAAGCCATTGCCGCTCTGAAACAAATGGAGTTGGAAGTAGTGATGATGACCGGCGACAACCAGGCCACGGCTCAAGCCATTGCTGCCGAAGTGGGCGTTAATCGGGTACTGGCCGAAGTACTGCCCGGCGACAAAGCTGCCAATGTGGCCAAGCTTCAGGACGAGGGGCTGGTTGTGGCGATGGTGGGCGATGGTATTAATGACGCCCCGGCGCTGGCTCAGGCCGATGTGGGGATTGCTATCGGCACCGGCGCTGATGTAGCTATGGAAGCGGCCGGGGTGACGCTTATCAGCGGCGACCTGCGCGGTGTGGTGCGGGCTATCCGCCTGAGCCGGGCCACCATGCGTACCATCAAGGAGAACATGTTTTGGGCCTTTGCCTACAACACTATTCTTATTCCGGTGGCTGCCGGTGTGCTGGCTCCTATTACCGGCTTGCCGGTCTGGCTACGTGAGCTGCATCCTATCGCCGCTGCCTTTGCCATGGCCTTTAGTTCGGTCTCGGTGGTGGCTAATAGCTTGCGGCTGCGCCGGGTAAAAATCAACTAAACCTCAATTCCCTCTATAGCTCAACTCGGAACGCGGCTCAGTCACGTTCCGAGTTATTTTTTTGGGCAAATCTTTACACAACCTTTAAGCAACCGTTAAAAGAACTTCAAACTGATGCGATATGATGAAGATATAAACAGGAATTAATCTGATTTGGCAGGTAAAAATGCCAGCATACTCGAAAGTGTTCAATTAAGCTAATAACAAGGAGTGTTTACAATGTTTAACAATAAATGGTTTTCAATTGCAGTGGGAAGTGGGCTGGCAGTGTTGCTGCTGCTCGGTCTCTTAACCGTACTCCCTGCTTTTGCTCAAGGCGGCGGCACGATGGGTAATAATGACGGCAGGATGATGGGCGGTTCCGGTTCTGGCGGGATGATGGGTAGCACCCAGGGCTTCACCAGTACCAATCAGTTTGGCTTTAACCCCGGCTGGATGATGGGTAACACCCAGGGCTTTACCAGTACCAATGAGTTCGGCTTCGGTCCGGGCATGATGGGCAGCGGCATGATGGGTGATATGATGAATGGAGTGATGAGTGGTGGTATGATGGGCGGCGGCATGATGGTCAATCCCAACAATCCGTTCTACATCGCGCCTCAGCCGCTCACGCTGGACGAAACCACGACTATCCTTAATGCCTACCTGGCTGATCTCAACGACAGCAACCTGGCCTATGAGGATGTGATGGTCTTTGACAATCACGCCTACGCCCAAATTATCGAACAAGACAGCGGCACCGGCGTGATGGAAGTACTGATTGATCCCACCACCCAGGCTGTGGTTCCAGAGATGGGCCCCAATATGATGTGGAACCAGAAGTACGGCATGATGTCCGGCTACGGTCGCTACGGGATGATAGGCGGAATGATGGGCATGATGGGCGGCTTCAACAACGGAATGATGGGCAACTCCTTCAACTTTGGCAGCGCCGACAACCCGGCTGAACTGACCGTCAGCCCGGAACAAGCGGTGGAAGCGGCTCAGAATTATCTGGACACTAACTTCGCCGCCGCTGGCC
The DNA here is from genome assembly GCA_020433805.1 of Anaerolineae bacterium. Lineage (GTDB taxonomy): Bacteria > Chloroflexota > Anaerolineae > 4572-78 > J111 > JAGRBY01. The sequence goes on from JAGRBZ010000056.1 coordinate 24,229, forward strand.
TCACCGCCGATGACCACGCCGACTCCTTCTACGGCTACTACACCCTCCACGTCAACCGGGATGGTGAAACGGTGGGGATGCTCAGCGTCAACGGGTTCACCGGCGCGATTTGGCCCCACACCTGGCACGGCCAACTGCTGGCAATGGGCGCGGAATAGTCATTCGCTATCCGTACATCTGAACAGCAAAATTTCACAGAAGTGCGGGGAGAGGGCGCACTTCTGTTTTGTAAAAATTATCATCAAACTTAAAGGAGATTTTACAAATGACCCAGGAATATGGGTTTAGAATCACGCTCGATGTACCTTACGAAACAGCCATCGAGAAGGCAACAGATGCTTTACAAGCAGAAGGATTTGGCGTCCTGACCGAAATTGACGTCAAGGCCACGCTCAAGAAAAAACTAGACGCCGATTTTCGGCGCTATATAATTCTGGGGGCGTGCAACCCCAACCTGGCCCAACAGGCCCTGCAATCGGAACTGGAAATTGGCCTGTTGCTGCCTTGCAACGTCATTGTGTATGAAACTGACGATGGGCAGTCGATTGTCTCCATTGTTGACCCGCTCTCGATGCTGGGCGTGGTCGAGAGTGAGGCGCTCGACCCAATAGCGAAGGAGGCCAGGACTCGTTTGCAGCGCGTGATTACAGCGTTGAACGACTAATTCCAAAGATTACTGGCCCTCCATAAAGCTTGACACCCGGAGGGCTGTTTTTTGTCAATAGACCAAGCCATCAGAAAAATGCCTTGACTTGTTCGCTCCTTAAGCATATCATACCTGCATATCACCCATGAAGTGCAAAGAACATGACAACACCTAAAATCTTGATCATCGACGATGAACAAAGCATCATCAACCTGGTATCGGCCTACTTGCGACCAGAAGGCTACGAAGTTCACACAGCCACGAATGGTCCGACCGGCCTAAAGGCGGCACGCAGCCTTAACCCCGACTTGATTGTGCTGGATATTATGCTGCCCGGCCTGGACGGCATCGAGCTGCTTACCCAACTTCGGCGCGAGTCAGAAGTGTACGTGATTATGCTCACGGCCAAAACCGAAGAAACAGACAAGATCATCGGTCTGTCCGTAGGCGCAGACGACTACCTGACCAAACCCTTTAGCCCGCGCGAACTGGTGGCCCGGATCAAAGCCGCCTTGCGCCGGTACGGAAAATCAGGGTCGATGCCTGACAGCCGGATACTGAAGTTTAACCGGCTACGCATCGACCCTGAGGCCCGGTTGGTGTGGAAGGGTGATGAACAAATTGACTTGACGGCGATTGAATTCGACCTACTGCACACGCTGGCTGAGCATCACGGGCGAGTGCTTAGCCGCGAACAACTCCTAGAGCAAGTCTGGGGGCACGATTTTTACGGCGAAGCGCGGGTGGTCGATGTCCACTTGGGTCATATCCGTAAAAAAATCGAAGACAATCCGACCCAACCGGGCTTCATCATCACTGTGCGCGGCGTGGGCTATCGCTTTGCCGGAGATGCAGAATGAATTGGGTGCGTAGCAGTTTGGGATGGAAACTACTCATTTCTTATTTGGTGGTGATTATGGTCGGAATTGTGACCCTGACTCTAGCCGCCGAGTCAGTTATTCCGACCGCCTTTAACCGGCACATGGCCGGTATGCAAATGATGATGGGCGGTCACACGGGGATGCAAACGATGGCCGATGACTTATTTACCAACTTTCTGGCGGCCTTCACCGAGGCGTTGTTATGGGCAAGCGGTCTGGCTACCTTGAGTGCGGTGATTGTTAGCATTTTTGTGACCCGCCGAGTGGTCACGCCGGTTCGATACATGATGAGAGCCAGCCGCCACATCGCCGATGGGCATTATGACGAGCGCGTACCGGAAACCAACGCTGACGAACTGGGCCAACTGGCCCGCAGCTTTAACCAAATGGCGACTGCGTTGGAACAAACCGAAAGCATGCGGCGCGAGTTGATTGGCAATGTAGCCCACGAACTGCGAACGCCGTTGACCAATATAAAGGGCTATATGGAGGGCTTAATCGACGGCGTGCTACCGCCAGAGCCAGAAACATACCAACTGGTCTACAACGAGGCTGACCGCTTACAACGGTTGGTGAGCGATTTGCAGGAGTTAAGCAGGGTAGAGGCCGGTGCGTTTGACCTGAACCTTACCAAAATGTCAGTGGATGCGTTAATTGAACAAACAGCGGCCCGGCTACGGCCTCAATTTGAAGAAAAAGAGGTTAAGCTGCAAATTAAAGTGTCGACAAGTCTACCGTCGGTAAAGGTTGATGAAGACCGCATTGGTCAGGTATTGCTCAATTTGGTAGGTAATGCCCTGCAATACACCCCTAGAGGCGGTTTGGTGACCATTTCTACCAAACCGCAGGAGCACGAAGTTTATGTTCTCATTCAGGATAGTGGCATCGGTATTTCCTCCGAACATCTACCGCATCTTTTTGACCGTTTCTATCGAGTTGATAAATCCCGCAGCCGAGCCGGTGGCGGCAGTGGTATCGGCCTGACCATTGCCCGGCATCTGGTTAAAGCCCATGGTGGCCAGATTTGGGCCACAAGTGAGGGTTTGGGGGGAGGGAGTACCTTCGGTTTTTCCCTGCCCACAGACTGAAAATCGATCTTTATTTTATCTCAACTACCTAATGATTTTTCAGAAGGACTCCAGATGACACGATTTTGCATCCGAAAAGTTATGGTTTAGGCTACAAAGTGACTCAAATTGTGGCACACCTGATACACTACCATGCGTGAATCTACATGCCGAGTGAGTAAAGTTCAGCACTCACTGTTACTCATTCATACATTTGACGATTAGGTCGATGTGATCTGGCGATGGGCACGAAGCCGTTTTAATAAGAAAAAAATTTATGGCTAATTGTTGCTTTAATCTTTGAGTTATTTCGATATGGAAATAAACCCTTACACAATCTCTAAACACAATCCCTCTTGTGTTTAGAATTCCCCTGAAACCCCCTTGACCCAACGCCCCCAGTATGATACTGTGGCCCCTAATACGTATCTTTAAGCGCCAAAAAACTCTCACCACAATAAAATTGAGCGATATTTCTATGACAATATTATCTCATCCAACCCTGACCGAGTGGTTGGCTTATCTGAATCAAATGGGAAAAAGCACCTCGACGAAGCGCAACTATGACCGGGCTGTGCAGCATTTTATCCACTGGTCGGAGCAGAGTTATGGTGAGCTATTTGACCCGGCGGCGATCATCCCGCGTGATGTGGTCGATTGGCAGGCTTTCCAACAGCGGATCGAAAAAGCGAAACCCGCGACCATCAACCTGCGATTGGTCGGATTGTCTCGCTACTTCAAATGGGCAGTGGCTCGAGGTTACGTCCGACAAGATCCGACCGTCGATGTAGCAAGTTTGCGATTAGACCAACGCCATCCCAAGGCGCTGACCGATCGGCAAGTCCGTCGGCTCCTGCGGCAAGTCGCCAAAAGTGAGAACTTGCGAGATATGGCGTTAGTTGAGTTGCTATTGGGGACGGGACTAAGAGTTTCGGAGGTATTGGCCTTGCAGGCCGAGGATGTTGTACTGAATTCGCGCAGCGGAGAAGTGATCGTGCGTCGCGGCAAAGGGGGTATTCAGCGCCGGATACCATTGATCACTTCAGTGCGGTCGGCGCTGAGGCAATATCTTGACTCTCAGCCCCGACTGAAACCGCGTGACCTACTGTGGGTGGGTGAGCGAGGGCCGCTGCAAAATCGGGGCAGTATCTTGTATCTGCTCAAGAAATATATGTTTCAGGCCGGTCTGGATGAGGATTTAATTAGCCCGCATGTTTTACGCCACACCTTCGCCTCGCGGTATTTAAGAACCCACCCCGGCGATCTGCGAGGTCTGGCAGCTATCTTGGGTCACAGCAATCTCAACACCGTTCTCATTTACACCGAACCCACGGTCGAAGAACTGGCCGATAAGATGGAACAGGCTGAGGTGAGCTAGATGAAACCGAAGACGGTTGAGCCAGATCCGTGGGCGAGTCCACCTGCCAATTTCCGATATCTGCTGTTCGAGCGAGTCAATCCTAAACGCAACGAGGATCGCTTCTACTATTTAGGCTTTATGTCGGCCTTGGAAGGATTAGCTATCGTGCGGATTTACGGTCGAAAAGGAGAGAGACAGCGGGTTTTGCCACCTCTACTTTTTGACTCGCTCGAAGAGGCTTGGCCGACACTCCGTCGCTGCATTCAAACGCGGCTACGACGGAATTATAGCATCGTCCAGCCGCACGAGTTTTTATCTGGGGAATTTCCCCAGATGGAATGACAAGATGACCCTCGGGTAGATTAATCCCGAACGCTCAAAACGACATATTTTTCGTCCCATTCCAGCCAGGCTAAATCGAACTCATCCTGCTCGACCTGGATGGGGGCCGTGGGAAAAGCTGGATCATTAAGGTAAATGTAGTGGTCATCTAAACCAACAACCACTACCGCATGATCGACATTCTCAGTCCAATAAGGTAATTCACCTGTTTTTATAAAAGCCAGACAGGGTTGCTTTTGGCGCAGTTGGTCGTGTAAATCCTCAAATGTTCCAAACGACTGATAATCGACAGATAGCTGTAATTTTTCTAGAAAACGAAGATTGGAAACCGGAGCACCCAGTCTCGGCTTGATGTCTAACTGTTTCAATAGTGCATCATAGGTGACCGAAATATCCAAATAGGTCAAAATCATTTGGGCGCAGGCAGCCAGACAATCACCCCGGTCGCGTTGTTGTAGGTGAGGGACGACCAAATGGACCGGATCCATTCCTACTGTCCGGGCGTTTGAGCATCGGCTGGTACCGTTACAGGGAAACCGTGCTCATCAAAAATAATCTTGGGAGCCAGAGGGAGATGCGATGGCCGAAATTTGGGGGGGACAGCACCTTTTGGTTGAAAAGGGGGAAGATGAGCTATGAGTGCCTGGGCTTGACGTTCGATCATGCTTTTTTGTTTCGCCGACGTATCCATAGCGCCGGTTGAGACATCGACCTCAACCACCCCGACAATGCCAACGCGTCCGACCCCAGGGCTACTTAAGATAGCTGGTATCCGCCACACAACCGTCTCTCCAACCACCAGCGTGGGTTGGTCGGCATCAATCTGCATACTAACCTCTTCCCGAAGCCAGTTTCTAACTTGATGCCGCGCCTGTTGAGCGGTAATGTTGATTTCAAAGGAGCGTTGTAGGCTCAAGTCAACTTTGCCTTTTTCGGGCAGCATGAAAGGGTCGATAATAATTGTCATATCAGCTGTTCCGTTTCGTTAATGGCACATTAGATGAGGATATTATAGTTGAGAGTGAGCATAAATAAAACTTCCCTCGATAGGGCCGGATATTTATCCAGCCTAAAGCCTTGAAAGGCAGAGGAATCCCAGGATAATTCTTCAATCTGACCGGATAAAGATCAGGATGCCGCTGGGAATATTTTGTTGTGACACCACAGGGTTAGGATGACCTCGGATTATTACCCGATAAAGGCAGGACTAACTTAGACAGACAGTAAGACCAAGGTTATATGATGGATAAATTTGATTCCCGGCCCGGCCAAGATTATCCTAAAGTCAGAATTAATCCAGGTTCAGAGCAGAATGAGTGTAGTCTAACAGATGATGCAAAAACGGATCGCAAGTCTTCGTAGCAAAATCATCATTTGCCAACGTAATTCAACACAATTTTTATAGAACCAATAGCCATATTGTGCTAAACTGGCCCTACCGGCGTTATCCAAGCCTCGCCGGGCTGGCGTTTGTAACGCCCTATTGTTTCACCTCTAACCCCTGTAGAATTATCGGGTATCCTCGCTCGATCCTCTTCTCTCTCTACTGATAAGTGTTAGTGCAGGCTACAGTTCGATCTTAGTTATGTATCGTTGAAGTGATATGTCTGACAACGCATCTCAGTGCTTTCTATTCCAACCCAAAATCTTAATACCGGAGCCGCTCGATGTCCTGTAGTCGATTGGCCAACAAGGTATCCGATCTAGCCGGCAAAGTGAGTGGAGCGATTGACAGTCTCTCCGGCAAACAGGCTTTTGCGGCTGGTCTCGGTGTTGGCGTGGCCGGAACGGGCGTAACGGCCGGGGCGTTGACCTTATACCGGCAGCGTCAAAGACGGCGATACGTTCCGCGCCCAATTTCGCCCTC
>JAGRBZ010000568.1 GCA_020433805.1 Anaerolineae bacterium
CAGCGTACCGGCCATATCGCCATAAAGGGTGGCGTAGCCCAGCGCCAGCTCGGTTTTGTTACTGGTATTGAGCAGCATCCCCCCATAGCGATTAACATAGCTCATCAAAATCATTCCCCGCAGCCGAGCCTGGATATTCTCCGCCGTGGTGCCGCCATCGAGCAGCGTACCGAGTGTTGCCTCGGCAGCCTGGTGCATCGATTCCAGAGACACCGTTTCGAAGCCGATTTTCAGGTTGTCGGCCAGCACCGCAGCACATTCAGTCGAGCGCGGGTCGGTGTAGCGCGATGGAATAGCGATGGCCGTCACCTGCGCCGCTCCCAACGCCTCTGCCGCGATGATGGCCACCAGCGCCGAGTCGATGCCGCCCGATAGCCCCAAAAAGGCGCGGTCGATGCCGTTTTTACGGGCGAAGTCCCGCACCCCCAGCACCAACGCTCGATACAGTTCCTCCGGCGGAGTTTCGTCCGATCCATCAGCACCGTGAGGCCGTTCGGCTGCTTCGGTGCTCTTCATATCGACAACCTGCACCGCTTCCTCAAAAGCAGGCAACTGATTTACAATCGCGCTGCTGCTGTTCACAACAAAGCTTTGCCCGTCGAAGATGAGTTCGTCAGTAGCACCGCACAGATTAACGTAAACGAGCGGACAGCCGTGCCGACGCACGTGGTACAGTCGTCGAGCTAAAATCTGCTGGCGATATGGCGAAGCGGACAAGCAGACCAGCATCTCCGCTCCGGCGGCGCGTAGTTCGGCAGGTGGGTGGAGATCATAGCCTTCGTCCCACATATCTTCGCAGACGAGAAAACCCACCCGCCGATCAGCTATCGAAACCGGCGGCAAAAACGGGCCGGGTCGGAACCAGCGCGGTTCGTGGAAGACATCATAGGCCGGCAGCAGCCGCTTGGCCGCCACCAGCCGCGTTTCGCCGTGTTCCAGCAGAACGGCTGCGTTATACAGGCCGGGATGGTGCGGCGGCCTGTCATCAGCCGGCCACAGCGTGCCGACTACGACCGGCGGGCCATCGATCACCAATCGGGCCAGGTCGGCGGTGGCGGCGGTGACGGCTGCGGTAAAACTGCTGTCAAAGAGGATGTCGCGGGGCGGGTAGCCGGGGATCGCCATCTCCGGCAGAACAACCAGATCGGCATGCTGCTTTTTGGCCGTTGCAATCGCGTCGAAACAGCGCTCGACGTTCCCGGCCAGGTCACCGACTGTAGTATTGATCTGAGCTAACGCTATTTTCACCGAACCTCTCCGGCCATCGCTTCGAGCAGGTTTAACGCCTCTAAAACCGAGTCGCGCCGCAGGCACAACGCATCGCCCAGCATAAAGGTACGATACCCCAGCGACAGCAAAAAAGCCACGTCGCCAATATCGGCGCTGGCGGGCACAGGGTGAAAAGCCAGCGAATCGAAGATGCGGCTGGCGACGACAGCCTGCGGATCGACGCTGATAACCTCGCGCAGCGCGGTGGTAATCTTGTGGGGCTGTAAAACCTCGACATAGAGATCGCCGCGAGCCGCTACCAAGCGCCCGTGGCTCGATTTATGCCGCCGGGCGAAAGCCAACCCCCGCTGCGTTTCGATCTTGAGCATCACCTCAGCCTTGGGCAGCAAATCTTTGACTTCCTGGGCATCGTCTGGCTGTTCGGTGTAAGATAGCATCACCTTGGTCAAATTGAGTTCACGCATCGCCGCCAGATAAGCGCGATCGGTTTCGGTCAGCGTACCGTCTATACGCAGCGAGGGATGAACGATGTTGACCGACTCACCGGGGCCGATTAGCCGCCGGGGGCCATCGGCCAGGATGAGGCGGTCGCCATCAACGGCGGCGACCCGCACACACTCGGTGCCGTCCGCAAAAAAGGCATCGACCGGCGTATCGACGCGAATCGGATGGCTAAGACGCACTTCGGTAAAGGGGGGGATGGCCGCACCGACCACACGCAGTTGTCGGCCTTTCAAATCGACCCACAGTGGCAAACCATAGCCGGTTAATCGCTGCAAGGCTTCTTGGGGGCCACCCCGCAGCGGCATCACCGTATTCAGTCGAAAACCGCAGACCAACGGATGCGCCGCCACGTCATCGAGAAAATCAGCGTACGGCGGCACGGTCACGATGGCTTGGATGGTAGAAATTGGTTTCATAGGCAAGGTTACAAAGTTACAAGGTTACAAAGTTGCAAAATTGCAGGGTTACAAGGTGCAAAGTTACAATTCTGCGACCCTGCAACTTGCTACATTGCGTCCTTACGACCTTATTACAGCTTAAGCGTTGTACCGCAGTAAGGACAGCTAAATAGGCCGGCGGCATCGAGCGGAACGGGGCCGCCGCAGCGCGGGCATTTCACTTCAATCGGCTCGCTGATTTCGGTGACCTTATCTTCGCTTTGGCGGGCGCGCATATTGTCCTGGAAATCGCCGAAGTGGCCCCAGGCGCGGGCAATAAGGCCCATGGCGTAATCGACCGCCCGCTGCTCATCCTGGATGTGAAAAATCTTTTGTTCGGTGATGGCTTGGCCCCACTGCTTATCAACAGCGTCGCCGGGTCGGCCGGTGGGGCGTCGCAGAAACCAAACGTTCCAATTCTGGGCCACCCGCTGCCATGCTTTAATTGAGTCGACATCCCGGCCCATCTGATCGCCGAGCAGGTGGCTAATCTGCTTGCGCGGAGTTGTGGGATGCATCGGCGCGTCGCCAAAGACGATCATAAATGGCGTATCGCCGGCCTTAGGCACGCTGACGTGGGTATTGACCCAATGGGCGAAGAGACCGTAACTTTCGGGGGCATCACCGCCGCCACCTTCGCCATAGAGCGAGCCGAGCAGTTGTTCCAGGTCGTAACCACCGGCAAATGTCGTTGTTTGCAGGGGCCAGCGATCACAACCGGCGTCGCCGATGGCCACAAAGGAGATTTCCAAATCCTCGCGGTACTGCGACAAGGTGTTGAAGAGCAGTGGCAGCCGGTCGAAAATCTCAAACGGCCAGTTCGCCATCGAGCCGGTCACATCGACGGCTACGATTAGCGGGTTGGTTGATTCGCTGCGAATATGCTTACTCGGATCGATGATCTTCTCATTTGGCCCTTGTTTCCGGTCATAAGTGCGGGGGCCGCTCGCTTTGGCGCGTTCAGCAGCCTCTTTGCGCGTCGTTGAGCCGGTGGGGCTGTAACGATAGGCAGCATCGCCGTACCAACTGCTGGTATCTTCGTCCCAAGAATACATGGTTTCTCCTATTATGGCTAAGGTGGTTAGATAGAAAACGATAGCATTACTTATGATTAATTAGTGTTATAATTACAATAAGTATACCGCACAACACGCTTTTTGTCAATAGTACACTAACTTAAAATCAAAAAAGCTACGTTGAGAGAGCACACTATCGACATTCATCAAACGAAGTAGGATGAGGTAGATGCTGACAACATCAAAATAAGCGCAATTCTTTTTATCCCCATAAAAACGCTCCGATCCGCCCATCCTGCGCATCCTGTTCTCCCCTAAACCCGATCTTGTCTCTCCGATCAAAAATCACTCTACCCTATCGCTACTTTCGGCCTCGCCAGCCACCTCACTGCCACGCCGGGGTTTCACATAGGTATCGAGCGCCAACGTTTGCAGCCCAAACTCGCGCCGAAAACGCGCATCGAGCTGCTGGGCGACGATATAGTCGGCGATGGCGGGCGGAACCAGTTCCTGCCAGCCGTCACCCTGCGCCATCGCGCGGCGAACCATTGCGCCGTCGATTGGCACCTTCTCATCGTCGTGGATCAGCCAAACGGGGCGCATAACGGTGTAGGTGTCGACCATCAACCGGGCGACGTACGGATTTTCGGTGACAAAGATGTCGAGAGGGCCAAACTGTTCGGCGATCATCGCCCGCCAGCGCGGGCCGTCGTCTAAATCGGGGATGGGGACCAGTTCGTAATTATCGACATCGGCCAGGGCCAGCCGCAGCATAGCGAGCGTTTCATCGAGGGTGAATGGATTGCGCAGATCGTAGCGATTGGCGCTGCCGATGCCTATCAGCGCCCGATCGGCCCGTCGGCAGAGCGCCCGCAGCACGGGCGTATGCCCCAGGTGAACCGGCCGCCAGCGGGCGACCATACCAATACGCGCCACGCGATCCGGCAGAACGGGGGGATGTTTGGGAAGGGTCATAAGGGTACAGTTATCGTGCTATACAAAAAATAGGGTCAATACACGGTCACAATCCATTATAGCGGATTTCGCAGCGCGGAATCAACCCCCAGCCGTTTTTTTGGTGCGTTTTCGTTATGCTAGGGGGCGGAAACACTGAGGCACTGAAGAAAATGAAATACTGAACGGCTACAGAATGAGCGGCAAGAAATTCAACCACAAACAGCCTTCACAGAAGACTTGTAGAACAAATTGCTAGGTTCTGTTGACATTTTGGATTTACATGTCATTTCGACGCGCTTGCGAGGAGAAATCCCTCAGAACATTGATGGGTAAGTGGGCGTTGTTGGGGATTTCTCGCTCCTTCGTCACTCGAAATGACATCAATTGTTGTTGTTTAGTCAAATGTCAACACACCCTAATTTGTGCCTCTTGTTTACGCCCAAAATGCGAACAATTTAGCAAATTGTTCTACCAACTGCGCAAATTCTGATTCAGCGAACGCAATTTTTCAGTTCCTCAGCATTTCAACAACAATCCAACTGCAAATCAACACACAATCTAAGGGACAGATCAGTGACATCATCCCACTCAGTGCCTCAGTGCTTCCCCCCTCACCGCTGCCGCGCTGCCGCCACCGC
>JAGRBZ010000569.1 GCA_020433805.1 Anaerolineae bacterium
CTTTGTTTAAGAAAATTGTGAATTGTGAATAATTAATAATTAATTGTGAATGTATTTCACTTCACCATTCACTATTCACAATTTCTTGTTGCCAAACTCAACAGAAAGCGTCGATATAAGATAGTTAGACGCTATCACTCAGCCTCCTAGCCTCTAATTCATAATTTAGGACAACCCAATGACCAACAAACTTGATGTTTCGATTGTCGGCGGCAGCGGTTACGTTGGCGGCGAACTGCTGCGCTTACTGCTGTTTCATCCGCACATTCATGTAAAACAGATCACCAGTGTTAGCCAGGTGGGGAAATTTGCGCACAATGCTCACCCGAATTTGCGCAGCGCAACCGACATCCAATTTACCCATCCCGATACGTTGGAGTCGTGCGATTTGTTGTTTTTAGCCCAACCTCATGGTTATTCGGCCAAAAACATCGAACACTTTGCCGGGCTGGCCGAACGGATTATCGATACCTCGGCAGATTTCCGACTTAACGATACAGATACCTACGCCCGCTGGTACGGCGAGCCGCATCCGGCTCCGGACTGGCTCAATAAATTTGTCTACGGCCTGCCGGAACGGTATCGGGCTGAACTAGCCCAGGCCAACTATGTGAGCGGTGTAGGCTGCAACGCCACCGTCACCAACCTGGCCTTAGCTCCTCTGGCACAAGCCGGTTTACTGGCCGGTGGCCGGGTCATTGCCGACATCAAAGTCGGCTCTTCGGAGGGGGGCGCGCGGCCCAATGAAGGCTCGCACCATCCGGAGCGCAGCGGGGCAGTACGCTCATTTAAGCCGACAGGCCATCGCCATCAGGCTGAGATTCAGCAAACCTTGGGCGCTGATTTCGATTTGTTTATGTCGGTCACCTCGATTGAGCTTATTCGCGGCGCATTGGTGACGGCTCACTGCCTGCTCAACGAATCGCTGACCGAAAAAGATTTGTGGAAGCTGTATCGCAAGGCGTACAAAACCGAGCCGTTTGTACGCATCGTCAAGCAAAAGACCGGCATCTTCCGCTATCCCGAACCGAAATTGTTAGCCGGCACCAACTATTGTGATGTCGGTTTTGAAGTTGAAGAAGACGGCCGGCGGGTGGTCATTATCGGCGCTATCGATAATCTGATGAAAGGTGCGGCCGGCAGTGCCGTCCAGGCGATGAATGTGATGCTGGGCTGGGATGAAACCGCCGGATTGGAGTTTCCGGGGTTACATCCGGTTTAATTGCCTACGAGAAAAACAATTAACAACCTGAGTTCGATAATTAAAGTCTCGCATGTCATTTCGTAGCCGGAGGCGGAGAAATCCCTTAAACATTTCAAACCATGAAGCGTTCACCGGGGAAAATGCACGTTGTGGCTTCAAATTGTCCCAACCGAACACCGTTTCAGGCCTAGTGTCACAAGGATTTCTCCGCTGCGCTGCGAAATGACATGAGACGCATCACTTTCCGAACTCAGATTAACAATTAACAATTAATTGTGAATGGATTTAGACAGCCGTAACGGTTACTCAATGGCAAACAAGAAACGCGCGCCCCGTAATCGAACACTGACTCTAACCGCAGAGGAAAGAGCGCACTACCGGACGCAGCTTATTCAGTTACACGCCCCGGCCACCGTTGAGGCTGTCTTGAATAAGACCGTCTACCAAAACTTGTTCGAGATTCTTGACTGCTTGCCGCCCCGGTTTGTCGATTTGCTTTTCATCGACCCACCCTACAATCTCAACAAATCGTTCAACGGTCGCAGCTTTAGCCGGATGTCGCTGGCCGATTACGAGCGTTGGATTGAATCATGGATCGAGCCGATTATCGCCAGCTTGAAGCCGACCGCCTCGATCTATTTATGCGGCGACTGGCAGTCATCGGCGGCTATCCATCGCGTGGTCGAAAACTATTTTATCATCCAAAACCGCATCACCTGGGAGCGCGAAAAAGGGCGCGGCGCAAAAACCAACTGGAAGAATGCCTCTGAGGATATTTGGTTTTGTACGATGTCCAAAGAATACACCTTTAATGTCGATGCCATCAAGCTCAAACGGCGGGTCATCGCACCCTACACCAAAAATGGACAACCCAAGGATTGGCACGAGTCAGAGGCGGGGCGTTTTCGATTGACGCATCCCTCTAACCTGTGGACTGATTTAACCGTTCCTTTTTGGTCGATGCCTGAGAACACCGACCATCCCACCCAAAAGCCGGAGAAGTTGGTGGCGAAAATTGTACTGGCCAGTTCTAATCCCGGCGATGTGGTCTTTGACCCGTTTTTAGGTTCCGGCACCACCTCGGTGGTTGCCAAAAAGTTAGGGCGACAATACCTCGGCGTTGAAATCGATGAGACCTACTGCTGTCTGGCCGAAAAGCGGCTGGCGCAGGTTGAACAATCGTCAAAAATTCAAGGGTATGAAGAGGGTGTGTTTTGGGAGCGAAACAGTAAAATATAACAAATTCTTTTACCACAGAGATCACAGAGAAGGCACAAAGAACACGGAGAAACTTTGTGAACTCTGTGGCTCCTTTGCGTCCTCTGTGGTAAAAATTCTCACACATAAAGTATATCCAGGGAGAGACATCATGATTGTTCTAAAAATCGGCGGCAGCGAAGGCATCGACTATGATTTGATCGCCGACGACATTGCCGCTGTCGTAAAAGAGGGCCAGCCGCTCATTGTGGTTCACGGCGGCTCCGCCTTAACCAACAAAGTGGCCGAGCAATTGGGCCATCCGCCGCAGTTCGTCACTTCGGTCAGCGGCTTTTCCTCACGCCGCACCGACCGGCGCACGCTTGAAATTTTCGAGATGGTCTACTGCGGCCAGGTCAATAAAGGGCTGGTCGAAAAGTTGCAAACGCGCGGGGTGAACGCCATCGGTTTGAGCGGGTTAGACGGGCGCATTTGGGAAGGCAAACGCAAAGACGCTATTAAGGTCATCCAAAACGGACGCAAGCGCGTCATTCGGGACGATTACACGGGCAAAGTAGAGAAAGTCAATGTCGGTCTGCTAAAATCGCTGCTTGATCAGGGCTATTTGCCGGTTTTGACACCGCCGGCCAGCAGTTACGATGGCGAAGCGATTAATGTTGATGGCGATCGAGCCGCAGCGGCTACAGCAGCGGCTTTTCAGGCTGAAGCGCTGATTATTTTAAGTAACGTGCCCGGCTTGCTCGAAAACTTTCCCGACGAGTCGACATTGATCCGGCACATCCCCAAAGCGAAGATCGATCAGTTTATGGGTGTAGCCGAGGATCGCATGAAGAAAAAAGTAATGGGAGCGCAGGAAGCATTAGAGGAAGGCATCGGCCGGATTGTTTTTGCCGATGGCCGTGTTGAGCAGCCGGTGCAGCGCGCGATGGCCGGCGAAGGCACGGTTATAGGTGGGTGATCCAAGGGATGAGGGATGAATTATGAATTATGAAGAGATTTATGGGTTAGAGTCGACGTATACATCGGGTGGGGTTGGGCGGCGACCGGTGGCGTTGGTCAAGGCGCAGGGAGCGCGGCTGTGGGACAGTGAGGGGAATGAATATATCGACTGTGCCGGAGCGCAGGGCTGGGCCAACGTGGGACACAGCCATCCGGTTGTGACCAAAGCCATCGAGCAACAACTGCACACCTATGTCGCCGGGCAAGAGTCGAGCTACAACGATCAGCGGGCGCTGTGGATGCGTGATTTGGCCGAGGTTCTCGAAACCAGTTTGAACTGGGATAGTTCCTACATCCATCCCTCTAACTCCGGTACGGAAGCTATCGAGGCAGCGCTTAAGTTTGCCCGTTATAATACCGGTCGCCCCAATATCATCGCCGCGATGCGCGGTTTTCACGGGCGCACGATGGGATCGTTGAGCGCCACCTGGAATAAAAAATACCGCGAGCCGTTTGAACCGCTGATCCCCGGTATCAACCACGTTCCCTATGATAATATCGAGGCTATGGCCGAGGTCATCGACGACCAGACCGCTGCTGTGTTGGTCGAAATCGTGCAGGGCGAAGGCGGTGTCTTTCCCGGCTCCGGCGAATATTTTGCGGCCTTGCGGGAGTTGTGTACAGAGCGCGGCGCGTTGTTAATTGTCGATGAAATCCAAACCGGTGTGGGTCGCACCGGCCGCTGGCTGGCATGCGAACATCATCAACTCTCCCCGGATATTGTATCGCTGGGTAAATCGATCGGAGGCGGACTGCCGATGGGCGTCACTGTCTGGCGCGGTGAGCTAGGGCAATTTAAATCGGGGCTACACGGCAGCACTTTTGGCGGCAATCCACTGGTTTGCGCCGCTAGCCGCGCAGTCATCGAAGTGATGGCCGAAGAACAGCTCCCCCAACGAGCCGAGATGCTGGGTGCCTGGACCAGAGACGCTATCGAGTCCCTATCGGCTCGCCGCATTCGCGAAGTTCGCGGCATGGGTTTGATGATCGGCGTGGAACTGCGTACCAAAGTTACACCCGTCCTGCAAAAACTCATGGAACGCGGCGTCTGGGCCTTACCGGCCGGATTGAACGTTCTGCGCCTGCTGCCGCCGCTGGTCATCGAACAGAGCGACTTAGAGCGCGTGGTTGAAGTAATTGATGATGTGTTGAAGTGAGATAAAAAAGACGCTGAGGGACTTATTTCATCAGCGTCAATTCAGTTTTACTATTTTATTATGACAACGAAAACAGACGGCCATGTCTGTTTTTTTCTAATTCTAGTATTTTCTGTGGTTGAGGTTAAAGCCGACGGCAGAGGTAGAAATAAGTAGGTTATGCAGCCAAT
>JAGRBZ010000570.1:0-4286 GCA_020433805.1 Anaerolineae bacterium
TCAACGCACGCTCAGCATCGCGGATGAGGATGTTGTCATCAAAGTTAGCCGCCTGACTGTAAATGGTCGTTCCCAAAAAGTTGGGAGTTGGGTGGGCAATAAAAGTCCCATCCCCGGCCAAAATGAAGCTGTACCCTTCTTCGCCCAGGTCAAGCTGCTTAACCAGGTCGGCCAGCGTTTCTAAGGAATGGATACCGGCAATCAGACCAATCGGCTTGTTATTCTCATAAAATAGGGCGTGGTAGGGAGCCAGCCACGCCTGCGGTGCCGGTGCATAAAAAGGCGTAAGCCAGCGATCCCCGGACGCCATCGTTTCGGTAAACCAGGCGGCGTCGGGATTGGTGGCGTCGGTGTAATTATAGCTGTCCTCAACCTGACGCCGTTCGAGTTCACCGTTAACGTCCCTGACAAAATAAGGGGAATAAAGTGCAGTATGAGACTTGTAGGTGTATGGCTCGAATGCTGCGCCGACGCCATAGATTTGGGGATTTTGCTCGACAGTGGTGCGTAGCCGGTTGGCAAGCTGATCCTTCGGCAAGGTGTCGTCGGTGAGATCGGTGGCTATCGTATCGACAACCGTTTGCAGGTGAGCCATTTCTTGGGTGATGTAGTCAACCACCGCTTGGGCGTTGCTTTCGGCCTCATCGAAGGCTAATTTTTCGCGTTGGGTTGCTTCCTGATAAAAGCGAAAACCCAGAAACAGAGTGACAAATAAGCTGGCAAAACAGAGCAGCAGGATGACGTTGTAAACTTGTTTGTGGATCGATTTTTCATGCTGAACGGCAACTGCTTGGGCAAAGAAAGATTTGATGCTCGACAGAATATCGAACAGCGCATGCCGGGCTGCCAGCAAAAGGAACAGGACGCTGAGGATACTCGTGACGATAACGGCTTCAACATCGTAGTTAGCGCGATGTAACCCCACCGCCAGCCCCACGATAACCCCGCCGAACTTGATGCCGGTATCAACGACCGGTACAAACTGCGTATAAAATTCTGAAGAGACCCCTTTAGCCAAAGGAACCAGATAATGCTGCTGTAGGGCATCATAGAGCCGAACCGCAAACCAGGCGACCGTAACAGCGATGAGAAATTGAAAGCCGTCTTCCGGCCAGGTGGCAATCGTATCCGGCAAGATCAGCCAGCTCAGGCTGTATCGCATACCCAGCAGCACCACCGCAAAGGCAAACGGCTCCTCCAGCATGTCGATGATAATATCATCGAGCTTTGTCTCTGTTTTCTGGGTCAGCCTCTTGATCCAACGGCTTAAAATCCAGTAACTAACCCTCCCTACGATGAAGGTTAAAACAAACAAGCTAATGGCGATTAACCAATGGCTGATCGGATTGTTGAAGATATGCAGGTTCAACATAGGTTGTTGTCCATCTATTAGGACGTTTGTGTGTCGGTATATTTAGAAGTGTTCGATAATCTCTGCTGAGACAACACCGTCAATAAAAATCAGGAGTTAGGAATCAGGAGTCAGGAATTAGTCTTTCCCTGATTCCTAATTCCCAATCCCTAATTCCTATTTTCAAGGCAGTCGTGTCACTAACTCAGATGCGGTCGTTCTGAGGTGACGATGATCAAATGGTCGGTGGCTTCGAAAACGAAATCCATCGGCGGATTGACGATGGCCCGCTTTTGACTGCCTTTGTAGACGGCCAGCACAATACCGTTGTGGGTTTCTTTAATGGTAATAAAAGCTTCTTTAAACATTTTGCCGATCAGAGAAGGCGGAACCGGCACCCGATAAAGTTCTGAGCCATCGTTCGTCCTCAGAATTTCGGAGATGATGGTGGCTAGACCGTGATCGAGCGTGGTCTGGGCAATCAAGCTGCTGCTCAACTCACTGGCGACCACCACCTCATCGACATTGGCCCGTTTACAGTGGCGAACATTTTCGCGATCAACCAACTCGGCAATGGTGTAGGCTTTGGGGTTAAGGCTTTCGATGGTCAGGGTGGTTAAGATGACTTTAGCATCGCGGTTGCAGGCGTTTAACTTTTCATCGCCTAAAATGACGACCGTTTCGGCCTCGGCCAAATTGGCACGCTCTAAAGTTTCGTCGTTGGCGTTGCCCTGAATAAAAAAAAGATTTTTATCATTGAGCGGTTTTTGCTCGATGTCGGCAATCAACACAACGGGTGTCTTTTCTGTTTCCGGATCAGATCGCAGTTCTTCGATGACATCGCGTGCTTTATAGTTCCATTCACATAAAATAATGTGGCCCTTTAGCTTGTAGGTGTTCATACCCCGATCCTCTTTTAGCTTGCGGTCGACCAAAACACTGGCGATGGTGGCGCTAAACGCGGCCAAAACGCCAATGCCACTAAACATAATAATAAGAGCGATAAAACGCCCGCCCAGAGTTTGAGGATAAATATCGCCATAACCAACTGTCGTCAGCGTTACGATACTCCACCACATAGCATCGAGCAGTTCGATACGTGGCTCAACCACCGCCAGGCTAATCGAACTGCCCAAAACCAATAGGATAATGGTGGCTAAAATGCGGTGGAGATTTTCGCGTTCGACAAAGGCCCAGGCATTCCAAAACTGGGTTCTAATGCGAACCATGTTTGTCAACAGATGGTTCGTTGTGAAGCTGTTGGTGCCGCTGCTTAAGCCGATCGGCCATCGTGGAGCGATCGATGTCGTGGCCGGTGCCGTTGTGGTCATCGTGCGACCACTTCAGAGCCAAGGCAATGAGGGCGATTGAAATGGCTACATACAGCAGATTGAGCTTTTCCACAATCTCATCAATCCCAACGACATGCTTGAGGAAGGTGATAATCATAATCATCAACACCACTTTCCCCAACACCCCTTTTAACTCATCCAACGAAGAGAAAACGAGCCAGTCAGGGCGAACATCTTCTTGCTGTTCGGCGGGATTGATGTGTGAGATAAAGAGATCGTAGGTGCCTAAGCCAAAAATGATCAGCACGATGCCTAACAAAAAATCGTCTACAGCGACAATTAAGCCTAATAAAATATCTTTATAGACTTTTGAGAAATCATTGCCGTAGGTTATCCAGTGGCTTGTAAATATGCCTACGACGTTAAAAACCTCAAATAGACCCAGCACAAAGACAACTACCGAACCGAGGAGCAATCCAAAAATGGCTAAAATGATGATGTAACGGAAGTTCCAGAGAAACCCTTCCAGTGCTCTTTCTATTGAAAAGGCTTTTCTTCTTTTT
The DNA here is from genome assembly GCA_020433805.1 of Anaerolineae bacterium. Taxonomy (GTDB): domain Bacteria; phylum Chloroflexota; class Anaerolineae; order 4572-78; family J111; genus JAGRBY01. The sequence goes on from JAGRBZ010000570.1 coordinate 3,207, forward strand.
GTTGTTGTTGATTTGACGGTGTCGGTTTGGACACTCATAGTTACCTGCCTCCACAATTCATAATTGTTCAAGAATAGAAGTAGAGATTGAGCCGCATGTGACCCAATCTCTACTTTTTACGGCTATAAGCTACCGTTAATTAAGGGCGATCTCTTCAGCCAGACCGCTCTTCATAATGGCTTCTTTTACGTTACCCTGAGCACCAGAAATTGAAATCTGGAAGCTGGAGGGAAGAATGGATTTCGTGTAGGCAAGATAACGTATCGCCTCAGCCGAAATGTCTTCCAGGTCTTGAACCTCAAAGACAATGCTGTTGGCTTGCTCAGCTCGAGCGGTTTCAATTTGCTCTTCAATATCCTTAAGATATTTCGGCTCTAAATTGCCGATGAGCGAGATACGGGCCGTGCCGTTGGTCCGCTGGCGCATGGTTGAGAAGGTGACGGCCGTGGGTACCAATTGCACCCGCACCGTAATATCGCCGTGATCTTCCGGCAGATTGACGTACAGTTCGTCGGCATTAAAGTCGTCATACGAGCGCCCGTTGATCCACACCTCACCGATGCGAACGCTGCCTTCGGGGAGAATATCGGGCGCTACTCGCAGGATGTTATCTTCGAAGCCGCCGGGCATGGGCTTGAAGTAAAAGTCCATCGGCTCTTTGGTGATGAGCAAGTTGGTGTAAATGGCGGCCAGGTAACATAACTCGAAACTGTGATAACCGGCCATCGAGTGGCTGCCCTTGCCGCGTTCGGTGCCGAGGGCGTACGGATGGCCATTTGCCAACACGTTGAAGTAAACACCACCCGACTCGGTATCGAGGAACCAGGCATTGTAGAAGGCTGACGACTCGCGGGCGATGCGCAGGTGGGTGGGGTCTTTGAGAACGCCGTTGAGAATCAGATAGGCCAGAATACCCTGTTCCTGCTGCCACCAGGCTTTGCGGTCATGCCAGGCGTAGCGGTGGAACTTTTCACCGGGGCCAAGTTCGCGCTCGACCACGTCGTACCAGCCGCCGCGTTGAGGATCGCCGCCGTGCTTGGGCATGAGTGCGGCGATTTTTTGGGCCAGCTCGACGTACTT
>JAGRBZ010000570.1:4309-4742 GCA_020433805.1 Anaerolineae bacterium
CGCGTAGACTGTGCATACGCATCAGGTTCCAGGCTATTTTGAGGTTGTGACCGACCACGGCCCGGTTTTGCTGCCAACCCCATGATTGATCTTTCGACCAGTCATCGAAGAATTTTTCTTGAACAAAGGGGCTTTCGTCATAATCGGGGAAGTGGGCTTCGATGGTGTCGAAGGTGTATTCCAGAAAATCGGCGTACTCCTCTTTACCTGTTGCCAGCCACAAATTAATGAGGTAAGCCGGAGCGTGGTCGCCCACCGAGTTCCAGTTTTTGCGGGCGCGGTTATGGCCCAGCGACTCGGTTTGAGCGCTGAGCATGATCGGATCGATGTGGGAGTAGTAGCCGCCTTTTTCGGTTTTATCCTTAAAGAAACGGTTGAACAGGTTGATGGTCGATTGCGCATCGCCCAAAATTTGCGGGTTGCCGGTGATGCG
>JAGRBZ010000571.1 GCA_020433805.1 Anaerolineae bacterium
GTTCAGATAAATAATGTGGATCTAACGCTCGGTTATGCAGTAAATTATTAGCCACATAAACCGCCGTTAAAGTACAGAAATGATGTTTCGTACCGTGCAGCGGCTGGTGATGAAAAGCGAGAGCTTCAATAATGGGCGTAGGTAGCCCCCATAAGCCCATAAGATAGGCCCCCACTTCGGCATGACTGGTGCCAAAGCGATCAACTTCTACCTCAGCCACCATCAGCCCTTGCGCCTTGCTCTTGGTCAGTACTGTCGCATACATCTCGGGAAAATTGGCCGCCAGCACCAGCTTACCCACATCATGTAGCAACCCTGCCGTAAACGCTTGTTCACGCACCTGTTTGTTTGCTGCTTCCACTTTCGATAACTCTCTGGCTAACATGCCCACCGCCAAACCGTGGCTCTGCACCGCTTGCAGAAAGCCCACCGATACCTGACCTTGATCAAACTGGTTAAACAGCGAAATCGATAAAACGAGCGTTTTGATCATGTTCAGCCCCAATAACGTCACCGCTTGCGATAAATCGCTAACCTGACGTGGCACTCCAAAATAGGCCGAATTAACAAGTTGCAACAGTTTACTGCTCATGCCAATGTCCTGAGCAATAATCTCCCCTACGCGTTTCATGGAAACATTCGGTGCTTCCAATTCGCCAATCAGTTGATTATACAAGGTCGGTAAACTGGGGATGACCTCCAGTTGAGCTACCAACTTCTGCAACTCTTCCGCCGCCAGCAGCCGATGCAAAGCAAAGGTCCGATCCAGGGTTGCCCGCAGTGTAACGGCATCACATGGTTTTGAAAGATATTGGTGCGACAGTCTGGCCGCACGCAGGGCCGACTCTGTATCAGCTTGCCCCGATAAAACAATCCGGATCATATGGGGCGCACGCTGCTTAACCTCACTTAACAATTGGACTCCACTCATACCCGGCATCCGCATATCCGTAATAATAACATCATACGCTGTTTCGGCTTCAGCCAGCAGAGCCAATGCCTCCGCCCCACTTTGGGCAAAGGCCATTTCAAACGAGTCGCGCATAACACTCATCGTGCGCCGTAAACCCCGCAGTATGTGAGGCTCATCATCGACAAACAGGATACGTTTTTTACGATTCATCCGGCTCTTTACTTTCCGCATCCGTCGGAATTAACGGCAGTCGAACCACAAAAGTAGTGCCTTGGCCCACTTCGCTTTCAACGCTAATCGTTCCCCCATGCTTCTCCACAATCACCGCATACGATATAGCTAAACCTTGCCCCGTCCCTTGCCCCACATCTTTGGTGGTAAAGAAAGGATCAAAAATGCGCGGTTTTACATCCGGGGCAATCCCGGTTCCGGTATCGCGAATGCGGATCTCTGCCCACCCCTCGCTGCGGCCCGTACTCACCCTAATTTTGCCTTTCTCGACCGGCTTGTCACCCACCACATCTTTAATAGCATGGGCGGCATTAACCACCATATTCAAGATCACTTGATTGAATTCGCCCGGTAAGCACGGTACCGGCGGCAAATCAGCATCGAAATCCGTTTCCAAATCGGCCACATAACGCCATTCGTTGCGGGTCACCGTAATCGTGCTCTCAATAGCTTGGTTCAGATCGATACTCTTTTTTTCCACAGTGCCCGGATGAGAAAAGTCACGCATCGCTTGCACAATCTTACTGATTCGCGCTACACCTTCTAACGATTCTTCAATAGCCAGCGGAATCTCCTCCAGCAAAAATTCCAAATCCACCTTTCCGGCTAAATCTTCCAGCTCTGCGACCAGTGGGGGCGGCATCTTTCCTTCTTGCTGCAATTGTTGGTATTTCTCGAGTACGGTCGTCATTTTGCTAAATGAATCTTCAAGAAAGGTTACATTGTCCCCGATAAATTGCATAGGTGAGTTGATTTCGTGAGCAATACCTGCCGCCAACTGGCCAATCGACTCTAATTTTTGAGCCTGCACCAGTTGACTTTCCAACGTTTTCCACTTTGTCACGTCGCTAACCACGCCGTAGATCGTTCTGCCCCTATCTGTATCCTGAACCCGCCCGCTATCACGAACCCATATCACCTGGCCATCAGCCCGAATCAATCGGTATTCTACCTTGCTGTCTTGACCGGCCACCAGGCAGGCCAATTGTGCTGCCGCCGCTTCCTTGTCATCAGGATGAATAAGCTTTGTGGGCCAAAACGTCCAATCATCGACAAAGTTTTCGTATGGATAGCCGGTCAACGCTTCCACATTCGATGAAAAATAGCCGGCAACCGGCTGTCCATTGGCCTTAACGTCCATCACATAAATATGGTCACTAATCGATTCAATGATCTGAGCATTTTGATTCTCCAACTCCAATTCGCGGCTCACATCCCGCTTAACCACCACATAGTTAATAATCGTATTCTGCTTATCGCGCACAGGCGTAATAACCATATCTTCAGTATACAGCGTGCCATCCTTTTTTCGATTAATAACCCGCCCCCGCCAAATCTGCCCGGCTCTAATGGTATTCCACAAGGCCTGGTAAAACGCCTGATCATGTTTACCACTTTTAAGGATACGCATATCCTTGCCCCGCACTTCGTCTAAAGTGTAGCCTGTTCTACCCTCAAAGGCCGGATTGACGTAAACAATAAGCCCTTTGGCATCGGTAATAACTACCCCATCAGCCGTCTGCTCGATGGCCGTACTCGACAACTGGCGATCTTTGTCGAGCCAGGCCCGCGCCATTGCTCCGGCTACTTGGTCGGCCACGCTCCAGGCCAAGGTGACTTCCTTGGTTGAAAATTGGCGTGGCTCAACAGCCACCAAGCCCAGGCTGCCCACTACCTCTCCCTCAACAATAAGAGGCAGAAACAGCAGCGAGGCAACGCCATACTTGCGCAGCAAGCCGTGAATTGGAGCCAGGCGCGCATCAGCTAGGGCATTCTCCGCAACCAAAGGGACTTTGCGGCTAAACAGTTCTTGTAACGTGGCATCGTATTTTATCGGGATACGTTCACCCAACCCGCCCGGTCGGCCTTCAGCCAGATATTCGGCCACCACAACGGTTTCTGTTTTCTCCTTGTTTACCAATATGGCCGAGGCCTGGGGCAGGTCAAAAGTGTGAGCCAACTCACGGCAGGCGGTTTCCAAAACACGCTCCGGCTCCCCAATAAACGTCACCGCCGAAGCAGAGATGATCCGGTTGAGCAAACTAAGTTCGCGATTGCGCTGGGCCGTTTGTTTCTCGGCCAACACCCGATGCGTAATATTATCGTGCGTTACCAAAATACGTATCGCATCATTAACGACAAAGCGGGTCACATCCATCTTAAACCACCGCCGCTCCTCAGGACTGTGACACGGATACTCTAAAGAAAATTCAATACGCTGCCGGCCCATAACCTGATCGAAACCGGCGGCAGCCTCAGTGGCCTCGGCCACCATCTCCTCAGCCGCTTGCTCACAAATATGCCGATAATTTGTCCCCAGCCCATCATGGGGCAGTGCTAAAGCGTTGTTTTTGCCGAAATCTCGCCAGGCCGCATTAACAGCTAATATCGTGCCTGTCTCATCCAGAATAGCAATATGTGAAGACAAAGCATCCAAAGTAGATTGCAGAAACTGTTCCGACTGCCGCAGAGTCTCTTCGGCCTGCTTTTGAGCCGTAATATCCGTACCGATACTCAGAATTTCAGCAACCTCACCCGCTTCATCAAATATGGCCCTGTTGCTCCACGACAACCAAACCCGCTCACCATGCTTGCCCATATTTTCATTTTGGTTGCTGGTGTAGCGGTCGGGGTTTTGAACGAGGTCTTTAATCATTTCGGCCAAATTACGTCCGCTGGTATCTGTTTCGGGCACTATGGTGCCGATTACATTCCGGCCGATGAGTTCCGCTTCCGTGTATCCAAAGAAATCCTGCGCAAATTTATTGATAAAGGTCAAACACCCTTCCGTATCGAAACGGATTATGACGCTATTCGCATTGTGGACTAACTCACGATATTGGGTATCGCTGGCTTGAAGCGTAGGTTCGGCGAGCTTTTCACCAATCATTTTTGTAGGCTTCATAGGCATATTCTTAGTTAACCTGAGTAGTTTGACAATATTAGATTACTATGACAAGTAAAAAGGCGTACAAATCATCCTGGAATATGGATGTCATTATCAGAAGAGGAGAGAGGGACAAATAAGGCGATTGAAGCAACAAAAACCTCTTTATCGCCTTATACCCATCTCCCCAATCGTGAGGATTATATCGGATCTCGTGCCGCAGTTGCTCAGTCTCGTACACAATACGCTTTTTGTTCTTGCGTTGATCCTCTTACCATCAATAATTTCCCTTTCTAGGGGCCTATCTTCTTTTCCTGAGCGAAAGTAAATCAATCTGATGTGAATTTGTTTCTAAAAATTGAGATTTGTTTGTAGAAATCATGATTCGTTCGTAAAAATCGCGATTTGTTTCTTATGTTTGAAAGTATTGAGTGCGTGTTGGGATTTGTCTCTGAATATTGGATTTCGTTGGTCAATGTTGGGATTTGTCTCTGAATGTTGGATTTCGTTCGTAAAAATCGCGATTTGTCTCTGAATATTGGAATTTTTAAGTCCGCGTTGGAAAAATTTGGTGCGCGTTGGAGTTTATCCTGCGAAAAGAAGATTTTTGGCGCGACAATGTGTTGCTTCAGTCAGTTTTTGCAACCATTGTTCTAAAGCAGTAAAAGAGTTGGCTTTAGCAAAAAAGCGCGTTGATCTATTCATA
>JAGRBZ010000572.1 GCA_020433805.1 Anaerolineae bacterium
CAGACAGTGAGCCGCGAGCGGCTTCGGTAGAGCCAAAACCTTTGCCTTCGGCGTGTTCGACCGGCTTAATGTAGAATTTTTCGTGCAGGTCGATGGCGTTCAGCCACGATTTGGTCAGCTTGTAATACTTGGCAGCTTCGTGCATCCGAGCCATAACGCGAACCAGCACGTTGGGGCCGACGGTCTTGATGGCGTCCAAGAAAAGCGGATCGTAATCTTGATAATCGCGTGCGCCCGGTCGACCGGCGACCACTTGGCGAGACAACGGCCCTGCTTCTAACGGAATGCCGCCTTTGCCGGGAACATTGTAGCGCGGCGACTTGGCCCAGCTATATTTACCGTTTTTGCGGCCATCTGCCGGATCGAGCGGCTCGGTTACGCCCTCAAACGGGTGCAGCGAGCCTGCGCCACGGAAGAAAGAGTGGGTGTGGTCTTCGCGGACGTTGGCCTGATCGAAATCGTGGAAATCTTGGCCATCGTACACGCCAGCGCGATTGATCAAGGCATCGTTGCGGCCTTCGATGGTCGGGAATTCGTATTCTTCAGGATTAAAGTAGGTGCCGGTCGCCAAGAACGCGCCCGCGCCCTGACCGAACTTATCGAGGCCAATTTCTTGAGCAAAGCGAATAAAGAAGCCACAATCGGAGTTGCGATGCTCTTCGCTTTCTTCAACCCATTCCAAAACGTCGTTCCAGGTTTTATTTTCCAACCAGCGGTCAACTGAGCCGCCGAGCCACTGCTTTTCGAGCCAGGCATCGGCCCACCAGTCCAAAATCGCAATCGAACGGGTCACTTCCGACAATGTCGGGCCACACATAACCCCGCCGGGGATCATAAAGCTAGAGTGGGGCCACTGACCACCGAACATCGCATACACTTCGACCGGTTTGGCCGACATCGTCACACCGGGTTCGTAACTGGTGCCGACGAAGGGGGCAAAACGGCGTACGGCTTCATCGTAGCCGGGGGCTTTGGCGTAATTTTTGTTGATTAAGTCAATAGCAAACAAAGCGTAGAACCAGCGGGGAATACTTTGCAGCGTTTCACACGCCTGGGCGATATTTCGAATAAGCGTGCCGTTGTGCGGGATTTGGGTGCGCCAGGCGGTATCGAGCGCGTAGGCGGCCTTGAATAAGTGGCTCCCGCCGCAGATGCCGCAAATACGGGGCGTTACAATGAGACCGGCCTGCGGATCTTTTCCTTTTAGGATAATTTCAAAGCCCCGAAACATGCTGGCCTCGGTCCAAGCATCGGTTACGACACCATCTTCGATAGCGACGCGCAAATCTAAGTCACCCTCGACGCGCCCCAGAGGGCTAATTGTCATATTTTTAACAGCCATTGTTTTTCACCATTCTCCTTTAGAGTTTATCGAATTTAAGGTGACAGTCACTTACAACTTAAATAGCAGAAAGTGACTGTCACCTATTTCCGATAAGTGTCTTTTGATTAGACGACAAACATATCTTCTTTGGACCACTGCGGCGCAGCCACGCGAGCGGCGGCGGCGTGGGCCATATAGGTGACGTGATCGGTGCCGGTGGGGACTTCTTTAGGGATGGAACCGCTAACTTTTTGCGTTTTGAAGACGGTACCGGGTTTAAGATCAAAGAAGGGGAATTCCGGCTCGGTACAACCGGTGCAGGGCATCCCGGCCCGGGTTTTTGACGATTGACGGTTCCACAAAATGCGGTTGCAGGGCGAATGGGTGAGCGGACCGCGACAGCCCATCTCATAGAACAGGCAGCCGGTGCGCGTCCCTTGTCCAAATTCAACGGTCGACTGTTTATACTCAAAGAATTGAACGCGGGTACAGCCGGTTTGGGTAAAGGTCTTAAAGAATGTTTGCGGACGCTGAAGATCATCTAAAGCAATATCGCCGGCGCGACCGCTGGCAATGGCAACCAAAATTTGGGTTACCCAATCGGGGTGAGCGGGGCAACCGGGGATATTCACGACCGGCAAGCCCATCTTCGAGCGGAAATTAGCGCCTAAATAGCCGCCATGCTGACGCTTAAGGTATTGCAGCCCAACGGAGTCGGTCGGGTTGGGAGCGGTAGCCGGAATGCCACCCCAGCAGGCGCAATCGCCCAGGGCAACGACAATTTGGGCCTGATTGGCCAATTCAGTCACCCAATCTTTCATCGGGCGCTCGGCAAACATGTTATAGCGACCGCTGTTGTTGGGACCTTGAATGACCGTGCCTTCGAAGACAAAAATATCGAGCGGTCTGGCTCCGGTAGCGCAATCAGAAAAGATTTTCTTCGCTTGCTCGCCCAACTCCATCCCTAATGAGGGATGCCACAACACATCGATGCCAAAATCCGTAACCAAATCGACCGCTGTGGGTTCTTCAGCATTGAGAAATGACATGGTGTTGCCGCTGCATGCTCCACCCTGTAACCACAATAAAGATGCCATAAAGTTTCTCCTTTGAATTGTTTTGAATTATGAATTATGAATTAGGCATTATGAGTTTGGAGGTTTTCTCATTTTCATAATTCATCCTTCATCCTTCATAATTTACTTAATTGATCGACCAAAACGTTTGCTGAAATCCATAAAGAAGCCCATTGCGCGCTGCACATCGGGGTCTTGCATCGCCCGCAGTAAACCGAAAAGGCCGACGGTCTGCGGTCTAGTCTGGCTGGCTTCGTAGCTATCAACCAGGGAATTACCCGCTTCACTAACAATGCCAACCGTTTTCGGCGAGAAAACACCCGACGTCATCAGCGCTTCAAACTCATCGGAGTCGAGTACGGCCTGAAGTTGCGGGATAACGCGGGTCAGTGACGGCAAGAGCGTTACCAGTTGCGGCAAAGTTTCTGCCAATTGGGGCAACGTTTGAAGCAACGTACCGATTAGGTTCATTTCATTGGCCGGAGCCATTTTGCGGATATCGTTGACGCTGTCGGCCACATTTTCGATGACGGTATCGCTGCGTTTTAGGAAACCATCCGCCGACTCCAGGGTCATCGCCACCAATTCCATTTTGCCGATGATTTGGTCCAGCGCTTCGGCGGTATCGGGGTCGTCGAGCTTTTCGGCCAGGGCCAGGAGGCGCGGGAGGGCGTGGGTTAGACGCGGCAAGGCATCGAGCAAAACCGGCAGCGACTCAGACATCACCGAGGCCGTTTTTTCGACATCGATGTCCGTAGTCGGAGCCATTTTGCGGACATCGTGCATGCTGTCCGATATGTTCTCGATAATTTGGTCGCCCCGGCTTAAAAAGCCGTCAACCGACTCGACGGTTAAAAGGATGACATCCATTTTATCGAGAAGTTTAATGAGTGCTTCCGTTGTTTCGGGATTATTTAAACGCTGCTGCAAACGTTCTTGGGGGGTGGCCATCACCACGCCGTTTCCATTGTTCATAGTTCCTCCACATCGAGATAACTTGGAGCTTGGTTAGGGGAACAAGGTGCCAATCACCTATGTCCATTAAGATGAATTTCCTGAAGTTGAGACTGCTGCCAATCGGTTTTGCACCGCTTTAAGAGTTCGATCCAGGCGGCCATGCCGTCGCCGGTTTTGGCTGATGTTTCCAAAACGCGGATACCAGGCCGAACCGCCTGAATATTGGCGTAGGTTTCTTCGTATTTAAATTCGACAGCTTCGGCCAAGTCGAGCTTGGTAATAATGGCCAGGTCAGCCGAGTTGAACATCGGCGGATATTTGAGAGGTTTATCTTCGCCTTCGGTTACCGACAACAGGGCAATGCGCAAGGCTTCACCCAAATCGTAGCTGGATGGACAAACCAGGTTGCCGACATTTTCAATAAATAAGAAGTCGAGCGTGTCTAAACGCCAGCCTGCCAGATGCTCGGCGATCATGTTGGCTTCCAGATGGCAAATGCCAGCCGTGACAATTTGCCGAACCGGCGCACCGCTGCGTTCTAAGCGACGGGCATCGTTTTCGGTCGCCAGATCGCCCACCAGCGCGGCAGCAGAGCAACCCTGCTCTACCAGCATCGATAAAGTTCGCTCAAGAAAGGCGGTTTTGCCGGTTCCGGGGCTGGAGACGAGATTTACGACGTATACACCGGCTTTTTCAAACCGATCACGTAATTCGCGGGCTAAACGGTCATTTTTACTAAGAATACCTTGATGGATTTCCAGCAAACGTGAACTCATTCGGTGTACTCCAGAGAAACAATTTCCATCTCTTTACCCTGAATAATTTGGGCGGTGGGTTGACCACATTGGTCACACCGAAACCGCTGCACACCATCCAGGGTGGTTTGGGTATCACAATCGGGGCAATAGACAACCACCGGCAGTTCTTCGATGTACAAGCGAGAACCGGCCAGCAGCGTGTTTTCTATTGCAATATCATAGCTAAAAAGGAGGGCGTCTTTTACAACGCCGGAGAGTGCGCCTAGCCGTAACGTAACGGCTTCAACCTGTTTGGCATTGGCCTGACAGGCAGCTTCACCGGCAATTTCTACCAGACTGTGAGCGATGGACAGCTCGTGCATAGACAATCCTTGGCTATTCGTGATCCCGTAGAGACGTGGTCATCATGGTGTCGATTGACACTTTAATTCGTTTTATTACTGCTTTATGAAGGGATGATTTAAGTATAAGTGAAGTTAGAATTAAATACAATAGCAGAAAATATGTATTTAACCGGAGTTAATTCTTTGGCTCTTTTGGAACTCAGGGGGGTGACAAGATCGTAAAACGTAAAACGAAAAACGTAATCCTTTTTTACGCATCACGTTTTACGTTTTATGG
>JAGRBZ010000573.1 GCA_020433805.1 Anaerolineae bacterium
GTAATCCTTTTTTACGCATCACGTTTTACGTTTTATGGTGTCAACCCCACGAAATCCTGTTGAACCCATATACTTAATTACTAACCGTACCCTCGCCGGTTTTTTCCGGCATAAAAGCCAAAAACAATTCGCTCACGCCCTTTTTCTTAACATTCAAAACGAAGGCAATTAGCTCAAACGCTCGCGATCTGTATCCAAAAAAAAAGCAATTAGCTCAAACGCTCGCGATTTGTATCCAAAAAAAAAGCAATTAGCTCAGACCCCCTTTTTTTGCATCCAAAAAAAAAGTAATTAGCTCAAACGCTCACGATTTGTATCCAAAATAAAGGCAAAGAGCTCATGGCACCCGTTTTTGCATCCAAAATCGAGGCGATTAGCTCTTTGCTCTCGTTTTTGCGTCCAAAATCGAGGCGATTAGCTCTTTGCCCTCGTTTTTGCGTCCAAAATCGAGGCGATTAGCTCTTTGCCCTCATTTTTGCGTCCAAAATCGAGGCAATTAGCTCATGATATACGTTTCTGTGTCCAAATCGAGGCCCGATTAGCTAATCAGCTTTTTTTGTATCCAGATCTCACCTAACTAATTCCCACTACCGATTTTTTCTTGATTTACGGCGTGATCCGAAAAATTGAGGGATGTTATTGTCACAGAAGCGGTTTCAATCTATTGTCCACACCAACAGCGAAGGGGGTTCCTATACACTAAAAAGTAATGAATTGCGACTATGATCCGCAATCTGCTACGGTGGCAGGTTTAGCAGGAATCATAATTGTGCCGCCATCATTTATTACTGGGTTATCTATAGAGAGTATATTAGGATTCGCCTTAACAATGCAAGGCCAAAATTCATATTGCCCCCACATATCTATTGCAATACCACCTAATGTATCACCTGGTTGTATCACATAGGAGGGAATAGCATCTGTAATTGGTTTCAATCCACACAGCTTAGAGTATGAACCTAGACATTTCAGCCCAGTTTTTTTCATCAGGTCCTCCAGGGTACCGTCTTCTTTCCATTCCGATATTGCCTCGTTGATTAGCTCAAGAAGACCTACCTCACCCGGCGTGACAGCGATTCCAAATTCTTCTGCCGGGCCAAATTTACCCTGCACAACTTTCAAGTTGCCTTGTTGCTCAAAAGCATAAGCATTTAAAATTTCAACATTGGTTGCATAAGCCAAAATATTTCTTGATAAGAGTTGATTAATTATGACTTCTCTTGAATCTATATCACTATTTACTGTGGGCGCAGGCAATCCACAAAAAAGTTCTGCTACCTCTGCGAAGGAATTCTCAGCAGTCGTTCCCTTTAAAGCCGCCACCTCCTTACCACGAACATCACACAGGTTATCAATTTCCGAGCCTACGTAGGTAAGTAAACCTTGACCGTCCAACATATAGCTCTCGCTGCACCAGACACGCATATCTTTAGGGTCTAATGGGATGTCTGGTGGATCGATGCAACGATTTAATTTCGAGAAAGAAAATATGCCAAGACGCACATCACTACCTGAACTCACTACTTCTCCTCGCTTAGCAACAGGCACACAGCGGAATTCGACTTTATTTTCATCTCCGAGCCACCGTTCGGCTAATTTACGAGCGATAAGGATATCGTAGCCTTGTGGGTTGAATTCCTGATCGTATATTGTTGGATCACACCGTTCGGCTGGCCAGCTTTGATGTCTGCCGTACGGTGGCGCATCATATCGAACGCCGACGATGATTTTACCCTCTCGTATGATTTGGGCCAGAGTCTCTTCAGCGTCAGTGGAATATGACGCCCCGCTATCTATTGGGATGGATGCAACCGTCGCCGTTGACGAGGCCAATGAAGACGATGGCGGAATGATGGTGGGAGTGACGGTTAAAACCGTTGACGTTGACGCCGGTATCGATATAGATGTTGGCGTTGTTGTTGTTGATACTGGTAGGGTGGCGTCTGGTGGAAAAATGGGTAATTCTGTTGGTGTCAGGGTATCTGTGGGCGTAGGGGTGATATTTTCAACAACAGCTTGTGTTACGGTTGGTGTCGGCATATTCGGCGGAGTTAGCCTTGAATTTAACCACCCCCACCCTCCCATGAGCAATAACAGGATTAATCCGCCCCCGATCATTAGGGGAATATTACCAATAGGCCTCCTACCCCCAATTTGGAGCCTATTAACGGCTTTTAGCAGGTCGCCGGCATTTGCATAACGGTCAGTGGGTTCTTTTGATAAAGCGGTGCGAATAATAGACACAACACCTTTAGGGATGTCTTTCCTTTTAAGATTTTTAGCTAAATTTTCAGTAGGATCATATTTTTTGCCGGTGAGCATAGAATAAAAAAGCACGCCCAAAGCGTAGACGTCGGTTTCCGGTCTAATGTGTTCACCTCGTATCTGTTCGGGAGTCAAATAGGGTATAAAGGCCAAATTGGGTTTGGTAAATGGAACGCCAAAATTATTAATTCTGGGCTGATCAGATTTATCTAAAAGAATATTGCCGGGGTTGATATGGCCATGAATTCTCTTAAAAATTTTGTAACTGTAATAAAGACCTTCACAAATTTGCTCAAAAATTTGCTTGGCTTGGTCGTAATCCATTCCATTTTCAAGACCAGGTTGTGATAATTTTTCATCTAGTGAACTGGGCAAGTAATGCATAACAATATAGGATGTTCCGTTAGCCGGAAAGACGTGGCGCACCCCCACAATATTGGGGTGTTCCATTTCTCTCATAAAACGGGCTTCTCGTTCAAAGTCGTCGCGTTTAGACTCGAAATCTTTCAATGAGCTCCGTTTGCCCGTATTAAACTGCTTAATGGCAACGTCATAGCGGTTGTGTGTATCGTAGGCGCGGTAAACGCTGTCAATATTTTCAATATCGATCAGTTCTTTAATTTGGTAACGATCAATATAGTCGCCCGGTTTGTGTCGCTTTAATCTGGGTTCAATCGGCATAGCCGATGAAGGCATTTCCCTCACACCAACCCCCAGATCAGCGCGTTTTTTCTTGAGTGCGGTTAATTCGCTTTGTAGTTGGCCGATTTGTATGGTAAGTTGGGCAATTTCGTTCTCTAAATCTTCTTCTTCCGTCAATCTTTCTGGCGGAGCATAGGGTCTGCCAACATTAGCAATCTGGACCTTAATAATATCTAATCGCCGTTGTGTAGCCTTTTTTTGTTCTTTTTTACTCAGAACGGAATCTTCTAAATCCTTTATCTCTTTATCAAGGTCATCTTGACGTGACATATACTTCTCACCCCTCCAAATTCAGTTTAAATTTCAAGATTGTAACACAAAAGACTCCAAAAGTTTTCAATTGGAGTCACTATTTAGATTGTGTTCCCGTTCACCAAATTTATTGAGACTTAATTTAAAGAGCTACTCTATAAATTAAGCAGTCTCTAAACACGCTTAGACTTACGCAATTGGCGACACACTATTGAGCACACTCACATAATTTGTTACTGAACAAAGTTGGGATACAAATTTTGGTCGGTTTAAGGGTTGAACTAGATAGGGAGAAAGAAGTAGGCCAAGCAAATCGAGGTTGATGCCCCTATTGTAACTGTACACCCCTAAAATTGACAAGAAACTGAGGTCAATTTAAGTACAAACAGCCAAATTGAAGAACAAGGGCTGATAGATCCAACATAAGCTAATCTAACAGAAATTGCTCAAATTATACTCAAGAACAGCTCACTTTTCCCCCTTCCACTCGGCAAAAAACTGATTGAGGTACGATTCCATAAAGGCATGGCGCTCCTCGGCCAAACGGCGGGCGGTGGCGGTGTTCATGCGCGCTTTGAGCAGCAGCAGCTTCTCATAAAAGTGGTTGATGGTCGGTGCCTGGCTTTTTTTGTAAGCATCGAACGACGTATGGGCTTCCGGCGGAACATCGGGATCGTACAGCAGCCGATTTTTGTGGCCGCCGTAGGCAAAGGCGCGGGCAATGCCAATCGCGCCGATAGCGTCCAATCGGTCGGCGTCTTGCACCACTTGGCCCTCTAAGCTGTGCATCGGCGTTTCGACCTCGGCCCCTTTGAAGGAAATATCGGCGATGATGCGGCCAACGTGGTCGATCACGTCCGCTTCGACGTTAAGCGTCTCCAACCAGGCGCGGGCCACGCGCGGGCCGACCGTTTCATCGCCGCCGTGGAATTTGTGGTCGGCGATATCGTGCAGCAGCGCGGCCAACTGCACCACAAAGATATCAACCGGCTCGTGGGCGGCAATCGCCAGTGCATTTTGCCGCACCCGGTAAATATGCCACCAATCGTGGCCTGATCCCTCCCCGGCGAGGGTTTCTTTGACGTACGCTTCGGTTTGGGTGAGGATGTGGTGGTGGTTCATAGGGTTTCCTTATATATTCCCATCTTTGCTGCCGCCAGTCCGTAGGGTGAAAATAAGGGTGAGGCGAAGGCTAAGGCTAAGAAAAAGTCCACAGATTCACCCAGATAGTCACAGATTTTTGTCTGAATTTAGCTTTATCTGTGACTATCTGGGTTAGCTGTGGACAAAGTCTTTATCGTCTACGCTTAAGACCGGTTCTTAGCCTGATCGTAGCACATTTCGGTTGTTATTTCAAAATAGAGGGCAGGTACGTTCTACGTTTAGCTCGGGTGTGGTTCTTACTTAGGAGCATTTGACCCTGGTCAGTCGATATATCCAAACTATTTCCTTTGGTCAGTCTTTCGCGTCGGAAGGCAGGTGATAGCCTACGCCAAACGGCGAATGT
>JAGRBZ010000574.1 GCA_020433805.1 Anaerolineae bacterium
GGATTGACGGATTTTTTTTCTGTATTTTCTTGATCCGTTAATCCTGCCAATCATGTTCTTCACAATGGCGAAAAACGAATGACACTAATATTTAGGAATTAGGAGCAAGGGAAAGGCACCTTCCTGCCATCTACCCCCTAACTCCTACAACCTTATCAAAACAGCATTTATTATAAAGACGATCCGCCGGGTTACAGCCTTATGGGGTCGGAAGATAAGCAGTGTGTATCGTCAGAAATACCATCATCGCACGGTTAAACCACTTACAACCCGTGGGGAATGATGCATAACCGGTAGTTTGCGACTGCTTCGCGGTAGTTTATCGTTGCTTCGCAGTGGTTTACCATTGCTTCGTGGTAGTTTATCACTGCTTCGTGGTTGTTTATGACTGCTTCACGGTAGTTAGTGATTGCTTCACGGTAGTTTATTGCTGCTTCGCGGTAGTTTATCGCTGCTTCGCGGTTGTCTATGACTACTTCGCCGGTTGGTGGCCATAAAATCTGTGTCGATGCGCATTGTCGAGCTTCGTTTACGGCTTGGCTTGGTCATGATTTAGGTGTATGTACGCTAGCCCCAATAAATCCGTTTTTGGCGGCGTGTTCCATCGCCAGATGCGTGTCTTTTACCAGTACCATCTCAACCCCATCTTCACGTAAGCCTTCCGCAACGGTGAGGATGGCTTTTTGGCGTTTCTCCAGGGTAACATCGCGAATGTAAATCGCCAAAATTCGGCCCGGATATTGGTAAACGACCTCACGATAGATTTCGGGGTCTTCCTGGCCGCTGTCACCGATGAGGATAAACGGCAGATCCGGAAACGTCGTGAGGATGCGCTCGATCTGGGCCAGCTTGTGTTTGTCGTGACCGGCATAGATCCACTGGCCCGGCTCAAGGCCGTAATCTTGCAGCATCAGCGGACCGGCGGGAATGTTTTGAATGCGGAAAAAATCGATGAGGAGATCGTATAGATTCCAAGGGCTGCTGGACACATAAAAGATGGGGTTTTTGGCGTTGCCCGAGGCTCCGGCTTGCAGCGCCCGATAAAACTCGCTGACGCCCTCAAAGGGAAGGCGGGTGTGGGCGTTACTAAACATGACGATGCGCAGCATTTTGATCAAGCTGGTGGCTGTTGTCTGCACCACCGTATCGTCGATGTCGCTGATGACGCCAAATTCGGCTTGATCCGGCGGAATGAGAATGTGCCCGGTCGTGAGTACAGGCCGTGTTTGCTGCGGATGTTTGGGTTTGATCAGTTCGACGCGGACATCGTGCCACAGTTGGGTGGGATCGATGGGCCGCTTAGGGGTGAGGGTCATCTCGAAAAAGCCTTCGTGATCGGTTTTGGCTCGCTTGCTGACGCCCTGGAACACAATTTCAACCGTGGCCCCGGGGATTTCATCGCTGGAGAAGCGGCGCACCATTTGTTTGAAGTTGTGCCAGATCGAGTCATCTTCACAGGCCCCGGTAATGCCTTTTTCCTCCAGCACACGTCCTCGAAAATAGACTTGCCGAGTTGTGCCGAAGCCGAAATAGGTCAACACTTGCAGTGGATCGAGCCAGCCCAGACGCCGTTTGGTACGAAATTTCAAATGGCTCCAGCCGCCATCGACCGTCTTTAATAAATTCCCCAGTTTCGACTCGCTCACGCGTGTTTGCTCCTCGTCTATGACTGAAACGTAATTCTGGCCCGCGTAACCGCGCGACCTTCCACCTCCAGCACCGTTAATTGTACACCATCGCCATAATCGACGCGATCTTTGACGCGCGGTAGTCGCCCCAGCTTGGTGACGATTAGCCCGCCGACGGTTTCAACGTCCGGCAGGTTATCGGGATCAAAGTAAACGTAATCGGCCAGGTCATCGATGAGATATTGACCCGCGACTTCCAAGACACCCGGCTCGACCTCGACCAGCGGCGGATGCTCTTCATCAAACTCGTCCTGAACTTCGCCGACAACCTCCTCGATTAAATCTTCCAGCGTTACCAGACCGGCTGTCCCGCCAAACTCATTCAGTACGATAGCCATATGAGTGCGCTGCCGCTTGAACAGGACAAACAGTTTTTCAACCGAATAACTTTCGGGCACCACCGGTACCGGTCGTAAGAGCAGGCGTATATCAAACTCGCCTTTGGCCTTAAGCCGGTGATGAACCAAATCTTTGAGATGGATGATGCCGATGATGTTATCGACGCTGTTCTTGTAGACCGGTAGGCGGCTATAGGGGCTTTGGCTCATGTGAGTCAGCAGTTCGGGCAGCGGCATATCGACCGGAACGGCCTCCATTTTGTTGCGGGGCGACATGACCTGATGCACCTCGCGTTCGCTAAAGGCAAAGATGTTGTGGATAATCTCTTTTTCTTCTTCGGCAATGGCCCCTTCCTCGGCGCTTTCGGCCACGATGAGCCGAATTTCCTCCGAGGAGTGAAAGCGGGCGTGCGGATCCTCGCTCTCTAAACCGAGCAGGCGCAGCAGCATTTGCCCGGCTCCGTTGAGGATACGGACCGGCACTTTGAAGATAACTCCGGCCAAACGCATCGGGGCGGCAATGCCCAACACCGAGCGGCGGGGAGACGCCAGCGCCAGCGATTTGGGAACCATTTCGCCGACTACGATATGGAGGTATGTGAGCAAGCCTAAGGCCAGCAAGTAGCCGGTGGTTGTAACGACCGTATCGTGCAGATCAAGACCCAGCAGCCAGGCCAGGTATGACTCGACAAAGTAAGAGATTTGCTTTTCGCCATACATCCCCAGCCCGATTGAGGCCAGGGTAATGCCGAGTTGGGCGGTCGCCACGTAATCGTTTTGCTTGCCCGGCGAGCGGAGGGTCTCCAGAACGCGGCGGGCTACACCGTGCCCTTTATCGGCTAACTCCTCTATCTGGCTGGGGCGCACGCCAATTAGCGCGAATTCGGCCATAACAAACAGCCCGTTAAGCAAAATCAGCACGATGATGACGATGGTCGGGATAATCAAAAACCCGAGGCCGGGCAGTTCGCCGGGATCAACGGAAAAGGCAATGAGTGGCACGAACAGGCTTATTAATAGCGACAGTTTAAACACGGGCCGGCTCCCACTCTGCAACGTGCGGGGGTGTTTGATCGGGCAGTTGCAGCGAAACTTCCGTTACCTGCTTTTGTTCTACCGCTTCAACGCGCAGCGTCACCTCTGGCGATCCAAGAGTCACTTCAGCGCCCGGTTCAGGCAGTTGGCCGACACCGTTAAAGATTAAACCGCCCAGCGTATCAGCCACGTCTTCGGGCAGACGAAGGCTTAAATATTCGTTGACATCGGCCACCAGCAGTTCGCCGCGTAGATGAATGCGGCCCGTGTCGTCGGAAGAGATCAACGGCAGTTCCGTATCAAACTCATCCTGAACCTCACCGAAAACCTCTTCGATAAGGTCTTCGAACGTAATCATACCGACGGTGCCGCCATATTCGTCAAAGACAATCGCCAGATATTGCTGCTTGCGGTCGAGCATATCCCACACTTGCAGGATGGGCATGGTCTCCGGAATTTGTTCGATATGGCGGATAATAGGCTCGATATCCTGCTCGCCCTCTAAATGCAGGCGGAACAGATCTTTCAGGTGAACAAAGCCAACAACCGTATCGATGTTGGTTTCATAGACCGGGATGCGCGTTTTGCCGTTGTCGGTGGCTAAGACCAACAGGTCATCGACGCTTTGGCTGATGGGGGCGGCCAGCAGGCGCGTGCGCGGGATCATCACCTGGCGGGCAATCAGCCCCCGCAGATGCAGTGCATTTCGCAATAGCTGCTGCTCCTGATCATCCAGAAGGCCGACTTCGTGGCTTTCAGTGACCAGCAGTTCGATTTCCCTGGGCGAGTGGACGTTTTCGTTTTCGCCGCGAGCATTAATATTTAGTATCTTTAGGATGGCGTTACCGCTGCCGTTGAGAAGCCAAATTAGGGGGCGAAAGAGAAATTCAGACCAACGCACCGGTACCAGAGTAAGCAAAGCCAGCCGCTCCGGGTTTTGAATAGCGACCGACTTGGGCAGCAGCTCACCCATCATCACTTGGAGCGTAGTCAAAACCACCAGAACTATCGTTGTTGAAACGGATAAAGCCGCCAGATCGGCAAACAGTCCCCACTCGGTTAGCAAGGGGGCCAATGCGGTCGCGATGGCGTTTTGCCCGTAAGCCCCTAACACCAGCGATGAAAGCGTAATCCCCACCTGGCACGCGGCCACGTAGTTATCGAGCGCGGTTTTGTCTTCAACAATAGGCAGCAGCATCTTCGCCAGACGATTGCCGGACAGGGCCATCTGATTGATGCGCGACTTTCGAGCGCTGACGGTGGCAAACTCCGCCGCTACATAGAGTGCGTTCGCCGCAATCATCAAGATGATGGTGATGGTTATAGTAATCCAAAATGGCATAAGCTTTACTTTATGGGAATAGGGTGAATAGACCTGGGTAATGATTGAATCGTGTTTTTCCGAGTGGCATTCACTAACGCTTTTAAGAGATGATTCTATGACTTTTAGTATACTTTGATCGAACTCAACTCGATATACTCATCTGAGTAGTATAAGGCGGCGTTATGGGCTATTTTTCACTCGCCCGATGGGGTAATTTAACTTTAGGCTCACTATATGTTACGAGGAGGAATACATTCGTTCCGACGCTCTGCGTTGGAACGCCCTACGGGACGCTGAGTATCCGAAAGATGCGACAACGCAGAG
>JAGRBZ010000575.1 GCA_020433805.1 Anaerolineae bacterium
CACAGACCAGCGGCAAACATTTGGCGTGGGAAAATATGTTCGGGGCCAATTTTGGCAGCAAGTCCGGGCCATAGCCGCCCGCAGCATCAATTTCTTGTTTGTAGCGGTAGACATTGTTCGATTTACATTCGGGACACGGTTTCATGGGTTTTTCCTTTATCGTTGCTAGATTATCTTTCTATTTCGGATTTTCATGTCATTTCGACGAGTTTACGAGGAGAAATCTCCCCCAAATTTCGATGGCAACTGCACGCTGTCGGGGATTTCTCGCTCATTCTGCGCTCGAAATGACATCAACTATCCTGGTTGAGGCAAATGTCAACTTGCCGTAAAGGGCGCTGGGTGGAGACGAACTTTCCAGCGCCCTTTCGTCAACACTATCCAAGCCCGGCGTTATAAACCACGGTACCGGGTTAGCAGCAAGCGGCTTGAGTTTTTTTGTCTATTGAACGGGTTCAGCCATCAATCCACCCACATCGAGAAAGGGCATCGCATTGCCCAATATGGTTTGCGGTAATTGGCCGTTCCAATTTTGGGCCTGGGTAAATTCAATCAGTTCAGGATTATCGCGAATGGCCGCCGCTTGCAATTGAAGGGCATCGGCTTTGGCCTTGCCTTCCAATTCTATCAAACGGGCCTCGCCTTCCGCCTCAAGTATCTTGGCTTGCTTGCGGGCTTCGGCTTCGGCGATTAAGGCTTTGGCATCGGCTTCAGCCTTGACAACTTTTTGCTCACCTTCATATTGTACCCGTTTGACCGTGTTTTCCGCCGCCGTGGCTTCGTTTTTGGCTTTTACGGCCGCTTCAATCGACGCCTCAAAGACCTGAGAATATTTGATGCTTGAAATCTGCAAATCGACGACCTCCAGCGCAAATAGGTCGTTTAGAACTTCCTGGGCCGAGCGCTTTATTTCCTCGGCGATAATAACCCGGTCTTCACTAATCTTGGTTGTATTCATTTTAGCAAAAACACGCATAATTCGGTCGTTAAGTACGGGCCGGATGTTTTCGGCAATATCAACCGAACCGGCGCGGCCCACTTGATACATCAAATTAAACACAGCGTGTTCCGGAATACGATAGCTCATACTTACGGAAACCTCGACCGGCTGGTTATCGACCGTGTACACCAAGAGGTTTTCAGCGTGGAACGTATCTAAAGAGACCTGCAATGTATCGGCCTGATCAATCACCGGAACTTTATAATGAAGGCCCGGTTGCAACGGCTGGGGCGAAACCACCTGCCCGAACCTTCTTATTGCGCCCAACTCTGTCGGTTCTATAATGAAGAACCCATCTGAAACAATGAGCGTAAGAAGCCCAATGATGAAGATGATCGAGAGACAACCGACCGGCTTTCTTGAGAACGTTACCTTTTTCGACATTTCCCTAATGTTTTTTGCACCTTCACCGAAAGACTGCACGACTTTTATCCTCTTTCTGTCAACAAGTAAGTTTTTATTAAGGTATTATGGGTGTTGACGGTTCTATCATACCAAACCGCTTGGTTTCCGTCTCAACCGCCAACAAATTGCCTGTCAATGGCTTGTTAATTTTGAGCATTTGAGCGGGTTGGGGTTTAAGGGGTTAGAAACTTCACAAAACTATAACCTTCCCCACGCTTTTGCTTGAGCCTTGCTTAAAAATCTGCTATGATATCAAAAAGCATTCGGAGGAACTCAATGGAAATATCTCCCGACCGCCTTTCATTACCTATTCCCACAGACGCCATTGCCGCCTTTTGTCGTCGGCATCATATCCAAGAACTGGCTTTATTTGGTTCGGTGCTGCGCGATGATTTCGGCCCGAACAGCGATGTTGATGTTCTCATTACATTTGAACCAGGCGCGGATGAAAACTTAACCCTTATGGATTTGGCCGGGATGCAATTGGATTTGTCATCTCTTTTACAACGTGACGTTGATTTGGTGATGCGCGATGGGCTAAAACCTTATATTAAAGATGACGTATTGAAGACATTAGAAGTTATTTATGCGATCTGAGGCCCAATATCTTATCGATATGGTGGAAGCGGCTGATGCCGTTGCCCGCTTTCTGGACGGCATCGAGCGAGACGCATTTTTACAAGATGAATTGCGCCAAAGTGCGGTTATTCAGAAGATTGGCGTTATTGGTGAAGCCGCCGGAAAAATCTCGCCGGAATTAAGAGGGCGCTATCCGGACGTCAGTTGGTCTAAAATTGTGGGGATGCGTAATTTATTGGTTCACGGCTATTTTTCAATTAAAGAAACGATTGTGTGGACCACCGCTACCCAATCGGTACCCCAACTCCGAACCCGGATTAGTAAAATCTTGGTTCAAGAATTTGGGATTAAGCTTTAGAAGGATAGGTTGATGCAGTAAACACCTTCGCCTGCCACAAATATAGCAGCGACATTCCACAGACAGCAATAGAGACCTACTTCCCCCGGCTCACTCCTTTGGGCAACGAACGACAGCAGCGCGAGGATTGTGAGCCACACTTTCCCATCTATGGATATGCTCAGAAATCTTAAAGCATTAAAAAAGACCAAACCCGGCAGCGAATGAATACGGTTCCTGCCTGAGCGAAAAAAGACAAACCAGACTAATTAAGCGGCAGTTTGGCCGTCGTCCTTGCACGCAACTTCAGCCTGTACCTTGGCCTCGAACTCTGCCAGGGAACCGACGGTAAAAGCAGCCTCACTCAATCGGTCAAGCGCCGCCAGGTCAAGTTCGGCCCAAGCCGCGTCAAAATGATCGATTGGAACACTAAAGCGCTCGGCTAGAAAGCGCCGCAGGAGTTTCATTGTTGCTGCTCGGCCTTGCTCTAGCCCTTGTTCTCGACCTTCTTCTAATCCTTCTTCTCGGCCTTTTTCCAGCCCTTTTTCCAAGCCGATGGCTTCGCCTTCTTGCCGGCCTTCTTCTATCCATTGTTCTGCTAGTGTTGGCATCGAATTTTCTCCTGTTTCAAAGATGGCTTGCACTACCTCAATAAATTCTTGCCGCTCGATTTTTTCCGTTCCTCCGGCGACATAGCGCAGGATGGTGTGCAGATATTCCAAGCCCGTCTCTTGTTGCCCTAACGTCTGCAACAATCCTACCATCCCTCGGAACTGCTGCCCGAACTCATCGCGCAAGATGTATTTTAGCAGCAACAAACTCACCCGTAAAATGATCTCGCCCCGAATTTCCTCATCACTATAACGGCTTAGGTCATACAGCTGATATTCAAATGTCGGTACATACCGGCTTAAAGCATCCGGCACTTCAAATAACGTGGCAAAGTCGAGCGGAACCGTCCACGCCTGCCGCCCGTGGTACAAAACCAGCGGCAGCACCGGACGGAAGGGCCGGCCTTGTTTGCGATCCTGCTCCCAAATGCGAACCTGATAACGCAGCAGTTGAAAGGCTATCTCCGGTTCGGGATAGCTTTTGTGTTCAAATAACAGGTAGATATACATATCTCGACCCGTATGCAAGCTAATCTGATAGAGCAGATCAGAAAAATGCTCTTGCAGTTCCGGGTCGATGAAGCTGTCTTTGTGGATTTGCAGCGTGGTCAAATCGAGCAGGCTAACCACTTCGGTAGGCAGGTAATGGCGCAGAAAATCACGGGCTGCCGCCTGTTGCGAGAAAAGCGCTTTGAAAAAACGGTCGTGCGGGTTTCGCAAGTCTGTCATACTTGATTATAGCCTGTTCTCCGCAGAATGACCAGGTGTTTTATAGTATATCCCGTAACTTGATCCGTCAGGTGACCAGATGACAGCGGGGAGATAATTACATACAATTATATCAAATGGGATAACAAGAGTAAAAGCGACCGGCTTGTAAAGTTTAGAAAGTGGGTCGGAGATAATAGGAAAATCAACCAAAATGTATCGATGCATAATAATTGTAGGAGTGTTATTCGTTCTAGTAACACTTGCTTGTGAAGCACGAGGTGTTCCTGAAGAAGAGATAGAAGAGCAAAATCTTTCTGGTCATAATTTTTACTTTACCGACCTACAAAGACGTGATCTTTCGGGAAAAATTCTCCAAGAAGCCGATTTCAGTTATGCAAGTTTATGGAGCGCGGACTTGCAGAATGCAGATTTGCGAAAAGCGGACTTAAATTGGACGAACCTGCGAGATGCTAATTTAAGTGGTGCTAATTTGATCGGAGCTAAATTGGAGTTTGCCTCACTCAAGGGGGCTAATTTTGAAGGAGCTAAATTAGATGAGAAATGGGCTAAAATCATTGATCTTTTGACTTCAGGTAGCGGCCACGGACAAGATTTCAGTAACTTCGATCTTAGCCGTGTAGCCATGTCCGTAATCGAGTATGATTTAAGTAAAGCTAAGCTGCGTAAAGCCAATTTGGAAGAGGCTTATATACCTGGCATAAATTTAACAAAAGCTGATTTAACAAGTGCTAAATTGAATCAGGCACATTTAAGGGGAGCTAACTTGACCATGGCAAATTTAACTCATGCTAATCTGCAAGATGCAAACCTACATAGTGCTAATTTACAAGAGGCAAATTTAACGGGAGCTAATCTTGACGGTGTCAAATTCACCTATGCAAATTTAACGGGTGTGCAAGGCATTGAGGATTATTTATTGGAAAGCGATATCGAAATTAAATGTGCAATTATGCCCAATGGTGTCAAACGACAATTAGAAATACCCATTAGCGACAATTAGAAATGCCCATAAAGGATAATTAGATTGGTTCAGACGG
>JAGRBZ010000576.1 GCA_020433805.1 Anaerolineae bacterium
TATTATGTCACAAACCGAAACTTTTATCAATAGTGCGGCACATAGAGCGCTGTGGAAAGAGGGTTACGAATCACAGCGACTCCTTTGCCTGCGCTAGTGGTTTGTCCTACAGAGTTGCCTGCTGACGGAGTGAGCATCCTCAGATGCGAACGGGTTGGGCCAAGCCGCTCTGCCTTCTTTGAAAAGTATTGTGTCTAGGCCCACTGATGATCGACCCACAGCCCCTGCATGTGACGTACCGTTAATAGTTCCGCCGTGTGGTAACAGTTATGACCGTACATAGCCATAATCGCTTGACGGGGCGTACCCCCTGAGAGGCGCTGCTGTGGCTCATCCAAGGTGGCACTATCCAAGGTGCGGATGACTGCGGCAAAGGCGCGGCAACGCTCCATTGCACACTGTCGCGCTGCCTGCCAGGCCGCATCGGTAATAGCGCCCAATGGCGGCCACCCCTTCCCGATTTCGGCCATTCCCCAGACGATGAGGTCGACATCTTCATCGAGAAGGGCCGCGCGCGTATAATCCATCCAGAAAGCCATATGGTTGGTGATGGCCCAGATGCTGTTGAACTGTTCCCCCGGCACCTGGGCGGCCTGTTCGCCGGTCAGACCGTCACTTACAACGACAAAGTGGACAAAGCTGCTGGCCGGAGAATTAGCAAAATGCTGCTCGATGGTATTGGCCAGATGGTTGAGTTCAGACATTTCCTATCCTTTCACGAGTCTCAGTGGCTCCAGTTTTCGAGGAGTCGGTATCCTCAGATGCGGCTGTGTTGGGCATCTGAGGAT
Organism: Anaerolineae bacterium; assembly: GCA_020433805.1. GTDB lineage: Bacteria > Chloroflexota > Anaerolineae > 4572-78 > J111 > JAGRBY01. Next base: position 789 of record JAGRBZ010000576.1, read on the forward strand.
GCGTCACTCCTCAAATTTTATCTAGTCAGACGGTAACTGTCACCGTCTGTGACTCAGCAACGACTTCGCAGACAGTTCGAACCATAGACTCCATATCCATATACGCGACCAACTTTTTCCAGGCTTCTTTTACCTGGGGTGAGTCGCCGGCGGCTATGGCGTGGGCCTCCGTCTCGTAAAAGCTTATAACATAGCTCTTGTCTGAGTCACTATCCACCATAACTTGAAGTCGATTGAACCCGGGCAGTTGCTGAAGCAAAGAGACAGCTTCATTAAAAGCCGACGACTTAGAGGTTGCAATCATAGTGTCCTTTTTACCCGGTAAAACATGAAGTGTTGTCATTGCTGCATACATGGGTATAGCTCCTTTACATCCTACAATTGTTTAATTAAATTTAACGACAGCTAAAATACGGTATGACCGCTATACACCTTCGCCCAACGGCGAAACGACGCCCACTTGAGTCAGTATTTTCAATTGGTCATATTCAGCCCAACTTTCTACCAATTGCCCATTGGCAATCCGGCTGATACCTATCCCTGTTGCTTCAATCGCTCTGCCGGTGGGAGGAATCCCCATCAACGCCCCCTGATGGGTACCGCGGACCGTATAGCGTGTGACAACTTTATCCCCTGCGGCTAGCATGTCCTCGATTGTGAAATGGGCATCAGGAAAGCCGGCACGTATCATCTTCACATATTGGCGAAACCCTTCCCGACCTGCCGGCAAATCAGGATTAAGATAATGGCCCTCATAATCGACGGCTATCAACGCATCGATGATATCCAGCTTTCCCTGGTTCCAAATCTCTCCATAAACACGGCGAAGAAGGGTTTTGTTTGCTTCTGACATGACTATCTCCTTTATTGAAGTAAAACGAATTAAAATGTATCACTTATGGTTTACGCCAACAGCATACCAGGCCAGCCGTTTCTAAACCGTTGCTTGATGGGAAATGGACCGTTTCTTTTGTCGTTATTGGCCGTTGCTTCAGAATACTACGGCAAGAAACCAGGGTTTTCGCACTTAATTCACCACCTCAGGCCACGAACGTCTGATTGATAAGCCTATCGCAACCGAATGAATTCGGTCGCTGCTAAAGAAAACCTGTTGATGAACTTTAAATAATTAATCGGGGAATCTTTCGTATGCTGACTTGATGGTATGGGTGTCGGCACTCTTGCCCCCCTAACCCCCCAGTGGGGGAAATTCGTGGCTTCCCCCTTTGGGGGGCTGGGGGGGCGGCTTGGTTACCCGATTATTTATTTTACTTCAATAAACAGGTTATTGGGTTTCTCCTTAACGTGTTGAAACCACGTTTCTTCTATCAGGCTGCGAATTCATTCGCAGATATTAAAGAATCGTTTCCTGGTTTCTAAAGTTGGGGGCTAACCCGAGTCAGACGGGAGGCCGTAGCCGGATTGCAAGGCCCGTTGATAGGCGGCTTGGGTCTCTGCGTTAGGTTCGACGCCAAATTCCTGCTGGAGAACTTTGACACAGGCTTGATAAACCTGTAGAGCGGCGGTGCGGTCGCCGGCGAGGATATGCAGCCGCATTAAGCTTTGATAGGTTTCTTCTTCTAACGGATCAAGCTCCAGCAACCGTTCAGCGTAGTGGAGCGCCAAGTCGTAATCCGGTTGGGCTTCAAGGAGGGCGACCAACTGCTGTAAAGCCGTAACAACGGCCTTGTATAACCGCTGCCGTACCGGATAGATCCAGTCATCGTAGCAGTCGGGTAGCAACGCGCCGGTATACAGATCGGCTACTTTCATGAATAGCGCCTGGTCCGGGGTTTGGTCTTGGGCCTGATTTAAGTACTCTTGAAATTCAATTACGTCCACGGTAAAGGTTGTCCCGGCTTGCCAGTGGACCGTTTGGGAGTCGAGCTGGATAAATGTGTCGACCTCAGGCAGCGCTTGACGGAGTTGGTAAAGAAGCTTACGCAGGTTCGTGCGGGCCTGGCTGTCTGTTGAGTCCGGCCAAAAGAGGAAGGCCAGATGTTGACGGGGCAGGGCGGTATCGCGGTTCAAGACCAGATAGGCCAGCAGCGATTGCAGGCGAGGGCTATTGAGGGTCGTAACCGCTTCGCCGTTATGGCTTAGACAGAAATTACCAAAAAGTCGAATCTGTAGCAAGGCAGCGTCATCGGCAGCGGATGGGGGGCCGGTTGGCCGGAGTCAAGCTGGGTCAACGCCTGGATGAACGCCTTGGCTGAGGGATACCGTTCACGGGCTGCCCTTGTTATCGCCCTCTTAATCACGTCACTTAAACCGGGGGGCGTATCTTGGGGCCAAACGTCGGGAAATCTGGGCGGGCTAAAGTGGGACATCATCACCGCCGCCGACGTTTCGCCCCGAAATAGCTTCTCGCCGCTTAGCATCTCGTACAAAATGCAGCCCACGGCATAAAGGTCAGATTGGGGCGAGTATTTTGCACCTTCCCATATCTCCGGAGCCATATACGCCGACGTCCCCACGATTTTGTCATCAGCCGTAACCTGTGCGCTGGCCTCGCCGATAAACTTCGCCATCCCAAAATCTCCCAACAGCGGCCCCTGGTTCGCATCGAGCAGGATGTTGGCCGGTTTCAAATCGCGATGCAGAATGTGCTGATTGTGGGCGTAATCGAGACCCTCGCCGATGGCGGTGATGATCTCCAACGCTTGCGCCCAGGGCAAAGGGCCATGGGCGGCAATCATTTTCTCCAGACTCGATCCCGTCACCAAACGCATCACGATCACCAGCCGATGATCGGTCTCAATCACATCATAAATTGGCACAATGCGGGGATGATCCAGTTTGGCAATGGTTCGGGCCTCGCGCTTGAAGCTATTAACCCATTCGGTCTGGATCAGTAAGGCCGGATGCAACTCCTTGAGCGCGACCAGCCGGTCGAGTTCGACATCGCGAGCGCGATAAACAACGGCAAAAGCGCCGCGCCCAATCTCATCCACAATTTCATAGCGTTCCAGATTATGCGGCGATACAGGCTTGGCCGGATGACGCGGAAACGTTTGGCTTGATACGGAGGTCGGGGCATCGATGAGCTGGGTAGGTGCCTGGGCGGCGATAAATTTAGCCCAGACTTGCGAGGGATAACGATACGTCTCCCAACGAGTAAAAGTCGGTTCGATAGTCCATCGCGCGATTCATGCGCCCGGTCTGCTCCGGCGAGATATAGACTAAGGTTCCTTCTAAAACATTCGGATTGAGAACGAGGGCATTTTCTGACGACAATACGGTGGAGAGGCCGAAATCGATGATTTTGAGCTGTAGGGTGGCGGGGTTGATGTCTTTGTGCATTATCTACCGCTGATGAATGTGCCCCACAATCTCGATCAGGTTCACAGCCAGCGTGAGAAAATCGTTCAGGCTGAACATGCCGGCCTGGTTTAAGCGGGCCAGCGACTCGCCGCCAAAGTCCTCCATAACGATGAGCCAGCGGTTCTGGTCATTTTTCAGGCCATACACATCGATGACTCCGGCCACATCTAAACTGCGGGTGACTTCGTACTCGCGCTTAAAGCCGGCAATACGCCTTGGCGAAGGATACGCCTCCTTCAGCATTTTAAGCACGACCGGTTGGTCATCGACTTCTCGCCGGGCGCGATAAACCAGCGAGTTCCCACTTTCATAGAGTTTTTCAGTAATACGATAGTCGGCTAAGGCCATCGTCGCCCACCTTGCTTTGTTAAGCGCAGGACTTCTATGTCGTAAGCCTTACACTGCCCCTATTTGCCTATCAATTAACTTGTGCCATTTTACACCGAATTATATTGATCGGTAAAATATTAGTTCTGTTTTCATTCTAATTTTGTATTTACTCAGCAGTTCTGTCCAAACCCTAAAGGTTTCGTGGTATTGGCCGTAAAATCGGCTCTTTTTTCCA
>JAGRBZ010000577.1 GCA_020433805.1 Anaerolineae bacterium
TGTTCCCCAGTTGGGCTTTGGTCAGGCCCAAATCTTCACGAACAAGAACCAGCAGCGGGGCAATACCGAACCAGCCGAAGAAGCACAGGAAAAACGCAAACCAGGTCATATGGAAGGCCCGCATCTGCGGGGTGCCGAAGCTAAAGAGATTAATCTTGGTGGCTTTATTCTTGAAATCCATCGTTTAAATTCTCCTCAAAAGGGTTGATAGCTTAATCTAGGTATGCTATAATCTCTAACGTAAATGCCCCAGAGTTGCGGCAGATTGCACAACTGCAAACGGCTGCACTTTGTGGCCTTTTCCCTGGAGATATCGGCGAACTTGGCGGTGAGACGATATCTCCTTTTTTATTGATTGGCTTAGCGGTGGTAAGGTGACAGTCACTTCAAAAGTGACTGTCACCTTACCACCGGGTCTCTAATCTCGTTTTGTTGATTACACCTCCCTTAAGAGCCGGGGAAAACAAAAAGACGCTCTCAAAAACAAACCGACCGGCTCGGTAGCGAGAGGTGATGGCGTAACCCTGGCGGATGGCACACCATCACCCCGTAACCACACGATGCGGAGTTTGGTCTTGAGAGCGTCTCGGCTCGATAAGAATATGTCACTAACAAAAAAGCGCCCGGATGAGACAGCCTTTGTCTCATCGTCGAGCGCTTTTTCGTTCGATTTATTATCACTATAATACTGTGCTGCTATTTATCTGTTCTATATGAATTATTAAAAAGTTGTTAATAAATTGATGGGAGTAAGGAGTAGGAAGTAGGGAGAAAGAAGTAAGGGGCGAGATGTTTACTGCTTTCTACTCCCTGCTCCCTACGCCTTTATTCGCTCTGGGTCTGGAAACGATAGCCCAGCCCGTACTCTGTGAGTAAATATTGGGGGTCTTTAGGGTCTTCTTCCAGCTTGCGGCGCAGATGCCAGACATAGATGCGCACGTGGCCCGGTTCGTTCTGATATTCCCAGCCCCAGACATTTTCTAAAATTTGCTGGGTGGTTAGCATGCGGTTGGGGTTTTGTAGCAAGTAGGCCAGCAGCTTATACTCTTGGGCCGTGAGCTTAACCGGCTCGCCTTTGGTTAGCACCAGATTTTTCTCCAGATCAATAGTAAGATAACCGTCGCTGTAGTGCGTGCTCTTTTTGGTGAGCGCTGTTTGGGCCGGGCGACGCAGCGCCGCCCGGGCGCGGGCCAATACGACCTTGGCGTTGAAAGGCTTGGTGATGTAATCATCCGCGCCGCTGTCCAGGCCGCGAATAACCTCTTCATCGTTAGAGCGGGCAGTAAGCATGATAATCGGCACGTCGGATAGCTTTCGGATAATACTACAGGTTTCCCAGCCATCCATGTCCGGCATCTTCACATCGAGGATAATCAAGTCGGGCCGGTGCACATAGAACTGCTGCAACCCCTCCTGACCATTAGACGCCGTGATAACCGTAGCCCTGGTTTTGGCAAAGGCCGATTTGAGAAGTTGGATAATGACAGGGTCATCGTCGACCACTAAGATAGTGTTTTCCTCCATAAGGTTGCTCCTAGTGGTGGCTGTAGTTTTTTCCTGTAAAGGTTGGCGCTACTTAGCCTAGGCTAAGGCTAACAAACTTCAAAGCGCATACGGCATCGCGCTGTTCCGAAACGCATACAGCGCATCTTGAACGGGCTGCCACTCTTGCTCAAGCTGCTCAAAGAGATCGATGGCCCCTTGTAGCTGCCTGGTGTAGCCCGCCTGCTCCAACCGCGCGCACAAATCACAGAGATGGGTGTGATTGAAAAGAGCCGCATCCGATTTGAGCGTATGGGCGGCTATCTCGACCTGCTTGGCATCGTTATCGGTAATTGCCTGCTTGAGCGTGGTCAGCTTCTTCGGTAAATTCTTAAGCAAGACAACAATCACCTCTTGCAGCGACTCCTCATCGCCGTCTGTGGCTTCGAGCAGCATCGATAGATCGATAGCCGCTTCTTGGGCCGGGGCACGATGACCGTTGCTCGGTGGATGCTCGTGGCTCAGTGTTCGCCGCAGCGTGTCGGGCCGCAGCGGCTTACTTATGTAGTCATCCATCCCCGCCGCCAGACAGCGCTCGCGGTCGCCGATGAGCGCGTTGGCCGTGACAGCGACAATACGGGGTCGCTGGTCAGCCGGGTAACGCTGTAAGATGTGTTCGGTGGTTTCCAGCCCGTCCATTTCCGGCATATTGAGATCCATCAGGATCACATCGTAAGACTCCTGCTCCAACATCGCCAGCACTTGACGCCCATCGGCCGCAACATCAGCGTGGTAGCCCAGTTTGTGCAACAGCAGCAGCGCCACGTGCTGGTTGGTTGGATTGTCTTCGGCCAGCAGGATGCGTAACGCCCCGTCCTGAACCGGCACGCCGTTTGAAGATGTTACCGCCGCCAGCAAGGCCGGCGGAGCCTCGGAGACAGGTCGGCTTTCGAGTGCGGTTCGGATTGCTTTGTGCAGTTCCGCTGTCTGAACCGGCTTGGTGATGCGGGCCGCAAAGTGCAGGCCAGCCTCCTCAGCGGTCGATACCTGGCCGATGGAGGCCATCAGCACCAGCGACGGCGTTTGCGCCCCAAGTCGATGCCGAATCTCGCGAGCCAGCCCCAACCCATCAATCTGCGGCATCGAGCCATCGATCACGATGACATCGACATCGGCGACCTGCTTCAAATAAACCAGGGCCTCTACCCCTGAAGCGACACTAACTGCCGCCATCCCCCAGCCGCTCAACTGCTGCTTTATCAGATAGCGGCTGGTCTGGTTGTCGTCCACAACCAGAGCGCGTTGGCCGTTAAAAGCGGGCTGCGGATCAGAACTGGCGTCTGGCTGGGGCGGGCTGACGCCGACCAGAATATCAAATGCAAAGCTGCTGCCCTGGCCCGGCACGCCGGGACTGTTCACCGCAATCGAGCCGCCCATCAACTGGGTTAGCCGCTTACAGATAGCCAGCCCCAGCCCCGTACCGCCATATTTGCGCGTCACCGAGCTATCGAGCTGGCTGAAGGATTTGAAAAGGCAGTCGACCTTGTCAGCCGGAATGCCGACGCCGGTATCCTTGACCACGCCTTGTAAGCAATACCGCCCGTCCGGCTGAGACCGGCCCGACAGCCCGGCAAAGACCTCTCCTTGCTCGGTGAATTTGATAGCGTTGCTGAGTAGGTTAACCAGAATGCGCCGCAGCCGCACCGGGTCGCTGATGATGTGAGTGGGTACACCCGGATCGATACTGTACAGCAGTTCGATCTGTTTCTCGGCGGCCTGGGGAGCGAGGAAGCTGAGGGCCGACTCGACGCATTCGCGCAGGTTGAAGCGCTTCTCCTCCAGCTCCAGCTTGCCCGCTTCTATTTTAGAGAAGTCGAGAATACTGTTGATGATAGCCAGCAGGTCTTCACTGCTCTGGCGGATAGTCTCGGTGAAGTAATGCTGGTCGCGGGTCAGCGCCGTGTCGCGCAGCAGGCCGGCCATGCCGATGACGGCATTGAGCGGCGTTCGGATTTCGTGGCTCATATTGGCCAGAAAAACGCTCTTGGCCCGGTCGGCAGCTTCCGCCGCCTCTTTGGCCTCGTATAGCTCCTGGCGCGTATGGAGCAGTTGGCTGATAACCTGCTGGATGTTGCCGACCGCCGGCCGAAAGATAAACAGGCCTTCAAACAGTAGCACCACGATGGTGACCAGCAGCAGCCAGCGTTCGACCAACTTGAGGCGATTGACGCGAGCCGTGGCCTCGTGGGCATACTGAAACACAATCTCATCCATACCGGCCAAGAAGGCCGGTTCGGCGGTTAAGATGTGGGCGACCAGGGGCGATACATTGGCCGTCGGCGACTGGGCCACCGTGTCGAGCAGTTCCTGACTGGCCGCCAGCATCGTCTGGAGATGCGGTTCAATCTCGGCAAACATGGCCGTCACCGCCGGGCTGTTGTCGCCCGGTATATCCAGCGTCGGGTCACCGTATTGCAGCGCCTGGTGCGAACTTTGCCACAGCGTTCGAACCTCGCTTAACTCGTTGATGGCCTGCCGCCGCGCCGCCGCATCGGTAGGGGTTTGGATGATGAGCGCAGCCTTGGTGAGACGCTGGCTCAACATACGCTGCCGACCGGCAATATTGATCACCGTCGCATCGCTGGTTTGCTGCTGCAAGAAGGTGAAGATAACCGCCTGTCCCACGATGGACAGCAGCGCAATGCTGCTCAGGGCGACAATATAGAGGACCGTCAGCCGGCGCGTCTGATCGCGCGGCTGTGGAGACAGAGAGGCGGCCATCGATTCGTCCAGGGTTTATAAAGCAAAAAGCTCCCACAGTGCAGGCCAATATGCTGCACGGGGAGCTTCGCGGCTCGGTATAAAATTATTAGCGCTGACTATAGCATACTTATCGCTATCCGTCAATGCGATTTGGCCGCCTGCCTGCTCGCCTTCGTTCCCACGCTCCGCGCGGCGAACGCCTCCCCCCTGCATCGTTCCCACGCTCCGCGTGGCGAACGCCTACCGCACTACTACACCAAATCATTCCCACGCTCCGCGTGGCGAACGCCTGCCTCCTGCTCTCCTTCGTTCCCACGCTCCGCGTGGCGAACGCCTACCGCACTACACCAAATCATACACCAGCGCCAGCATCACCATCAACACCGTGGTCTGCAAGCAAAAGATCGGCAGCGTATTCTTCACGTA
>JAGRBZ010000057.1 GCA_020433805.1 Anaerolineae bacterium
TGGAAATCTACAACATCTTGGGCGCTGGTGATGCCTTTGGAGCCGGTTTCCTGTACGGCCACGTCAGAGGTTGGGGCTGGTACAAATCGGCCCGACTGGGTAACGCTTGCGGCGCAATTGTCGTTACCCAACACGGCTGCGCCAACTTTACCCCCACTTATGATGAAGTGATGGCCTTTATCGACAGCAAGGGCGGGCTATAGGATGACCAACTTCCCCTTGGGGGTCTGCACCTGGACATTCGGCGACCTGCCCCTGGCCGATATTGCCGAGCGCGTATCGCGCCTCAAGCTGGACGGTGTTGAACTGTTGGGTGACCTATCCCGCTACACCGCCCGTGAGGCCGGTCACATTCTGGCTGATCACAACCTGCAAACTTTCTCGCTCACGCCGACAGATGCGGACATCTCGCACCCCGATCCGGCTGTTCGCCAGGCAGGTGTCGATTATTATTATCGGCTGCTCGATTTTGCCGCCGGTCTGGGGCAGCCTTTGGTTTCCTGTCATGGCTTTGTCGGTCGTGTCCGGCCGGTAACAACCCAGGTCGAGGAGAACCAACTCCTTCTTGAGGCATTTGGACAGATTGCTAAAGAAGCCCAATCTCGAAATCTACGGCTGGTTTTTGAAGTTTTGAATCGCTATGAAACGCATCAGGTTCACACCGGAGCCGAAGCCAAAGTGTTATTGGATGCTACCCAGGCCGAAAATGCAGGCATTTTGCTCGATGCCTATCATATGAACATCGAGGAACCCGATCCGGCTGAAGCTATACGCCATGCAGGAGCGCAATTATGGCTGTACCACGCCGCCGACTCCAACCGGCAGGCGGTAGGGCGTGGTCATACCGATTTCAAGGCACACGTCCAGGCGCTACATGACATCGGCTATGATGGGCCGATCATCTTTGAATGTGTGGCCCCCGGCCCCAACCCGTTTACTCCGATCAAAGATGACAAGTCGCTCACCTGGCTGGAAACCTACCTGGCCGAGTCGCGCGATTGGTTTAGGGCTAACACCCGTCTCAATTGAGACGACACAAAGAATAAAGACAGTAGGGCAAGTCGCTGACTTGTCCAGGTTGGAACAAGTCAGTTGTAAATCAACAAATTAACCGGGGAATCACAAAGCTAGCTTTGTGACTCCGGCAGGTACCCGATTACTTTCTAAAATCCCAAGCGACTTGTTCTACAAGATTGAGTGCAAGGAGAAGCTATGGCAACCAAACGATTAACCACCGCGCAAGCGATCATTCAGTTCTTAAAGAATCAATATACCGAGCGAGACGGCAGCGAGCAGCCTTTCTTTGCCGGTTGTTTCGGCATCTTTGGTCACGGCAACGTGGCCGGGGTGGGCCAGGCGTTACAGCAGTATCCTGACTTTCGCTACTACCAGACCCGCAACGAGCAGGCCATGGTTCACGCTGCCGCTGCCTACGCCAAAATAAAAAACCGGCTGCAAACCCTGGTCTGCACGACTTCGATTGGGCCGGGGGCGACCAATATGATCACCGCTGCGGCCGGGGCGACCATCAACCGCCTGCCGGTGCTGCTTCTGCCGGGCGATATCTTTGCCCGCCGCAATGTAGCTCCGGTCTTGCAGCAGCTTGAGTCGGAACACAGCCAGGATATCTCGGTCAACGACTGCTTCAAACCCATCAGCCGCTATTGGGATCGCATCAACCGGCCCGACCAACTGCTGCTGTCGCTGCCCGAAGCGTTGCGGGTGCTGACCAGTCCGGTCGATACCGGCGCTGTCACCCTGGCTCTGCCCCAGGATGTCCAGGCCGAGGCGTTCGACTTCCCACTGGCTTTCTTTCATAAGCGGGTCTGGCACGTGCCTCGCAATCGACCCGACCGCAGCCGCCTGGATCAAGCAGCCGCCTGGATCAAAGCCAGCCAGAAGCCGCTCATCGTGGCCGGTGGGGGCGTCATCTACAGCGAAGCGACCGACACCCTGCGCCACTTTGTCGAGGAAAGCGGTATTCCGGTCGGTGAAACGATGGCCGGTAAAGGCAGTCTGGTCTACGATCACCCGCTTTGTATGGGCGCTGTTGGAGCCACCGGCACGCTGGCCGCCAACCGACTGGCCAAAGAGGCCGACCTGGTCATCGGCATCGGTACTCGCTACAGCGACTTCACCACCGCCAGCAAAACCGCCTTCCAAAACCCGGACGTGCGCTTCATCAACATCAACGTGGCCGAGTTCGATGCCTACAAACACAACGCCCTGCCTCTGGCTGGGGATGCCAGGGCTACCTTAGAAGAACTGCTGGCTCTGCTGGCCGGTTATCACGTCGATGCCAACTATCGGACCAAAGCTGAACAACTTCACGACGAATGGGAAGCCGAAGTTCAGCGCATCTACGATATTCGGAACAAGCCGCTGGTCAGCCAGGGCGAACTCATCGGCGCAGTCAATGACGAAGGCGACCCTGAGGCGGTGATGGTCTGTGCCGCCGGTAGCCTACCCGGCGACCTGCACAAGCTGTGGCGCAGCCGCCATCCCAAACAGTATCATCTGGAGTACGGCTATAGCTGTATGGGCTACGAAATCGCCGGTGGCCTGGGCATCAAAATGGCCGACCCCGACCGCGAGGTCTATGTGCTGGTCGGCGACGGCAGCTATCTCATGCTGTCAGCCGACATCTTGACATCTGTTCAAGAAGGGTACAAACTGACTATTATACTGATCGACAACGATGGCTACAAGAGCATCGGTGCGCTCAGTCGCTCGCTGGGCAGTCAGGGCTTTGGCACGCGCTACGTCTTCCCCGAAGACAATCGTCTGCCGGATGACACAGCCCAAACCGTGACCACCCTGCCCATCGACCTACCGGCCAACGCCCGCAGTCTGGGAGCGCACGTCATCGAGTGTAACACCCGCGCCGATGTTGTCGCTGCCCTGGAAACGGCCAAGAACATCGACCGCACCACGGTCATTTACATTCGCAACGACCGCTACGTCGGCGTACCGGGCTATGAAAGCTGGTGGGACGTGCCGGTCGCCGAGGTTAGTGAGATTGACACCGTCCGCGCTGCCCGTGAAGAGTGGGAAGAAAACCGGGCCAAAGAGCGGTATTTCTTCTAAAGACCAAATTTAAACCACATCGGTAGTGCGTATTGCGTAGTGCGTAAGGATGATTTACGCACTACGCAATACGCACTACGCAATAACTTCTGGAGGCATCTATGTCAAATCAATTACTGAACTTCATCGGCGGCAGTTGGGCTCGCTCCTCAGCCGCTGACTATCTCGATGTTATCAACCCGGCCACGGCGCAGGCGCTGACCACCGTGCCGCTCAGTCCCGGTGCGGAGGTCGATGCTGCCGTGGCTAAAGCTAGCGAAGCTTTTGTCGAATGGCGACGCACCCCGTCCGGCGAACGAATCCAACCGCTATTCAAACTTAAGATGCTGATGGAAGAACATCGCAATGAGCTGGCCCGCATCGTCTCCAACGAGTGCGGCAAGACTTATAATGAAAGTCAGGGCGAATTACAGCGTGCGATTGAGAATATCGAGGTTGCTTGCGGCATCCCCATGCTGATGCAGGGCTACAACAATGAGGACATCGCCAGCGGCATCGATGAGCATATGATCCGCCAGCCGTTGGGCGTGGTGGCCGCCATCACCCCCTTCAACTTCCCGGCCATGATCCCGCTCTGGTTCTTGCCCTATGCTGTCGCCACCGGCAACTGCTTCATCCTCAAACCCAGCGAAAAGGTGCCGATGTCGAGCCAAAAGCTATTCGAACTCATCGAGCAAGCCGGTTTTCCGGCCGGGGTGCTGCAACTGGTCAACGGCGGTAAAGAAACCGTCGATGCCCTGCTCGATCATCCCGGCGTGCGGGCCATCAGCTTTGTCGGCTCGACGCCCGTCGCCAAATATATCTACAGCCGCGCGGCAGCCAACGGTAAACGCGCTCAGTGTCAAGGGGGAGCCAAAAATCCCGTTGTCATTATGCCCGATGCCGATATGGAGATGACGACTAAGATTATGGCCGACTCGGCCTTTGGTTGTGCCGGGCAGCGCTGCCTGGCGGCGTCGGTGGCGATTACGGTTGGTGCGGCGCAGGATCAGTTTATCGAGTATATCGCCGATGTCGCGAGCAGTCGCAAGGTCGGCTATGGGCTGAATGATGGCGTCGAGATGGGGCCGGTCATCGACCCCAACAGCAAAGCCCGCATCGAAGGCTTAATCGGCAAGGGCCAGCAGGAAGGGGCCAAGCTAGTAGTCGATGGTCGCAATAAAAAGGTCAGCGGCTACGAAGACGGTTACTTTGTCTTCCCGACCGTGCTCGACCACGTGCCGCCGCAGGGCGACATCGCCAAAACCGAGATTTTTGGGCCGGTGCTGAGCGTCATGCGGGCCACGGATGTTGACGAAGCCGTGCGGCTGGTCAACGACCGGGCTTATGGCAATATGGCCTGCATCTTCACCGGCAGCGGCTCCGTGGCTCGCAAGTTCCGCTACGAAGCCGACGCCGGCAACATCGGCATCAACATCGGCGTAGCTGCGCCGATGGCCTATTTCCCCTTCAGCGGCTGGAACGAGAGTTTCTTTGGCGACTTGCACGCCCAGGGTCGGCACGGGGTTGAGTTCTACACCCAAACCAAGGTGGTTGTTGAACGCTGGCCTCGCGAGTGGAGTCGGCAGTTTTAAGTAATGGAGATTAGAGATTGGGAGATTGGAGATTAGGTAATGAGTGATGGGATGTTCGTTAGCCCAATCTCTTTATCGCCTCATCTCCCTATATCCAATTGTGGAGACTCAATGATGACAACAAAAATTAAAGTCGCTAACGCCCCCTGTTCGTGGGGGACACTCGAATTTGAAGGGATGCAGGGTGAGCGGATCGCGTACACCCAAATGCTCAACGAACTTGTGGAGACCGGCTATACCGCCACCGAGTTGGGTGACTGGGGATTTATGCCGACCAATCCTGCGGTCTTAAAGGATGAACTTGAGCAGCGGAATTTGGTGATGCTGGGCGCGTATCACGGCGTAGCTTTTAAATATCCCGAGAAGCACGCCGAGGGTGAGGAGAAGGCGCTTAAAATTGCCCGCCTCTTAGCTGCGGTGGCCGACGACGTTTGGTCGCCTTATCTGGTTCTGGCCGATGACAACGGCACCGATCCGCTTCGCACCAAACACGCCGGACAGGTAACGCCGGCCATAGCGCTAGGCGTGGCCGGGTGGAGTGCCTTCGCCCAGGGCATTGAGCGCATCGCCAAAACCGTGCTGGCGGAAACCGGCCTGCGTACGGTCTTTCATCCCCACTGTGCCGGTTTTATCGAAACACCGAACGAAATTCAACGCCTGTTGGATCTGACCGATCCGGAGCTTGTTGGCCTTGTTTTCGATACCGGACATTACGCCTTTGGGGCCGGGGCGACCGATCCCGGAGAAGTATTGGACGGCCTGGAGCGCTTTGCCGACCGCATCTGGTACATTCACTTTAAAGATTGTAGTTTAGAGATTGCCCAACGTTCGCGCGCCGAAAAGTGGGACTACTTCAAAACCTTGCAGCACGCTATTTTTTGCGAGTTGGGCCAGGGTTTTATCGATTTTCCCGGCGTTGTTGATTGGATGCAGCAACACGGTTATGAAGGCTGGATCACGGTTGAGCAGGATGTGTTGCCGGGTATGGGCGACCCTAAGGAAAGCGCCCAGCGCAACCGTGATTATCTGGCGAGTATCGGGCTATGACCAGGCCGCTGTCTAAAGGATGGTACGCTGATTACCATAAACGTTATAGAGGGTAGGTCGCACTTTGCAGCGGCCTTATTATTTCACAGTCAGTTTACTTGAATTCATCAAATAAGGTTGCTTTTCACCTGCTCAATTGCTGCCCGACCAACCATCTCTAAGGCCGTATCTCCCGATGGCGGCTGCATTGAGCCGGCCCGCACGTCGCGGAAGAAGCGCTCAAGGGGGAGGCTTTTAGTAATGCTGGTTCCACCGGCAATCTGGAGCGCTTTTTCGGTGGCCTCGCCGGCGACATTAGTAACCATCGATTTGGCCGCGGCTATACGAGGAAAAATGTGTCGCCGATGGTCATCATCACCCTCCCACTGCGAGGCAACGTCCAGCAGCAAGCACGTAGCGGCCTGTAAACCAATGTCGATTTCACCAATTTGGCGCTGGATCTTCGGAAGCGTGGCAATCGGCTTGCCAAGGGCTGTCGGCACGCGCTCCAGAGCGAACTTGATGACCGCATTGCGGGCGGCGATGGCTGCACCCAAATAAACCGCCGAGATCGTCATCGGAAACCAGCCGTTAGGCGGAGGCGGTGGCCCACCGGGTGCCTGGCGAGCGAGCAGATGATCGGCGGGAACGACGACATCTTTAAAGTAAACATCGTGGCTGTCGCTGGCGCGCAGGCTGAGGGCATCGCTCCAGGTGTTGACCCACTCGACGCCGGGCATATCTTGCAAAACCAGCACCGTACCATGATCATCACCAACCCGCACTCTAACCAACATATGCGTTAAATGACGACCACCGGTCGTCCAAGTTTTATGACCATTAACTACCCACCCATCGCCATCTGATGTCGGTTCAGCCGTTGTCGCCGGTAGACCACCGCGAGAGGGGCTGCCCATTTGTGGTTCGCTGGCGACGAAGTTGACCAAGGCTTTGTCTTGCGTTACGGCTCGACACAACCGTTCATAGACTTCATCTGTCCACGGGTTATCATCACGCGCGCCACCAAAAATTTGCATGGGCATCGCCGCTACGATAGCCGTCGAAGTACTGCCCTGGGAGAGTTCAAGGTGAGCTTCTAAACAGTCGCGCATCGAAAGGCCAAATCCGCCAAACTCTATAGGAATATTCAGCCCCATATAACCCGAATCTTTTAACGCTTGAATATCTTCTGCAGGCAATTGCCCTAAGCGATCAGCTTCATCGGCGCGCGTTGCAAATTGTTGAGCGAGATCCTTGGCTAATTCAACAGCGGAAGTCGTGGTTGTCATTGTTTCTCCTTAGCTCAAAACTTTTCGTGAATATTTTTTCAAACAGAATAATAGCATGCCTTATGAGAATTACCAATGCGTCTTGATGGTGAGTTAGCCAGAGGTTGACAGGATGTTTTTTAGCATTGTCACATCTATTCTATAGTGAGTCTCTGTATAGTTGTGAAAAATAACACAAAAACCTTAAATAACTACCCGTTCGGGTGATGACGTAATTGTTCAATATAGCTATACTATTTAGTTAACACTATCCACCATCCGACACCACTATAATCAACCGCGATGTGGCCTCCAAGCTTTAAAAGTTGGGGGTATTTGGTGTCTCATAAATACAAGGAGACTTTTGCAAATGTCTGATCAACACAAAACGTTGTACCGCCCGGAATTTGAACATGACGCTTGCGGTCTCGGCTTTGTGGCACGTACAACGGGTGTACCGGGCCACGATATTTTAGCAATGGCGCTAGAGTCAATAGGCTGTCAAGAACACCGGGGTGGCGTCGATGCCGATGGTCTATCCGGTGACGGCGCAGGAATTTTAACCCAGATTCCCCATCGTCTGCTCGCCAATGAAATTGATACGTTACCTAAGCAGGGCGATTATGCGGTAGGGATGTTTTTTCTACCCACCACAGATACCGAAGCCGCTATGCAAATGACCGAACAGGTTGTTACGCGTATTCTTCATTCTGGGAGCGCTCCCAACGGAGCAAAACCGGACTCGGCAAAAACCAACGGCATGCATCCCGACCCCCTCTCTTCGGCTAAACAATCGCCAATTCAGTGGCGTAAGCTCCCCCTTAATCACGATGCACTGGGCCAAACGGCACGGCGTTTATGCCCGGAGATTCTTCAACTCGTTATCCATCGACCGGCCCATATTGCTCGCGGTCGAGAGTTTGAGCGATTCCTTTATACGCTTCGTAAAAAACTAGCAGCGACGGCCATGCAGCAAGAACGCCAAGAGTATTACGTTGTCTCACTTTCGGCGCAAACCATCGTATATAAAGGGTTGATGCTGTCACCCTACTTGGCCGACTTTTACTTAGACTTAACCAACCCACTGTATGAAACGGCTTTAGCCACGGTCCATACCCGCTACAGTACCAATACATCCTCTACATGGCGACGCGCTCAGCCTTTCCGAATGATCGCCCATAATGGTGAAATCAATACCTTGCAGGGCAACATCAACTGGATGAAGGCCAGACTTTCCACGTTGGCCTCAGAATACTGGCCCAACGGATTAGAAGATCTCTACCCCATCATCAAAGCCGATGGCAGTGACTCGGCCATGTTCGATAATGTTCTGGAATTAATTGTCAATAGTGGTCGCGATATTCACCACAGTGTGGCGATGCTGGCTCCTGAAGCATGGGAAAATATTGTTGATATGGATCCGCTGCTTCAATCCTTTTATCGCTACCACGCCGGACTGATGGAACCGTGGGACGGGCCGGCCGCGATTGTCTTTACCGACGGCCACCGGGTGGGCGCTACGCTCGACCGAAATGGCCTGCGGCCCATTCGTTATCTGGTCACCAATAATGATCTGGTCATTGCCCATTCTGAAGCCGGAACGGTGAACATTGATGAAGGCAGCATCATCACCAAAGGTAAACTAGGCCCCGGCCAGATGATGATGGTCGATCTCGATAGGCAGCTTTTCTTAACCAATGACCAGGTCAAAAATGAATTGGCGCGACGGCCTCAATATCAAGAGTGGGTCAAAGGCTTTAAACCCCTGCCGACCGAAACCCGTCCGCTTCAGTTTACACTGCATAAAGTTAATCACTTTGAAACGCAGAAAAAGATTAACACCCCACAATGGTTGAACCGTTTGCAGGCTGCCTTTGGCTATACCAATGAAGAAATGACGGTCATTGTACGCCCGATGGCTAACGATGGTAAGGAGCCAACCGGCTCAATGGGTGACGATACCTCCTTGGCAGTCATGTCGGCGAAACCACGGCCCATGTTCCACTATTTCAAACAGCGTTTTGCCCAGGTCACCAACCCGCCGATTGATCCGCTGCGGGAAACCTTTGTGATGTCATTGACTATGCGGTTGGGGTCCAGACCAAACCTGCTTGAAGAATCGGCCAAACACGCCAATCTGGTCGAACTGGCCAGCCCGGTATTGACCGATGATGATCTGCACGCCTTAAAAGGTCTGGGCGATCCGCGCTTCCAAACCCACACTATTCCGATGCGCTATCCCATTGAGCAGCACGGCGATGGGCTGGAACGCGCATTGGAGCGCATGTGTACGATGGCCGAACGGGCTATCGAGGAAGGCAAAACCATTCTCATCCTCAGCGATCTGGGTGTTGATGAACGGCACGCTCCCGTTCCGAGCTTGTTAGCGGTTGGGGCGGTTCACCATCATCTGGTAAGAATCGGTAAGCGGGTGCAGGTCAGCATTGTGGTTGAAAGCGGCGAGGTTCGCGAAGTGCATCATCTGGCCTGTTTAGTGGGGTACGGAGCCAACGCGGTTAATCCGTATCTGGCTCTGGCCACGGTTGACGATGTCATAGAAAACGGCAAAATTCGAGATATGGATGCTACCACGGCCAAGCGAAACTTTATACGGGCGATGGAAGCCGGACTGCTGAAAATTATGTCGAAAATGGGCATCTCTACCGTAGATACATATTGCGGCGCTCAAATTTTTGAAGCAATCGGACTATCGCAAGAAATGGTTGATAAGTATTTCACAGGAACGGTTACACGCCTGGGCGGCATCAGCCTAAAAGCGATTGCAGCTAACGTTGAAAGCTGGCATCAGGCCGGTTTTGCCAACCCACAAAAGCCGGAAATAGACAGCCCCGGCTTCTACAAGTTCAAACGCGGTGGCGAAACCCACGCGTTCAGCCCTCAATCGGTTAAGGCTTTGCACAATGCTGTTCGTATGGAAAATGTGCTCAGCCCCGCCGCATCAGAAACGGCTGAATTGAACCCCGGTACCACGCGTTCCTTTATCGGAGAGAATTTTGAGGCCGGATACAAAGCCTATAAAAAATTCACAAAAATCTTAGAAGAAAACTCGGTGGTTAATCCGCGTGATATGCTTGACTTTGTCGATACCGGGCGTGAGCCAATTGACATTGCCGAAGTTGAGCCGTTGGAAGCAATTTTCAAGCGCTTCTCCACAGCCGCTATGTCGCACGGAGCCTTGAGCAGCGAATCGCACGAAACTCTGGCCGTGGCGATGAACCGAATCGGAGCCGTCAGCAATAGTGGCGAGGGTGGCTCAGGCCAACATCGGTTCGGCAACGAGAAAAACGATTGCATTAAACAGGTTGCCTCCGGACGCTTTGGCGTTACGCCGGCTTACCTGACCTCAGCCATCGAGATACAAATCAAAATGGCCCAGGGAGCCAAGCCGGGCGAGGGGGGTCAGCTGCCCGGCCACAAAGTGACGGCTGAAATCGCTTTAATTCGGCAAACGACCGAAGGAACAACCCTTATTTCGCCACCACCGCACCACGATATCTACAGTATCGAAGACTTGTCGCAGTTGATTTACGACCTTAAGCAGGTTAATCCGGCGGCCGATGTGTCGGTTAAGCTGGTTTCGGAAGCCGGCGTGGGAACTATCGCAGCCGGTGTGGCTAAAGGTGGAGCCGATATCGTACACATTGCCGGTCACTCCGGCGGTACCGGAGCGGCGGCCTGGAGCAGTATCAAAAATGTGGGGCTACCGTGGGAATTAGGGCTGGCCGAAACGCAGCAGACGCTTCAGCGCAATAATCTCCGCAGCCGGGTCGTGGTTCGCACCGATGGTGGATTACAAAACGGCCGCGATGTGGTTATCGCCGCAATTTTAGGGGCCGACGGCTACAGCTTTGGCACAGCAGCCTTGGTGGCGGAAGGCTGCTTGATTGCCCGCGCTTGCCACAACAATACTTGTCCGGTAGGCGTCGCAACGCAAAACCCTAAACTTCGGGCCAAGTTTGTGGGTAAGCCAGAGCATGTGATGGCTTACATGCACTACATTGCCCAGGATATACGCGAGATCCTGGCCCAGTTAGGGTTCCGCAGCCTGTCAGAAATTATTGGGCACACGGAACTGCTGAAGCAAATCGAAACCGGTTACCCGGCCATCGACTCGCTAAATCTCGCGCCACTACTGGCTAAGGAAGATGAAAATGCGCCGGTAAGTTTCATCGAGAAAGCACCTGAGTCACAAGCGTTGACGAAAGTTAACGAACTCAACGAACTACTGTTGGCCCAGGCTGCTCTAGCGATTGAGCAAAACGAACCGGTGCAGCTCAGCCTCCCGATCAACACCGTTGACCGCACGATTGGCGCAACGCTATCGGGGGCCGTCGCTAAGCAGTACGGCGATCAAGGGCTGCCCGATGGAACCATCAACATTACTTTCAATGGCAGTGCCGGTCAGAGCTTTGGGGCTTACAACGTTCCTGGCGTCAACTTGACGCTTGTCGGGGAAGCCAATGACTATGTCGGTAAAAATATGAAGGGCGGACAAATCGTCATTCGGCCGCCGCTGAAGTCGCAGTTGTCGGCCAGTGATAACGTCATTATCGGCAACACGGTGCTGTATGGAGCCACCGGCGGCAGTCTGTTTGCCGCCGGGCAAGCCGGCGAACGTTTTGCGGTTCGCAACAGCGGCGCGACGGCGGTTGTTGAGGGTGTCGGCGATCACGGCTGTGAATATATGACCAGTGGGGTCGCGGTTGTTTTAGGCCGCACCGGCTACAACTTCGGCGCAGGGATGAGTGGGGGTGTGGCTTTTGTTCTCGATGAAGCGAACCAGTTTACCAAACGCTTCAACCCCGATATGATCCAGGTGGTACGTGTGACCGGCAAAGCCGACATCGACCTGCTGCGGATGCTGCTCATGCGTCACATGCGCTTGACCAACAGCGAGTACGCCAAAACCATTCTGGCCGATTGGTCAGCCCGATTGGGTCTGTTCTGGAAAATCGCTCCGAAGGGCATGGTGGGCGCGACAGGCAAACGGCTCGACATCAAAGTGGCGCTACCAATGCCGCAAGAGATGAGCCAGCACGTAGCGGCGTAGACAATTTAACACAAAAACCAAAAAAGCCGAAGGGATACCCCTTCGGCTTTTTTTATAACCACGACAAGTTTTAATTCAACAGAAGGGCTAACTTTCGAAGCACTTCATCCACTACAGGAGATGGTAACGCAGCAAAAAATTCGGCACGGCGAACGCGCCAGTCCAGGCTTTTAACCTGATCCGATAAAATTGCACCTGTTACTTGAGAACTTTTGGGGAGAACGACTTCAAAAGGATACCCTTTGATCTGGTTGGTAATAGGGCAGCAGATAAGCAACCCCACCTTTTGATTATAACGCTTTGGCGATAGTACAACCGCCGGACGTCTTCCGGCCTGCTCGTGACCTGCTTGCGGATTGAGCGTTATCCAAATGATATCACCCCGTTGCGGGACATAAGCCATCGATTACCATACCTCGTTGCCTACAGCCGGACCGGTTTCAACTTCTTGATGCAAATTTTCTTCCGTAATATCGGCTAAAAAATCGTCTAAAGAATATTCTGGAACTACAACGGGTTCGAGCAACAATTTGCCATCAACAATAGTCACTTCAACCAATGTGTCCTGGGCTAGCCCTACTTCAACCGCAAACGGTTTTGGAATTCGCAGGGCAAGGCTGTTACCCCATTTTTGAATGCGCGCTTGCATAGATATCTACCCTCGCTAATTAGCCAAATGTTTCTACAAAAAAGATACATTTTTTATTGTACCCATCAACCTGATTGCTGACAAACTATCCAAATAAATTCGATATAATTTCATACGCGCCGACATACGTACCGATCATACTGCCCAAGCTGGTCAGAATGAAAACGAGAAAAATACGCAGTAGCCGGTTTGACCACCATTTGCTAAAGTGATTGATATCCTCACCCACCGATTTGAACTCCTTAACAACGGGCGGTTGGAAGTAAGCCTGAACAAAGGCTGTTACGTAACCCGCGCCGATAACGGGCGTTAGACTGGTAATGGGCGCAGCGACGAAGGCAGAGATAATTGTGATAGGATGGGCCAGCGCAATAATCGCTCCGATACTGCTGGGGATACCGTTGGCTAAAATCCAATACATCAAATTTTCACCGGCGGCAGCAGCCCCTTGGCTAATACCGATGTAGGCGATGGCTGCTAGAATGATGATGGGAATACCCCAGCCAATCCAGGTCAGTACGGGTGAAGAGGCTGGCACCGACTCGATTTCGGTTAGCTCTTGATCGGTGTTTTGGGTAAGTGTGACGCAAATACCTTCCGCATGACCGGCTCCAACCACGGCCACAATTTTGTTACCGGGCGCTTCGCGGGTTTTCTGAGCGATATAGACATCCCGTTCATCAAGCAAGACGCGTTTCAAGACGGGCATCGCTTCGCCCAGTTCGTTCATTAACTCCGACAATACATCTTTCTTGCGGAGTTCGGCCAGCATCTCTTCGGAAATCTCCGGCGAATCGAACACGCCAACTACCCCGGAAAATAGGAACTTGAGCTTCTCAAAGAATGACATCGATGCCCAGGCGCGGCGGAGCGTAATCCGTACGTCACGATCGCAGAGGGCGATTGGAATATCGTTGGCCTTGGCGACTTTCGTGGCTTCAAGAAGTTCCGTACCGGGGGCTACACCCAACTCTTGCCCCAGTTTTTTCTGGTACGAGGCCAAAACCAAATTAACCAGCAGCGTGATGAGTTGCTTCTGGCGGATAACTTCCTTAATATCCAGCGCTTCCCAACGGCGTGCCTCGGAGAGCGTTTTGTAGCGCTGCTCATCAAGTTCCACGCAAACGCAGTCGGGCTGCTCGGCTTCAATGACCTCTTTGACCAAATCGGCTGACTCTTGCGAGATGTGGGCGGTACCAATAACAATAAATTCTCTATCTTCAACGCGAACAATTTTGACGTCTTCCGGATAGTTTCGTGTGTGGGGAATAGTCTCTTCCATATAAAATGTTGCATGCCTCTTTTGAACAAAATTTCTACTGCTAGCGTACACGATAACTAAAGGGAAGCCAAATCTACGCTTAAGATTTGCAAAAAAAAGAGCCGAACAAGTCGGCTCCTTTGTTGTAGAAACAGTACACTGATTACGGGCGAACTAAACGCAGGTCGATCCAAACCGCGTAATCGCGACTCAGGCTATCCCCGCCCAGCACGCGAACGGTAAATGTACCGGTTTGGCCGGCTTCGATACCACTTAGCGGCACCACATCGGCTACAGGGCTATCTTGATACTGTACGTTGGTCGAGAGTATCTGAACGCCTTCCGAGTCATCATCGGGGGTAAATACAACCTCAAAGATAACACCATCATCACTTAAAATTGAAAGCTTGGGAAAGCCTAAGTTGGCGACTAAGGTATCGGTAGGCTGCAGCGGTGTATCGACTACATATTTGCCCTCGATAAAGCCGAGATCGGCATCAGGATAGGTCAGCAAGACATTATCCGCGCTTTCCTGATTGCCACGCAAGAGGCCGATGCCGGTAGCAACAAGTCCTTGCGGAGCAGGGATCTCTAATTCTTCGGTTACACGGGTGTCTGCCGGTGTGTAGGTAGTATTACCGGCAGACCAGGTTGCTTCGTCGGCATTGGCGATAAAGTCATAGAGTACTTCCGAGTCGCCACTACTGCTTACGTTCACATCAGTCGGATCGGCAGGTAAGACCTCAATTTCAAGATACATCTCCGGGCCAAAGGGTTCGCCGGCGAGATCGTGAAGCTGCCAAACCCCGCGATAGCTGCCCGGTTCGGACGGAGCTACCATCGAGACGCTGATCTCGCCGTTGGTTTCCGGATTAATCTGCGCCGTAATCGGAACCGAACGACCGGCACCCATTACATCGCCATCCAGAAAACGCACGGTATACCCCGGCCCCCACGGACAGCCTTCGACATTGGTGATCAGCCACGTTTTCTCAAATGTCTCACCGGCTGCAAATTGTGTCCCATCAGGCACGGTCACGTCACGGTAAAAACGCGCCCGGTTTTCACAATTGGCCGGTAAAACGATAGTCGGCAACGGGAGGGGCGTAGGCTCTAGCGTTTCCACTTCACTGGTACGGGCTACGGTATCGACGCTACTGCCGGCCGCCGTCGGCGTAACGGGCGGGCTGGCAAAAAAGGTATTGCGCGGCGTGGCAACGGGCGAATCGCCTTCGGTTACAAAGTCGCTGGCGGCAGCGGGCAGCGTGCGCTCCGGTGAGGCGATGGCCTCAGCCTCTTGCTGAATTAAAGCACCGGACTCGGCCAAGCCATCTTCGGCAGCAGCGCGTTCCTCGTCAACCTCATCACCGCGTACCAGGGCATCAATACTGCTCAAGACCGGCACGGAGGCCACCATTTCCGGCGGAATGACGTAACGCCACACAATGAAAAGGCTACTGCACAATAGCAGCACCCAAACCAACGCGATGATGTAGAATCGCGAGCGGTTTTTATCCTTTGCAAAAACTTCGGCAAAGCTTTTAGTCAACTGCGGATCGCCAAAATTACGCTCAGTAGCGGGAGAGGAAGCAGGCGACGGTAACTTTCCGGTGGCGGTTGAATGTTTATTGGGTTCCGGCAGGGGTTGCGTAGACGTCGCCGGTTTGCCGGTGACAACCGGTAGCGGGCCGGTTCCGTTTCTTGGTTTGGCCGGAGCCGCGACATCATTCCAATTGGGGGCGGTCGGCAGCGGCATCGGCACCTGCGTATGATTTTGCACGGTATCGGACAACACTTTGGTGATGCTGATAGCAATTTGATCACGGCTGCCGCGTTCGCGGGCCAGGGCAATAATCTGTTTACTGGCCTCTTCCGGAGTGTTGTCGGTTACGGCTTTGGCCATTTCTTTTGGCTCGATATAGCCGGCCAAGCCACCGCTGACCAAAATAATGATGTCACCGGCAAAGAGTTTGCGTGAGAAAAGCTGAACTTCAACGTTGGGGTCAAAGCCTAAGGCCTGTGGCAGTCGCTCGCGCGGGGTGCCAATATTCGATTTTTCCGACGTTGCCTTCGGCTTCGGGTCATCCTCTGCCTTGGTCGGAAGCTGTGTAGGCTGCGTTTTTGTGTCGTCGGTGGCCTTCTTCTCGTCAGCCTTTTTTTCTTCGATCTTTTTCTCGACCTTGGCAGGCACAGACACCGGCGCAACTTCCTGGTTCAGCAGCTCGATGTCTTTATCCCAGACCACATAGGCCCGATTATCACCCACGTTGGCAACCAGCAGCTTGTCATCCTGAATCCAAGCAGCCATGAGCGTGGTCGCCATGATGCGTCGCTCAGGGTGCTGGTTGTTTTTTTCGAAAACATCCGTATTCGCTTGTTTTATGGCAGTGAGGAGTTGGTCTTGTAAATCTTTAGAGGTACTGGTATAGAAACTATGGAGTACTTTCTGAATAGCATATCGGCTGGCGGTTTGGGCCGAAGCCGTACCGGCCACAGCATCCGCAATAAGATATAGCCGACCTTTTTGCGTAAGGTCATCAGGCTCGTGGGGTTCAAAAAAACCCACACTGGCCTGAGGCGAGTAGGACCATGCCGACTGGCTCAATTGGCCGGTCTCAACAGCTTTTTCTTTTGTCATTGTTTGTTCCCGTTCATTCTTCAGTTGAGATTGCGCCGTATCATCTCAAACCAAAAGCATTCTGCTGTGGGACAAACTTACGTTTGACCTACGTTAGTATACATGAGGTGAGTTGAGATGATGCGCCGCTTTCTCAAGTGAAAGCTTCTAAAAATCCTTCCTTCAGTGGGAGCTTCAGAGTCGCTGAAACGACGTGCAGTCCCAATGCACGCGAAAATCCTTCCGCCGTGATTATAACATGGTCTGATTTATTTCAAAAAGCAGCCCCTTGTCTATTAAATTTTCGATTTATGGGCCTTAATAGCGGCCTCCAGGCCCATTTTAGGGCTGGTTAGGATAGGCACGGTGATGTCGGGGCATAAATCAACGGCTCCTGCCATTGAGGCTTGGGCTAAAACAACGACCTTGCCGATAGACGCCGCAACATACAATGTCTCGGCAATACATTCAAAATAGCCGGTCTCATCACCTTGCTCAAATTTAGGCCAGGCTCTCTCAACCAGCATTTCGATAATGCCAATTGTTTTATGGGCCGTTAGGGCCGCATCGACAATTAACTCTTTTGTCGGAGCCAGGGTACTAGCCAGGGTGGCGACAATGACCATCGGCGAACCGCAAACGACGGCCTGTTCGGCCATAGCGCGATCAACGCGCAGAATAGTGTTTTCGATGAGCCGGTTGGTTCCCTCGGCGCAGGCTCCGATGGTGGAGCAGGTACATAAAACCACATCTGATGAACGCTTGACCGCCGACAAAATTGCAGCGTCAACCCGCTGCTGAAGTTCCGGAGTTAAACCTTGCTCACGGGCCATAGCCAACAGCGACTCATCGACAATATGGTGAGCCGGAATGGTAGGGGCCATTTCTGACAGCAAGTTATTAAACGTTTTGACGTGAACCGGAGCTGTGTGAAGAAAAATTAACATTAAATAGTCCTTATCTAGCTATCGCGGAAGCTGCGCCGCACGGTGGCACTGATGAGATCCACTAAAAAAATGAGACTGATGAAAACAATAAGGGTGGTAAAGACGCCTTGATAATCGAAGCTGCTAAGCTGTTCGGTAAGCAGTTGGCCTAAGCCACCGGCCCCTACCAGCCCGATGACAACCGTAGCCCGGATCGCTTCCTCCCAACGATAGAGGCCGTAAGCCAGAAAGCGCGGTGCGGACAGGGGTAAAATACCGTAAGTAAAAATATCACCGCCCCGTGCCCCCAGCGCTCGAAGTGCTGTCAATGGGCGATCGTCCAGGTTTTCGACGACTTCGGCCATTAGTCGTCCTAAAATACCGAGCGTATACAGCCCTAATGCCGCCGCACCCGGCAAAATACCGGGAAAGAGCACAAAAATGAAAAGCAAGGCCCATACCGGCGGCGGGATCGAACGGGCAACTAATAAGATCAGCCGGGCAGCGAGCAAAATAGCCCACCCAAAAATTCGATGAATGTAGCTTGCACGGCTTGGTACCAGTAAGCCGCCGGGCAGCATAAAATTGTGAGCGGCCGGGAAGGCAAGTACCAGTGCTAGCAGCCCCGCTCCGGCAATCGCCAGGAGAGACATCGCCACAGTCACCGCTGAGAGTTCGGCCCACTCGTTGAGCGACAAGCGGCTGAAATCGGGCGGGAAGGCCCAATGCACCACCTCGCCCAAATGTAGCAGCGTTCGGTTAGAGAATAGTTTACCAACATTAGGCTGAATGTACCAAAAAGAGAAGGGGATGATCAGAGCGGCTGCAAATAACGACACCCTGACAACCCGATCAGTGTGATACCGTTGGGTTGAGACCGACAACTGTTCATCGATCTCGACACAGTCTGCACCGCTGCAGCTAAATTTTGTTCCTAAACGACGGCGCAGCAAGCCGCTCCACACATCAGTCAGGCCATTGAGGGCAAAGAGAGCAAAGAAGAGAGTCCAGATTTGTTCGTAGCGCAGCGACTGCAGGCTGAGGAAAATCTCATGACCCAATCCCCCTGCGCCGATAATGCCCAAAACCGCCGCTGCCCGAATAGAACACTCAAAGCGATAAAAGCCATAGGACAGTCCATCGAGAAAAGCCTGCGGCACCAGCGTGTAAGCAAAGGCAGGGGCAGGCGAGACGCCGCTGTTACGCAGCACCAAATAGGGCTGACGGGGCATTTCATCGAGGATTTCGGAGAAGACTTTGCCGGTGACCGCTCCAAAGGGAATGGCTATCGCCAAGACCGCCGACAGCGGGTCGAGGCCGATAATATTAATGAAGAAAAGCCCCCAAATAATCTCGTGGATGGCCCGCAGAAAGGCCAGCACTGAGCGCATAACCAGCCACGGCGCACGATAGAGAGGCCAGCGACCGCTCTTTGGCAGTAGGATTGACTGCCACCAAACTTCTGAAGCAAAGATACCGGCCACGAAACCAAAGATGAGGCTGAGGAAGGTGCCGCAGACCGCAAAGGCCAGCGTGGTGAGCGTGGCATCGAGGGTGAGCCACAGGAAATCGGGGCTGAGTTCGGGATGGAGAGCAGCGTTGAGAAAGCGGCGTACCCGTTCCCAACCGCCGGGGTTGACAAAATCATGCTGAAACAGACCGGCTTGTAGCAAAGCCCAAAGTACACCGGCGACGAACAGCAGCACCCAACCACTTTTTCGGTTGAGTAGAGACGGTCGCGTCACGGCCGCTGAAGTGATAGGGGTTTGACCGGATACTGTCTTTTGCATTAAATCGTAATTTTGTATAACGCTCGAATAAGGGTTTCGTCAACTTGATAGCTCGGCAAATCGAACAGGATTTGGCCTTCGCGCATGCCGACAATGCGTTCGCAGTGGCTGCGGGCCAGATCGATATCGTGCAGGCTGACGACCAGAGTTTTGTCGGTGGCTTGGGTAACATCGCGCAGCAAACGCATAATTTCTCTACTGCGTTCGGGGTCGATGCTGGCCACCGGCTCATCGGCCAGAATGGCCTGAGGCTGCTGAACCAGCACCCTGGCAATAGCGACCCGCTGCTGCTGACCGCCGGAGAGGCGGTCGGTACGCTCGTAGATTTTTTCAGGAATACCGACTTGGGTCAACGCGGCGGCTGCGGTTTTGACCTCCAGCGGCCAAACCAGCGACACCACACTCTTGAGAAAAGACCAGCGCCCCAAATGCCCGGCATTGACGTTATGGACAACGCGTAGATTGTTGACGAGATGATACTGCTGATAAACCGTACCAATTTGACGCTGAATCTGCTGCAAGCCGCGCGGGCTGAGCTTGACCAAATTTTGGCCTAACACCCATACCTCACCCTGGGTTGGAGTGAGCGTGCCGTTGAGCAGGTTGATCAACGTGCTTTTCCCCGCGCCGCTTGGCCCAACCAGCGCCACACGTTCACCGGCGCGAATGTGCAGACTGACATCACGCACCGCCGCCAGCGTGCCGAATTGGTGCGTAACGTTTTTGAGTTCGAAGATCAGGTTTGATGTTTGAGGCATAGAATTTATATGCTGTTAATTTGGTCCACAGATGGACACAGATTTCCACAGATGAATTTTTTATCCATAAGACTTACACAGTTCGAGACCCTAAAGGTTTTATAAGTCGACTTTAGGGCAAAATACCAGCTCGATTGCCTCAGAATTTTGCCTGATAGATGACTTCGGAAACCTTTAGGGTCTCATTTTTCCAACTGCGTAAGCTCTAATCAATTATCTTGCCGATTTCACGGCCTACCGCCTCGATCTGGGCGTAGTTGTCGTTGGTGGTGGCGATAAACTTCTCCGTACCGAACAGATCGAGGATTTCTTTTTGCTCGGCCACGCTGGGATCAAGGCTGAGAAACGCTGCGGTGATTTTGTCGGTGAAGCCCTCGCCGTAGCGTTCGTTTAAGTCCGGTCGAGCGACCCAGTGGTAGTCATGATAGGGTGGCGTACGCCAGATGAGATGCACCTTATCAAGATCGACCTCACCGGCTTCGACGCGGGAGTCCCAGACGCTTTCGTTGAGCGCCCCGGCCTCATACGAGCCGGACTCCACCAGTTGGATGGTAGCATCGTGTGAGCCGGAGAAACCAGGTTCGCCCTTAAAGTCATCGAGCGTGACGCCGCCTTGGCTCATAAAATATTGGGGCATCAAGCGGCCCGAAGTTGACGAGTCGCTGCCAAAGGTAAAGGTGTGGCCTTTAAGCTGCTCCAGACCGCTGATCTCCTCAAACGGTTCGATGCCGCTCTCTTTGGTGGCGATGAAGACACTGTGAAAATTTTCATCGATATCGCGCTGCACCAACGCCTGCGCATCGGCTACCTGCAAACGCGCCTGCACGCCGGTTAACCCGCCAAACCAAACCATATCCAGATCACCCACGCGGAAGGCCGTCACCGAGGCGGCATAATCGGTGACCGGTTTATACTCGACCGGCACGCCCAATTGCTCCGACATGTACGAGGCCAGCGACTGGAACTGGCGCTGTAGTATCTCCGGATCTTGATCAGGAATAGCACCGATAACCAACGGTTCGGCTGAAGTCGACTCAGCCGCCGCGCCTTCGGCAGGGGTTTCGGCTGCCGGAGCAGCACCACCGCAAGCAGCCAGTAATAACGACCACAAAAGTACATTTAGTAAGATTAATTTTTTTAGCATTGTCTCATCTCTCTTCATTTTGTAATTTAAAATAAAAAAGCCGCGCAACAAGGCGCGGCTCTAAAAACAACCACAAGTTTGTTACGTTTCAAAAATTATCCTTAAATTGTTAACGCCAACTGACTCGCGTATATGCGCAGATAGCCAATTCACGATGAGCACTAAGCCGAATAGGCTGGCGGTTACGTCGCGATGAACGTTTTTCCGGCAGTCCACGAAAGCATATGCCCGACATAGCCGCTCAAACGGTGTCGAAGCAGTGGCACAACTTATTAGGCAGCCCATGAAATCCGTCACGGGATTATGGTTGGGGCCTCAGCCATAGCCTTTATTATAATGGGTAGTGTGATGAGTAAAGTGTTTCATCATTGTATATTTACGAAATTATTAGTATAGCGTTCGTGTCTCTGAGTTTTCGCCATGATTATAGCTAACTGATTTAAGAACACTGATGCGCAGGCTCGACGGATTTTTTCTCCTGTACTTTCTTGATCCGTTAATCCTACCAATCGTGTTCTTAACAAAGGCAAAAACGAATGACGCCAACATATCTTAGCTGTTTTGGAACATCAGGTCAAAAATATGCCTTTAATATGCGTTTGATGCTCCTATACTACAAATCATCAACAGGAGGCTCATGCTCCAGCCAATTTTGCTCACTGTCTTTTAAGAAGTAATTGGGCCAATCGACCGTTTGTTCGTTGAAGTGAATGAACGCCAACATTTCGAGGCAAAAACGGTTTACTTTTTCAAGACTATGCTGTTTGAATAGATCATCAACCTTTTCGAGAAACCGAGCCGGTTTTTTATCGGCTGTCTCAACCACTTTCAGCATCCATTTGTGATAGGGGTACAGCAGCGCGTTCTCATTAAGAACAATTCGGCTTGAGAATAAGACAATCTTTTGAAGCGATAAAAAAACAAGGTAGGTGTTTTGTTTCTTAATGGCTTCGCTGTAATACCACTTCCAGGCCAGTATTTGAGAAGCAAAGCGATTTCGTCTTTCCTCAATTTGATGGATGGGATAAACCGCAATCCGGGCCAGGAGTTCAGGAAGGGTATCCTCCCGTGAAAAGAGGAGCGTACAATCCTTAAAGGCGTAGCGGGCCGGATCGCTGCCACGTTGGGCTATTGTCTCTAAAAAAGCAAGGTCAACCACTTTGCAATCGACATAGCCCTGTTCGTAAGTGCAGATATCCCACAAACTGAAAGCCAGTTGGTTAGTGGCCTTGCGCCTTTGAAATTCTTCGGCATCGACAAGGAGACAAATATCGATATCGGCATCGGGTTTGGCAAAACCGTGGGCTAGCGAGCCACCTAAGATGATGGCTAAAGTTGAGGGATTTTGTTTGTACTGCCCGACAAATTTATCAAGGCATTCCTGGTGATGCTTTTCCATACCTATCCTTTGGAAGGTGCTATCGAGACGCCGCTATGCTATTCCCCATTGCGAAGGTCGGATAATTCTTGAGGTCGATATTCAATCTCAGAGAAGTGCGCCCGACAACCACCCCCTGTGGGCGATTGCGTCGAAAACCCGACATGCAAACGCTGTAAATCGCCTATTGAGAAATACCGCACCAAGTGCCAGTACTGGCTGTCTTCAGAATAGTGAAAAGCCAAAGCGTTGGCTTGCCGATACATGCGTAAGTAGATGGTGTTATCTTCGATAAAGACCGAATTGCAGTCATCAGATTGGCCCCGGGTGACAACAGAGACAATCATGGGTTTGTGTGAGGGAGCATACTCAAAACACAACTTGGCCCAATGTTCGTTATCGACATAGGCCATCAGCACGCCGGCATCAAACATCGATGCGAATTCGACCGTTACTTTGGCCGAAAGCAAAAATTGGTCATCGGGGGGTGAAAACAGCGCAATCGGCGCGTTACTTATGTGGATAAGGCCGGCCGGATCGAAGAACCAATCGGTTTTAGGTCCGGCTGTTATCGTGAGGCTTCCATCTGCTGTTGTTTCGACATGGTCGGGTTTATTTTTCCAATGGAATTCTACTGATGTTAGCAACATTTTGGCTCCTATGTTGTTTAAACAACAAATCTCAATGATTGCCTATTGATTGTTTCTTGCAAATTCTTATGATTATAGGCAACATTTGTTGTTTTAACAACGCTTGATGTCATTAACAAGGGGTTTTATCTATGAGTCAAACTTTACTCGTTACCGGCGCTTCGGGTCAACTGGGGCGTCGTATTGTTGAACTTTTACTGGAAGCCAAGGGAGATGATCACATCATCGCCACTACGCGCTCGCCGGAAAAGCTGGCCGATTTAGCCGACCAGGGCGTCGAGATACGCCAGGCCGACTTCGAACAGCCGGAAGCTTTGGTCGAAGCCCTTACCGGGGCTGATCGACTGCTGATCATCAGCACCGATGCCGTTGATGGCACCGACCGCCGGATCAACCAGCATCGCAACGCGGTTAATGCCGCCGAAGAGGCCGGCGTTAAGCACGTGATCTACACCTCGCTCGTTCGAACCGAACCGGGCACGCCTATCCTGCTGGCACCCGACCATTACGAGACGGAACAGGTTATGGCCGCCAGCACGATGGACTGGACGGTGCTGCGGAATAATGTTTATACGGATATGTTTCTCTTTAGTCTGCCGCACGCCGTCGCTACCGGCCAGTTGTTTGCTGCCGCAGGTGATGGTGGGGTGGGTTATGTTACCCGCGAGGACTGCGCTCGCGCTGCGGCTGCCGCGCTTAAAGCCACAACCGAAGGCCGAACGACGCTCGATATTACCGGCCCCGAAGTGGTTACGTATGCCGAGTTAGCCCAAATTACCAGCGATATCACGGGTAAGCCCGTTACCTATATCGACTTGCCCCCGGCTGAGATGGTTAAAGGCATGGTTGGTGCCGGATTCCCCGAACCGGTCGCCGAACTGCTGGTCTCGTTCCAGACCGCAACCGCGCAGGGATACCTGGCTGTAGCAACCGATGCCGTGGCCGAGTTGACCGGCACTCCTCCACAAAGCGTTCGCGAGTTTCTGGTGGCGCATAAGGAGGCGCTGCTCGCCTCGCCTTCGTAAGGAGGGGGCATTTCTGTTTGGGGCAAGCCGCGCTCATAGAAACACTGAAGCACTGAATGGAATGATGTCACTGAGTGCCGTATTTCAAACATACGGCCTTTTGTTGCCATAGGGGGCTGCGAACCAGTAGGTTGAGGGTCAGTGTTCTCGTTTTCCTCATAAATTCAGTGTTTCTATCGTGCCCTATAACTGAAACGCCACTGCCATTAAGTTAATAGCATCCCGAGTAGGTCGAGTTCGCGAGACCGTATCGAGGGGTGCGGGATGGCCGCAAATCGTCGTCGTAGCCGCCCCCCTCGATACGCGCTCCACTCCGTTTTGCGCTACTCGGGATGTTTTTACCGCTAACTTAACGGCAGTGCAACTGAAACGCACCCTGTTCAATGCTAATGCTTGAAATCTAATCAATATGACGTTGAGATCGACTAAAAACTGTTCATTAATGCACCCAAACTACCACCAACCAAGCTGAGGACAATAAAGCCAAGGCACCCCAGAGCCGGTAGAATGACTACCGAAGCAACAAAAGAACCTAAGGTAAAGCCCAATCCGAATTTGAAGCCATCGCCAATGGATACTTTGGTTTGATCAGACATTATTCTCTCCTGTTTTAATGATTACAAATAAGATAAAGTGATGGGGTTGGTGTTATAGCAAACTAAAAATTGATCTTTTCTTGAACAACGGGCTGGTAAACTTTGGTCGGGTTGGGGCCGAAACCTTATGAATTAATTTTCTGGTACTTGCCCCACAACAACAATATGGCCATTTCGAAAATAGAAATCAGGATGTTTTAGAATATGATTAGGTGCTTCGAAGTTTGCCAACTCGCGCCAGACCAACATATCTTGCTCTGGTAGATCAACGCTTTCAGCCGCTTGAGCATGGACCTGGAGTATCGTACTGATAAACTTCCGCTCAATAGGGCGCAGTGGCGCTTTCCGTTCACTGAGAAACGTTTCGAAGCTAATGTGAATAAATCCGGCTTGTTTAAGCCACGTCGGCAATTGCAAGGTCCGTAATCCACCTTGCACTGGAGCCATATGATGGCGCGCCCTATCATAGACACGCCAGATCATGGTTGGGTCAAAAGGAGAAAACATAACCAAAGCCAATTCATACTCCTTTACAGCAACAAGCCCTCCGGGACGCACTACCCGACCAAACTCAGTTAATACTTGGCCTAACTCATCATCCGTCAGATATTGGGTGATATTAGCACACCAGACAACATCGAAGCGATTACTCTCGTATGGTAATGAGGTAAGGTTGCCAACCCTGGTTTCTATAGAACAAGGAATTTGTCTGCTTTCTACAAGGGCATCAACCACTTCAATGTTCTCAGGAGCCAAATCATATGCACTGATATGACCGCTCGAACCAACCAGTTCGGCCAGAAGCGGGAGGAAGCTTCCCCCACCGCATCCCGCATCCAATACCTGCCAGCCTGATTTGATCCCTACTGAGCGGATCATCGCTTCATACTCCGGTTTCATCGCCTCAAAGTGGCTATCCAAATAGGAGCTTTCGGACAATTCGTGGCCGGTTGATGTTTCTGTAGAGTCGTAATCCGTCATCAATTCCCCCTAGGTGACAATTCTGTTGTAAGTTATTAGGACGTTGGCTTAATACTAATTTTGACATAAGCCTGAGAAAGAAACCAGGTTTTTCGGTTGATACGATCAATTTCGGACCTAAAAAGGCTCACTCAAGAGCTTATTTTCACTTCTAAAGTCAAAAACCTGGTTTCTCAGACCAAAGTCTCGTTGTAGTATTAATCTTTCCAACAAAAAAGGTTATGGTTCGGCGATGGAATGGAATAGAAAATATCGAGGCAAGGTCGAAAAAAGAAGATAGTTCAAGTATAGCATATCTCGACTTGCCGCAAAAGGTTTGAGAGGGAAAATGCGTGGAACGTGAGGATTACGTTCCACGTCCCACGTGGCGAGCGACTTACGGAAACGGCACGCCCTGCGTTTCCACATAGAGCGCGTAAACCGACTGGCTAGCGGTAATAAATAATCGGTTGCGCTTTACGCCGCCAAAACAAAGATTCGAGACCGCTTCGGGCAGGTGAATTTTGCCGATCAGTTGACCATCCGGGGCAAAGATGTGGACCCCATCGCTGCCCTCACCGGCCCAGCCGGCACTGGACCAGATATTGCCGTCCACATCACAGCGGATGCCATCGGCCGTCGCCTGCCCCACGTCGCAAAACACCCGTCCATTAACCAGCCGCGCATTATCGATGACATCGTACACCAGAATTTGGCGAGGGTGCCCCGGCTTATGAGAAGCACCCGTGTCGGTAATATAAAGCTTGCTGTGATCGGGTGAGAAACATAACCCGTTCGGTTTTTCGATTTCACTGGTAACAACGGTCGCTTCGCCGCTGTCAGGATTAAGCCGATAGACGTTGGTCGGCAGTTCAAACGCGGCTTTGTGGCCTTCGTAATTCATGAGGATGCCGTAGCCCGGATCGGTAAACCAGATATGGTCATCGGGATGCACCACCACATCATTGGGCGCGTTCAGTTGTTTGCCCTGAAAGCTGTCCATCAGGATGGTTATGCGGCCATCGTGCTCGGTTCGAGTCACGCGCCGGGTGCCATGCTCACACGTAACCAAGCGGCCTTGTTTGTCACGAGTGTTGCCGTTGCTATTATTCGACGGACTGCGAAAGACACTGACGGTTCCCGTTTCTTCGGTCCAGCGCAACATCCGGTTGTTTGGAATGTCACTCCACAGCAGATAGCGGCCATCCCCAAACCAGACCGGGCCTTCGGTCCAGCGTGCGCCGGTGTAGAGCCGTTCCAGGGCTGCGCTGCCAAGCACATATTTATCAAAAACCGGCTCGACAACCTCAATGGCCGGGTCCGGATAGCGGATGACACCGCGTTCCCAATCTCTATCCATCTGTCTGTTCATAGGTTTCCTCAATGGGTACTGGGTCCGCAAGATGGGATTGCGTACGAAGGGATAAAATCAACCACGAATTGCACGAATTTTCACCCATTATATTATTGTATTCGTGTTCATTTGTGTAATTCGTGGTTAAAACAGTTTCCCCATCGCACGGACCCAGTGCCCCTCAATGATTAGATTAAAAAACAAACTCAAACCACCTTCAAACCGGCATTGATAACCTCAATAATGCGGTCGACATCGTACACACAGCCGGCCCAGGTACCGCCGCTGGCTTTCTGCAAGGCCGCCCATAGCCGGGTATCATCCGGCAGATCGGGATGGGATTGCAGATCGGGGTGCGATGGGCGGGAGTTGAGCAGTTGGAGGGCTTCGTCAGGAGTCAACTCCGTATCTTTGGTGCTGACCAGGTTGATCTGACCGGTTAAGGCTTGCCGATCAATAATGATTTCAATGATATCGCCATCGCGCAGTTTGCCGATGGGACCATCGGCCAGCGCTTCCGGCCCAATATGGCCCACACATGCGCCGGTCGACACCCCTGAAAAGCGGGCGTCGGTTAAGATAGGCACCTGTTTCCCCCAGGCGATATGCTTGAGGGCCGATGTAACCTGATAGGTCTCCTCCATGCCGGTGCCCGACGGCCCGCCTCCGATCATCACCAGAACATCGCCGGGTTTAAGCGGGTGCTCGCTTTGTCCTTTGACAGCCATAATCGCTGCCCGTTCCGAGGTAAAGACCCGCGCTGGGCCGCGATGGCGGTAGACCTGATCATCATCCACAACTGAGGGGTCTATCGAGGTGGCTTTAATGACGGACCCCTGCGGGGCAATATTGCCGACCGGAAAAACAACCGTACTGGTTAATCCTGCCTGACGCGCCGAGTCGGGGTCCATGATAACCTGGTCCGGGTTAATCTGGCCGGCTTTAGCCAAATGCGACCGAGCCGATTGGCGACGCTCACTATTTTCCCACCAGTCTAATACCGTCGATAGCTTCTCGCCGGTCGCGGTTAGCACATCCAAATTCAACAGGTCCATCCGGCGCAAATGCAGCATCACTTCGGGTACACCACCGGCCATAAATACTTGCACGGTCGGATGATTGCGCGGACCGTTAGGGAGCACATCCACCAGCCGGGGCGTTGCTTTGTTGACGCGGTTCCAATCATCAATGGTGGGCCGGGGTAGTCCGGCGGCGTGGGCAATGGCCGGAATGTGCAGTAGCAAGTTGGTTGAGCCGCCAAAGGCCGCATGCAGCAGCATGGCATTTTCAACAGCCGCCCCGGTTAAAATCGTCGACAGCGTTTGGCCGTTAGCCTGCAAGCGCAGCAGCGCTAAAGCCGAGCGTCGGGCCATATCCAGCCAGATAGGTTCGCCCGAAGGACTGAGGGCACTATGGGGCAACGTTAAGCCCAGCGCTTCGGCAACTACTTGCGATGTGGCCGCCGTCCCCAAAAATTGGCAGCCCCCACCGGCTGAACCGCAGACGCGACAGCCCATTGCCGCTGCGTAATCGAGGCTGATCATATCGTGGGCAAAGCGCGCCCCGATGGTTTGAATAACAGCCGTATCTTCGGCACCGATGGCCGGCAGCGTCACGCCGCCGGGGACAATAATGCCCGGCAAATGGTGGCAACCGGCCAAAGCCTGCATCATGGCCGGTAAGCCTTTATCGCAGGTGGCAATACCCATCACCCCCTGGCGCAGCGGTAAAGAGCGAATCAGGCGGCGCATCGTTATCGCGGCATCGTTACGGTAAGGCAAGCTATCAAACATCCCAATGGTACCCTGCGAGCGCCCATCGCACGGATCGCTGCAATAGGCAGCAAAAGGCACAACCCCTTGCTCTCGAAACGTCTCGGCTGCTTCACGGACCAGCAAGCCGATTTCCCAATGGCCGGTGTGGTAGCCCAACGCCACGGGGGTACCGTCGCTATCGCGCAAGCCACCCTGCGTGCTGACAATGAGGTATTGCGGCCGGCCGACATCATCAGGGTTCCAGCCCATACCCGCATTTTGCGACAGTCCAAACAGATTACCGCTGGGTTCGTTCAGCAGCATTGCTTCGGTGAGCGGGAGTTTACCGGCCGGTCCTTCGGCTTCTAATCGGTTCGAATCGACCGGTTGGGGGGTTTCAAGGATTTGTTCTAAGGAAGGGGCAACCGTTTCTACGGGCATTGGCGTATCTTCTCAGCTTTCACTTTGAATAGAACTTACACATTT
Organism: Anaerolineae bacterium; assembly: GCA_020433805.1. Taxonomy (GTDB): domain Bacteria; phylum Chloroflexota; class Anaerolineae; order 4572-78; family J111; genus JAGRBY01. The sequence goes on from JAGRBZ010000057.1 coordinate 29,375, forward strand.
CGTGTCATTTCGATGCCGAAGGCGGAGAAACTCCTACGCTCTTCGGTTGCAAACAATAGGTGGGGGTGTAAAGTCATCACGTTCTCCCGGCTATAGCTGCACGGTGTTTTCCAGGGTCAGTGCATTGATAGTAATCCGCACCACGTCACCGAACTGAAGTGAAAAATCATCGGATGGAACGATGCCGGTTCCGGTCATCAAAAAAACACCGTGGGGAAAGTCCAGTTCGGTGGTTAAATAGTCGACCAGTTCCTCTAAAGAACGCTTCATTTGCGAGCTTTGGATCTGGTTTTGAAACACAACTTCGTTGTCGCGAATAATCTCGATTTGAATAGGAACATCCCGCAGATCGTCGGCAGTGGCAAGGACGATGCCGGGACCCAGGGCGCAGGAGCCGCTGTACACTTTGGCCTGGGGTAGGTAGAGGGGATTGGCCCCTTCAATATCGCGCGAGGAAACATCGTTGCCGACGCAGTAACCGACAATTTCTCGCCGGGCGTTGATGACCAGCGTCAGCTCCGGTTCAGGCACGTTCCAGTGACTATCCCGCCGGATGCGAATAGGCATCTGGTGACCCACCACCCGCCAGCCAACAGCTTTGAAGAAAAGCTCGGGCCGCTCGGCCATGTACACTTTTTCATACACATC
>JAGRBZ010000578.1 GCA_020433805.1 Anaerolineae bacterium
GTTTCAACCGGTTTTCTTTAGCAGCGACCGAATTCATTCGGTGGCGATAGGCCGGCTGGCGACAGACCAGGAATGTCCGAATCCTCTCTCCTAAGTTGAAATTTCACGCCCTCCAAGACCGCATTAAAAAAGGTAGCAGGGCCGCAAATTTACACTCTGCGACCCTGCTACCTTGTTACCCTACAACCCTGCAACCCTGCAACTTTACTCAGACACTACTCTTGATGTTGCCGATTATCTAACAACTGCGCTGTCTCGACGAGGGTCACAAACTCGCTGCGGTAGCCTTCAACATCTTCGCCCAGACTGTCTTGGGCTAATTCCAGCACGTGATCATAGCTGGCCTCGCCTTTATAATCCGAGTCGCGCAGTAACATCCCAAACTCGGCCACAGCCGCCGAGAACCTGTAGTTGGCCGAGGTCTCGCTGAGAGCCGTTTCGCTATCCATTAACGGTGAGACAATTTCGATACTTTGGGTACCGTCAGGCTGCTTGTAGCGAAACTTGACCGTTAAAAGCTCATCGCCCTGGGCTTGATTGGAGAGATTAGACTCTTGGTATTTCAATTCAGGGGTCGGGCGGACCTTCTCATCGGCATTGGCCGGGATGATTTCGTACAGCGCGGTTACGGTATGGCCGGCTCCCAATTCACCGGCATCTTTGGTGTCATCGACAAAATCTTCTTTGGCCAGCAAGCGATTCTCATAGCCAATGAGGCGATAGGCTTTCACTTTAGCCGGGTTAAATTCAATTTGGATTTTGACATCTTTGGCAATCGTCAGTAACGTGCCCCCCATCTCAGTGACCAGTACTTTTTTGGCTTCCCGAATGGTATCGATGTAGGCATAGTTGCCGTTGCCCTTATCGGCCAACTGCTCCATCTTAGAGTCTTTGTAATTGCCTGAGCCAAAACCCAGAATGGTCAAAAAGATACCATCGTCCCGTTTTTCCTCAATCATACGAACCAGTTCGCTATCGCTGGAGGCTCCCACATTAAAATCGCCGTCGGTGGCCAGGATAACCCGGTTGTTTCCGCCAAGGATAAAGTTTTCTTTGGCTTGATTGTAGGCTAATTGAATACCCTCGCCGCCGGCTGTTGAGCCACCGGCTTCGAGACGCTCAATCGCTTCTAAGATGGTAGCTTTTTCAGCCCCGGAGGTAGAAGGCAACACCAGCCCGGCGGCTCCGGCATAGACCACGATAGAAACGCGGTCGCGCTCGGTTAATTGGTCGACCAGTAAGCGAAAGCCTTGCTTGAGTAAGGGCAATTTGTCAGGATTGTTCATCGAGCCGGAAACATCAAACAAAAAGACCAGATTACTGTCGGGCAGCGACTCGGTATCAACCTGTTGGCCTTGGATACCAATATGAACCAACTGATGCTCGGCGTTCCACGGGCTAGTCGATAGTTCCGTGACAATGGCAAAGGGATGTTCGCCGTCCGGCTGGGGGTAATCGTAGTTGAAGTAGTTAATAAACTCTTCAATGCGAACCGCATCGACCGGCGGCAATTGAGAACTATTGAGAAAACGCCGGGCGTTGCTGTATGACGCCGTATCGACATCGATAGAAAAGGTTGAGAGCGGGTTGCTCATAGCCTCTAAAAAATCGTTCTCTTGAATGTAATCATATTCTTCCGTGTTGAAGTCGGGCTTAGCCTCGCCACCGGCTGCTGCCGTAGCCGACGGCATAACTCTGGCTTCATCACGCAAGACCGATTCGCTTTCTGCGTAGTCGTATTCTTCTTCAGCGTATTCTTCAGCGACTTCCGGCATAGCCAACTGGGCTATAGGCTCTTCATTCGGGGTAGGCAGGCTACCTGAGCGGCCGATTGTCAGGAAGAAAGCGCCAATCAATAAAGCACCAACTAATAAAACAACGGTTAATACAAGAAATACCAATCGTGATTTGAAAGCAGACATGTTTTTCTCCTTTGGGTTTGCCCTATTTGCTGATAAGACGGCTTCTGGAGAGATTTGGTTCCATCTTTGGAGTAGAAAATATGTAAGTTCCGCATTTAGCACCGAATGAATTCAATGCTGACCAGAGGTTTTGAGCGTCCGGCTGAATAACGTATACTCAGTATATCCAATTTTCGAGGAGCCAGCATCCTCAGATGCGGCTCCGTTCGGCATCTGAGGATGCCTCACTCCTCAAAGTTTGATCTACTGATACTCTCAAATAGCACCAATACATTGTGTACAAACGATGAGGAGACAACCAATGGCTGACTACGGAACCTCGCGCCCATATACCATCCGGGCTGCCGACTTTGAGCCGGGCTACCTGGCCCTGCATCGCAGCGGTGAATTGCAGCGACGGGCCGAGGCCGCGATTGCCGCTTTGGCGGAATGTACCGTTTGCCCACGCGATTGCGGCGTAGACCGGCTGGTCGATAAAGCTGCGGCCTGCAAGACCGGTCGCTACGCCCAGGTGTCCAGCTATTTCCCTCACTTTGGGGAAGAGGATTGCCTGCGGGGCTGGCGGGGGAGTGGCACCATTTTCTTTGGCATGTGCAACCTGCGCTGTGTCTTTTGCCAAAACTACGACATCAGCCAGGCCGAAAAGAGCCTTGAAGTTGGCCCGGTCGAACTGGCGGCGATGATGTTGGAGCTACAAGAGCAAGGCTGCCACAACATCAACTTCGTCACCCCGGAGCACGTGGTCCCGCAGCTATTAGAGGGGCTGACCATCGCCGTTGAGGCCGGGCTGCGCCTACCGCTGGTCTACAATACCTCAGCCTACGACTCGATGGAAAGCCTGCGCTGGCTAGAGGGCGTGGTCGACATCTACATGCCCGATTTCAAACTGTGGACACCCGAACTGACGCTGCGCTACTTAAAAGCCAAGGATTATGCGCACGCGGCGGGCCGTGTGGTCAAAGAAATGTTTCGACAAGTCGGCCCCCTTGTATTTGATGAACGGGGTTTAGCCAAACGGGGGGTGCTGGTTCGCCATCTGGTGATGCCGGGGCTGCTCGATGAAACCCGCCGGGTGCTGGCTTTCTTGGCGACGGAGATCGGCCCCGACCTGTATATCAATATGATGGATCAATATTATGCGGCCGGTAAAGTGAGCGTCGAGAACTATCCTGAGATTAATCGGCCTTTAACCACGGCTGAATATCGAGAAGCCGTCCAAATAGCCCGCCAGGCCGGTTTCCGGCTGGATGAACGCCGGTCGGCAGGGTGGTGGGGGTGAGGTACGCAGAAGATAATTTTGGTCGAGGCGGTCAGATTGAGGTCATCAAGGGATTGAATGGAACGAAGCCATCCCCCTTGACGTGGGGGATGGCCTCGCTCCTACGTCGCTCGCGGAGAAGATGAGCGACTAGCTGCCGTTTTGGGACGCGGTCGTTTTTGAGCCGGTTCCGTTGGGCGTTGCGTTTATTACCACATTGGCTAAGGTATCGCTATCCTGACTCGCGTTGGTTTCGCTGTTGTCGATAGTCGATTCGTCAACGGTGCTGTCCGGGGCCGGCGTGTCATCCGGTGCATCCGGTCGCGAGGAGCGCTCATACACCTCATAGCCCCACTTGGCCATTTCGGGCGAAATAACCCCGTCCAGATGCTTCATCAAAATCACCGTTCCGGCAGCCTTGAGGGTATTCCGTAACTTGTGCAGAACGGTATCGCGAGCAACCCGGCTCGACTTGCGCTGAACGTGACTGGAACGGACATGCTTTTTCCGCTCCTGCAACTGATCCCGCACCGCAATCACCGCCGCCAGCTCCGGCACGGCAAAGCGTTCGGCCTCAGGCCGGCTTTCTTCTTTAGCGATATAGCGGTTGAGCGCCTTGAGGCGCTCCTTCTGCGGCGGCAAAAGAATATTGCGAGTTGACTGCTTGACGTTAAAACCCCATTCTTCGGCTTCTTCCGGGGTGTCATACAGATAAGATTTTAAGTTTTGGTGAATGCGTTGCAGAAATCGGTAGGCTTTCTTTTCGTGGCGCTTGAGGTTTTCAGAGGCAATGGTGCGTTGCGACTCACTTTGCTTGAACTCGTGCAGATGGGGCGAACACTCTTGCACCAGTTCGGCGATGTCGTCCTTAAAGGGGGACTGCTTCTCCGGGGGCAGCGTCTCGTCGTACGCTACAAAGGTTTCGCCCGCCGTCAGCAGATCATCCGGCTGGTCGCTCTCCGGCAAACCGGCGTGAAGCGGGCTGTTTGCGTCAAAAATGGGTGCATACATAATCTAATTATCCTTTCCAAGTTAAGAAGTTTAGTCAAGATGAAAATGACGCTTATTCAACTGTTAAAGCCCATTATAACCATTTCTTAATTAAATGTCTACATAAGCAAAAAATTTTTGTGGGATGAGGGGTGAATTATGAAAGAGAAAGGCTTCACCCTTCTCTTTTTTCTTCATTCTCCATTCTTCATTCTTCATTCTGTACCTAAGTCCGGTTGTCAGGAGAACATAAGCTGTGATACAATGGGAGTAGGGAGCAAGGAGCAAGAAGTAAGCCAATAAGTTCAACCCATCTCTAATTCCCCTTCATCATTCCTACCGCATCTCCCATTATTTCTCCTCCGGTCACCTAACCGAGACCCTAAGGGTTTTAACCAGAATCGACAGGGGAGTTTATTTACATTCCTACTTGAGCGACAATGTCCCTCATCTTCGGAAACCCTTAGGGTCTTTGACCTGATCT
>JAGRBZ010000579.1 GCA_020433805.1 Anaerolineae bacterium
GTATTGCCACCGAGCATCGGTCGTTGGTGAACTGATTGATAATATTGCAGTTGCGTCCGTTCGGCCCCCAGCGTGCCGTAGCTGTTGCGCCAGCCGAGCGGCAGTTGCATCAGCGTGAAATCGTCCGGCTCTGCGCCTATCTGGGCATAAACATCCGGCACGCGGGCATCGGTGAGGGGAATGGGCAGGCTGAACTGATCGAACAGCAGTCCAACCAGCAGTAACGCCGTCAGCAACGGGGCGATGATTCGGGCCGCCGGTTTCGATGCCGTCGCCGGCTGCGCTTTTTGAAGCAGCCAGGCTAGCCCGTAACCCACCAGGACAGCCAGCGCCAGCGTCAGCGGAATCCCAAAGCGATTGGGCACGCGGTTGGCGTTGAGGATAGGTATATAATGAAGCAGCGCAAAGGGCAGCGGGAAGGTGACCTCGATGCCATCGAGATCGAAACGGTTTTGGCCGTTGATAGTCAGCAGCGGTCCCAGGCTGAGAATGGTGAAGATGACCACGCTCCACAGCCATACCTTAGCGACCCGCCAGCACACCACCGCACCGATGAGTGCCACGACCAGAATACCGTAGCCCAAAAACAAGGTATTGGCATCGCTAAACCGGCTGGTGCCTTCGATCACGGCCCGCAGCTCGCCCACCCAATCGACTCCGGCCAGCGGATGCAGCGGCGTCAGCGTCACCAGCCCCACCAAATCGGCGCTCAGCTTCAGCCCCTCACCCCAGCCCGGTTCACTATAGGCCGGATCGAGAAAATCGGGCAGCACCGCCCCAATAAACGGAGCCGTCAACCCAAACGTCATCAACCCAATCCCCACCAGCCCCACCAACCGACCTCTAATCCCTAGCCGCTGACCGCTGATAGCTGACCGCTGGCCGCTTAAAAACACAATCACCGTCATAAACAGCAAAAAAACGCTGTACGTCAGCTCGGCATAGATAGCCAACGCCGCAAAGATCGCCGCCAGTAGTGCGTTTTTGAAGCGGCCTTGCTGGAGCGTTTTGAGCAGAAAAAGCGTGTAAAACGGAAACCACTGGATGGTCACAAAATTATAATGGCCCAACGCCACATACATCATGCGGCTGGCCGAAAAGGCATAGACCGCCCCGGCGGCAAAAGCCGCAAAGTAGGGGGTAAGTGAGTCAGCAGATAGCCGGTAGCGGTTAGCGGTCAGCAAATAGAGCACCAGCAAGAAGGTACCGTACGCGCCGGCGATATAGCCAAACAAAAGCGTGAGGTTATTCGCCACCGGCAGCGATAGCCCCACCTGGAGCGGCAGCCCAAAAGCGGCGTTGAACAGATTAAAGGTATAGGTTGTTAGATTGACGCCCAGCGGAAAAAAAGTGTAGGTTGTTGCCAGCGGCGTTTGCCCCAGGTTGAGAAGGCTGTGCTTAAACCACCACATATTCCAAATAAAGGTCGACTCGTCAAAGGCCCAGGTCGCCTCGCCGGGAATGTGGCTGGTGAGCTGGGCCGCAAGCGGCCAGGTTAACCCGACCGTCAACAGGGTATAGACGGCCAATACAACAAGATGGATCGGTAACTTTTTGGTCATAGCGGGCTATGATACCATCACCGGCGATGATTGATAAATTGGAGGACGTCACGTCGCCGCAAACCCCGCGCGGCCTCGTGGCCTATGCCAAACGGGCCACCACCGGCGAGTGGACCTCGCTGGTCTGGACGGAGCTCAACGTGGGCTATTCCTGTTCGGGCGGCAGCCTCTCCTTCCTGCAGGGCGCTGTCGATATGCAGGGTTGCCCCTCAAAATCGGACCCCGCCTGGCCGATCCCCACGCTGAGCCGGTTAACGGCGTAATGGTCCATCTCGACTTTGATCCAACCCTGCTAGAGATTGTCGATGTCACCCTGACCGACAAACTGCCTATCGTTTTGGAAAGCCCCGTCATCGACAACACCCAAGGGGAAGTCCGTTTTGCGACAGGACTGTTGGGCAAAACCATTACCGAACCGTTTACAGCAGCAACGATAACCTTGTCTGTAAAACAGGATACCGGGGGAGCTACGCTCATGCCCATCGATCTCTTCGGTACAACGGATGTGAGCGGTCCACCGGGCAGTGTCCTAAGCGAGGCGCAGGGCGTCACTTTGAGAACGGTTAGCGGAGAAGACAGTCTCGATCTTTACTTCCCGTTAATCGTGAAATAAAACCGCAATGACGCACAGGGCGCAAAGGTTTCTATATTCGGGGTAAAAGACCAAATGTATTTGGCGAAGCAGCCGTGGCCCAAGTCGATGATCAAGCAAACCCATGCCGTGCGGGATGTGCTGGTCGCCCTCGACGAACCGGTGACCAGTAGATTGGTCCAGTTTTGCTATTGGGTTGAAAGAGCGCCTTAGATCGGCAGACAACTTTGGTGGTGCGCCAACGTTAGTCAGGAACCTGGACCAATCTTGATCGGGTTGAAGGCGTGCGGCTACCCTCCGTCGCTTTTCAAGAAAGCGGCCGGTAGGGGCGACGGCAACGTCAACGGATGGTTCGTTTGCGACAGAATACGCAATGACGTTGGCTCGCCCCACTGGGGACGAGACGTTGGTTGGTCTACCGAAGGTCACGGCCCCCGACCGGGGGCGAGGCAATCGGAATGGAACGGTGCGGTCCCCACCACCCAGCGGGCCGATTGCCGTCGCCCCTACGTTACCTGCCAGGCAACTACACGGTTGCTTGGGCGGATGACAGCGGTGCAACGGCCTTCTCCACGGGGTTAAACAGCAACCTCCGGCCTGTGGAGAAGCAATTTGTTTGGTAGATAGCGGGAGTTTCTTTCTCAGGTACGATGTAATTCCTGGGGAGGTATCTCTGAATTCCTTAGGAGGAAATGGGCAATTCCTTAGGAGGTAGCGCGGATTATCTTACAAGGTTTCTGGGGTTGGCTGGGCAGCCGGGGGTGGTACGACCGGGGCAAAGCAAAACCCCGACGCTGTCAATGGGTAACAACGTCGGGGTCAAGGACCAACTTTGACGAGGTGTTTTATTCAAGTTCCAGGGGATCATCCGCGTGGACGGCGTCCCACAAGGCTTTCATCTCCTCATCGGTCATGCCGATGTTAGCCCGGTTTTGAATTTCGCCGGTATAGTGCTTGATATTGTTGATAGTGTCTTTTAAGTCAGCGTCAACGCGTAGGTTGAGTTTGATGTTGCCGTGGCGGTCGATGGTCGGGGCGACGCGAAACAGCCCGGCCAGCTTAAGCGGTGTCCCTTGCAGGGCGTGATAAACAATCGCGGCTTTCAGTTCCAGCAGCGCCAGGGTGATAACGTTGGGGTTCATACTGGTGCGCATAGCAACCCACTGCGCTAAATCGCGATCATCCAGGGTTTTGTTGTGTTTCAGTCGGGGACCAAAGTCGCGTAGGGCTTCGATACGGGTGGCCATCGGTTTCTCTCTTTCCTGTGCTAACAAGGTTAAATAGTTACATAGCCGTATCATAAGCCGATAAACCGTTGGGGTATATGCAAGGTCTATGCCAAACGTGTAGGACTTACGTACTGTTCGCGTTGAGAAGTGTAGAAAGTCAGGAATTAAAGCCCGGTGACAGTCACTTGCTGACAGCACCCTTCACCCTGCCTGCCCGGTACTTATCCCATTTCATTACTCTATGCCAAATCAAACAGGGTTTCACTTCAATTTTATTAAGAAATCTCAATTGCCGTGTCTTTCGCGATACCGTTTAGGTAACAATTCATCTGGTAATTCACTATCTAAACTTAGGAAGCCATCCCAGCCCAGTTCAAAAAGGCTCTCCATAGTTGCGTGATATTCACGAACTATTTCTTTTTGTTTCTCTGGGCTTTCATATTCACGCCATTGTGCAGCCAAGTCTCCAAGACAAAATTCCAAACGGCGTAATTCCGGGTCAATTGGTAAGCCTATACTGTCTTTTTCGTGAGACATGTAAACTCCTTATAAAAGGCACTCCTGCCCTATCGTTTAGCTCGGCGTTTGGCCGCCTGGAGACGAGCCAGCGTGTCCTGTTCCTCCGTCTCTTCCTTCTCTTTTAATGAAGCAGGCTTCTCCGGCGGGGGAGAGGTAGGCGGGCTGGCAGGAGCAGCCTTGGGCGACGAAACCGGCGGGCGCTCGGTCGATGGGGGAGCACTGTAGCGCTCGCGGGCGCGCTGTCGAGCCTCGAATAGTTCGCTGTGGAGGGTTGGAGCGGCGGCTTCGCTGCCGGGTTCGGTCGCTTGGCCGGGCAGGCGAGCCGTGACCCAGCGGATAGCCCGCTGCCACTCGCGGTGACCGAGACGCACGCGCCGAACCGCCACATCGAGCGGGAAGAGGAGCGCGGCGGCCAGCAGCAGCAGCGGCCACAATGGGCGTGATTGTCGACCAATAGCCGGGGTCGGGGCAAAGGTTTGGGCTGGGTTATCCAGCCGTCGCCCGCCGGTGAGCGCAGCCAAATCGGTCAGCAGCGTGACATCGCTTTCTAATCGCGCATACTCCGGCGAGTAGGGGATCACCAACCCGGTGGTCTGACCGGCCACCGGAACCGACGCGGTCTCTGTCTCGCTTGGCTCTGAGCCGGTGGGGTCGCTGGCCGTAATCTGCGCTAGATAAACGCCCTCGTCCGGCAGGGTGGTCGTGGCTGCGTAGCGGCCCGGCCCCGACGGGGTCAGTTCCACCT
>JAGRBZ010000580.1 GCA_020433805.1 Anaerolineae bacterium
AATTCGCGACCAAACGCGCAAACTGTGGGTCGGCGTTATCTTTACCCTGCCCCTGTTCCTCATGAGTATGGCCCGCGATTTTGGGTTGATTGGGCATTGGGCGCATGCGAGCTGGGTCAATGTTCTCTTCCTGGCACTGGCGACGCCGGTTCAATTTTATACCGGCTGGGATTATTACATTGGTGCCTACAAAAGCCTGCGCAATAAATCGGCCAATATGGATGTGCTGGTGGCACTGGGGTCGTCGGTGGCCTATTTCTATTCAATAATCGTGACGGTTGGTCTTTTAGGCGGGCATGTCTATTTTGAAACTTCGGCAGCGATTATTACGCTGATCAAAGTCGGCAAGCTGTTGGAGGTTCAGGCCAAAGGCAAAACCAGCGAGGCCATCAAAGCATTGATGGGTCTGCAAGCCAAAACCGCACGCGTGGTGCGCAACGGCACAGAAGTGGATATTCCGGTCGATCAGGTTGAAGTTGGCGATACGGTTGTCATCCGGCCCGGTGAGAAAGTGCCGGTCGACGGCACGGTGGTTAACGGTTTCTCCTCGGTGGATGAGTCGCTGCTGACGGGCGAAAGTTTGCCGGTTGACAAAAAAGTTGGCGATGAGGTCATCGGCGCGACGCTCAACAAACAGGGCATGCTAAAAATCGAGGCGACTAAGGTGGGGCGCGATACCGCTCTGGCCCAAATTGTGCGCCTGGTTGAAGAAGCCCAAGGCTCTAAAGCACCGATCCAGGCTCTGGCCGATAAAGTCGCGGCCATTTTTGTCCCGGCGGTGATTGGCGTTGCTGTTCTCACCTTCATTGCCTGGTTAGTTAACGGCGCAGGCTTTACCCCGGCGCTGGTACGGCTGGTAGCCGTTTTGGTCATCGCCTGTCCATGTGCTCTTGGTTTGGCAACACCGACCGCGATTGTGGTCGGTATGGGTAAGGGTGCCGGTCAAGGGATTCTGTTCAAAAACAGCACCTCTTTAGAGCGTGCGCATGCCCTTCAGGCCGTTGTTCTGGACAAAACCGGAACGATTACCAAAGGGCAACCGGCAGTTACGGACATCTTACTCAGCCAGAATTTAGAATTGAGAATGAAGAATGGTGAAAAGGTAGGGCAAAGTGTCGCTTCCAATCTCCAATCTCCAATCTCCAATCTCCAATCTCCAGTCTCCACCACCGACATCCTCCGCCTGGCTGCATCCGTCGAGCGTGGCTCGGAACACCCGCTGGGGGAGGCGGTCGTTCGAGCAGCGCAAGATGAAGGGATGAGCCTCAGCGAACCGACCAATTTTGAAGCGATTGCCGGACATGGCGTGTCGGCTAAGGTGGACGGTTATCGTATATTGTTGGGCAACCGTCGCTTGATGGAGCGCGAGGGTGTCGAACTGAACGGCCTCGGCCCGAAGGTTGAGCAGTTACAGAACGAAGCCAAAACTGCCATGTGGGTTGCTATCGACGGCCAAGCCGGTGCAGTCATCGGTATTGCCGATACCATCAAAGATGGATCGAAAGAAGCCATTGCCAGGCTCAAGAAAATGGGCCTGCAAGTAGTGATGATGACCGGCGACAACCGGGCCACGGCTGAGGCCATCGCCGCCGAAGTTGGTGTTGATCGCGTACTGGCCGAAGTGCTGCCGGGCGATAAAGCGGCCAACGTCGCCAAGCTGCAAGAAGAAGGGTTGACCGTCGCGATGGTCGGCGATGGTATCAACGATGCCCCGGCGCTGGCCCAGGCCGACGTTGGTATCGCCATTGGGACAGGGGCCGATGTCGCGATGGAAGCCGCCGGCATCACCTTAATCAGCGGCGACCTCCAAGGCGTGCCAAAAGCCATCGGGCTGAGCCACGCCACGATGCGCACGATTAAACAGAATCTCTTCTGGGCCTTTGCCTACAACGTCGTGCTTATCCCGGTGGCGGCGGGTGTATTAGCCTTCTTCCCCGGCTTGCCCATTTACCTACGCGAGCTACACCCCATCGCCGCTGCATTTGCGATGGCTTTTAGTTCGGTGACGGTGGTTGGTAACAGTCTGCGCTTGCGTAGTGCAAGAATTGAGTAAATAGTAATTGGTAATTGGAGACTGGAGATTGGAGATCAAATAGCCAGTTACCTCTTACCAATTACTTGACGGTTTTAGTCGAGATGAGGAGTGAGCATCCTCAGATGCGAACGGCAGGGGCAAACCCACTCTGCATTTGAGAATGCTTCGCTCCTCGATCAAACGAATGACATCGAAGGAGCAAAAGTTTGATCCAAAGTATCCTCTTGACCACCAATATACGATTGATTTTATCGGTCGTTGTCACAATTGCGGTCGTGTATGTACTCCGCTCACACATTAAAGATGGGCTGCGCCCGTTACAGTATGGCGTCATCGGTTTGGTTACTTTCACCGCTTTTGTTCACCTCATTTCAGGAGCCAACGATTATATTTTGTTTCTCAACGGGATGGGATATATGGCCTTGCTATTGGCCCTCTACTTTGTGCCTTTGGGCAACCTGGCTCGATACCAGCCTTGGCTTTATGTAGCGGTTATCGCTTACACAGTCGTTACGATAGTTCTCTATTTTGTGGTGCATCCCTGGGGGCTGCACGCCGGAACGCCGGATGTGTTGGGCTGGGTGACGAAGGTAGTGGAGGTGGTTTTAATCGGCGCACTGCTGATAGATCTACAGCAAAGTCGACAGTCTCAGCCGGGTCTATCGAAGAGGTTAAGATAAAGTGGTAAAGCAGCGACAACAATCAAAACAGAGCCGTTCCCACTACACACCCGTTATCATTATCGCGATATTGCTGATTGGTGGAGGGCTAACCCTGCTGTTTTTCTCGCCTGGTTTCGGGCAAGCACAGCCAATTACGATTAATGGTCAATCTATCACTGACGATCAACTGGCTTTGGGCGAAACGGTGTACGAAACCAACTGCGCCGCCTGCCACGGCATCGAGGGTGAAGGCCAACCCAATTGGAAGATACCGGATCAAAACGGCGTGCTTCCGGCACCACCCCACGACAGTACCGGCCACACATGGCATCACGCCGACGAACAACTGTTAGGTATCATCGCTAATGGCGGCAGTATGCCCGACAGCGCTATGCCGGGCTATCAACATATTCTCTCCGATGAAGAGATGGTGGCGGTATTAGGCTATATAAAGACCTTCTGGGGTATGCAAGAATACGATTTTCAACAGCAGGTTACACATAATAGCAACTAATTTTTTGTGGTTTTTCGCGATAGCCAAGTTAGATTAAGCACCTGCGTAACTTATGAACAGAGCTGACGGGCTTTCAACAACCCAACCTTTTGTTAAATAGCGATAATGTTCCATTCGAAAGTCACCTTTACTGCCACTTAGTTCAAAACCTGTCAGCTCTCTGCGCTAAAATAAATTAATTTCATTCTCTTTAAATTTTTTTGACATTTCGCCTCAATCGTGATATTCTCCCCCTGCGTAACCGCTTACGTAACCGCTTACTCCAAATTTTCAACCTATTTAGACTAAGCTGTCTGCTGTACCAACCACAAAGATGTGATTGCCTTATGAGCCGAGTAAACATCAAGGATGTTGCCGAACGGGCCGGTGTCTCTACGGCTACCGTTTCGCATGTACTCAATGAAACGCGATATGTGCGCGAAGAAACGCGCCAGCGGGTGCTGCTTGCTGTGCAAGAGCTTAACTATCATCCTAGCTCTATAGCCCGAGGCTTGGCAACTAACTCAACCCAAACTATTGGGCTGGTTGTCTCCGATATTACAAACCCCTTTTTCACGGCTATGGCTAAAGCCATTGAGGATGTGGTTACCAACCATCACGGCTACTACACCATCTTCTGCAACACGGACGAAGATCCCGAGCGCGAAGAAGAGTATCTTCGTTTGCTGCAAGCCCGGCAAATTGACGGGTTGATTATCACCCCCACCGGCGTTCACTCGGAACGTCTCATCCAAATAAACAGGTTGGGAATTCCAATTCTGTTGCTCGATCGATCGGCACCTGAGGTGGACGCTCCTTTGCTAGAGGTTGATAATGAGGATGGAGCATATCAGGCCACGTGCTACCTCATCGAGTTAGGGCATCGGAGGATTGCCGTTCTCACCGGGAAGAACATGATCTCCACGCTTCATAAACGCCTAAAAGGATATAAACGCGCCCTGGATGAAGCCGATATTCCTTTTGATGAAACACTAATTGTTCGATCCGATCCAAAATTTTACGGCATTACGCCGCAGACTGATGGGACTATTTTGTACCCACTGGTCGATGAGCAAATTGCCTCCAGCCCATGCGCTGCGCTTCGAGACGTGCTCAACTCGCCCGATCCGCCAACCGCCATATTTGTTACGAACAATCAAATGACCCTAAGAACGCTTTATGCTTTGAAAGAGGTCGGTTTACGCTGCCCTGATGATGTTTCTATCATAAGCTTTGACGATCACGATTGGGCACCGTTATCTTCACCGCCGCTCACGGTTATTCGACAGCCAACCCATCAATTGGGGCAGGCCGCTGCACAAGTCCTTATGAAGCTGATTAGTAAAGAAATCATCGACGAGATACCGCGAATGCCTGTCGAATTAATTATTCGCGAGTCTTGTCGACCTGTTACG
>JAGRBZ010000581.1 GCA_020433805.1 Anaerolineae bacterium
TCTTTATTGTCGATGGGCGATAGGCGCTGTCCGGCCATCACCGCCGGTAGGTTGAGCGCCGGAATAATAATGACCCGCCCCTGAACCGCTTCGGGGTTCAGTTCGCGGCTTAGTTTCATCAGGCTAACCACACCCTCATACTCGCCGCCGTGCAGCCCGCCGGTAAACAGCACCGTCGGCCCGCTACCGTTTTTAACCACGGTGATCGGGATTAAAATCGATCCCCAGGCCGAACTATTCCGCGAGTGCGGCAGCCGCAGGTAGCCCCTTTGCTTCCCGTCTTTCCCATAATCAATGGTTGTCGATACCGGTGATGGTTTTGTGGACATTGCGGTTTATCTTATACCTCGTAAAAGTGGGGATAAGGGGTAGGTAGTAGGGATTAAGGGAAAATACCTCCCCTACTACCTAATCCCTACCCCCTACCCCCTATTTTACAAACACCGACCGATTAAAGCTGGTCAGTAGCTCACAGCCGGTTTCGGTCACGCGAATGGTTTCGGAAAAGCTGATGCCGCCGATGCCGGGCAGTTGAACCCAGGGCAGCAGGTGAAAGGTCATGTTGGCCTCTAACAGGTGCGGCTCGTTGGGTTGGATGCTCAAAATCTGGCCTTCGCCCCAGTCGGGCGGCAAACCGATACCGACCGAGTAGGCCGTGCGGGAAGCTTGCGTGCCGCCAAACTGCGACGCGGCGATAATGCCCCGCGCCACGGCATCGACCTCCCCGGCCGAGACACCGGGCTTGATGGCGGCCACGGTTGCCTCGAACGCTTCGTGAACGATCTTCTCGGCGGTCTTGACCACCGGATCAGGCTCGCCCACAAAGCCGGAGCGCATCAACGGCGCGTGATAGCGCTTCAAGCAGCCGGCCAGTTCGAGCATAACGCAGTCGCCGTCCTCTAGCGTGCGACCGGCCCAGGTGGCGTGCCCAATCGCGCCGCGATAGCCGGAGGCCACAAACGGCTGGATCGACGGCCACTCGCTGCCGGCTTTGATCATTGCGTAATGGATCTCAGCGGCGATGTCGTTTTCGGTGACCCCGGCGGCTACAGCATCGACCCCGGCTTGCATACCGGCCTCGGTGGCGCGGGCTGCCTGGCGCATCAAATCGATCTCCAAATCCGACTTGATCAGCCGCCCCGCCTCAACCAGGCCGCTGCAATCGACAAACGTAGCCGGTGGGCAGTAGGCAAACAGCCGATCCTGCTGCGCCGCCGTAAAGAACCACGAGTTCTTTTCATAGCCGAGACGTTTATAATGGAGGTCAGCCTCGACTAAAGTTTTATAAAGTTTTTGAATGGCATCTTCCGTATCGGTGTAAAAGCGGATATTTTCCAGCCAGGTCAGCTCTTCATAACCACTAACTTCCAACTGGCGCGGCACCGCCACCGGCTCGCCCTCGATGGGGATAATCAAGGCGTTAAAATAATAGTGCCCCGGACTTTCAAAGCCACTTAAGTAGCAAATGTTTTCCGGGATAGTCGTGATAACGGCATCCAGTCCACGGGTCGCCATCCGCTCGCGCAGGGCAGTCAATCGCCGTTCATACTCCGACATGGGGAATACGAGATCGTCTCGTTGACGCATTTAGTCTTCTCCTGTGATGATTTTTGCCAAAAGGGGTGGGATATAAAGTTGACACACCTTAAAAAGCATGTTATAGTTGCGCTCAACTTGTATACAACTTGGATTTTACTTGTTTTGTTCCTGCTGTCAATTATTCTGAAGGTTCAGATGACAAGCCCGTTCTCCTAACAAGCAGGACTTGCTTAGGATCGTGAATTAAATAACTTCACCATTTCTGTCTGGCCGAGAGGTTAGGGATAGGGAGATGAGGAGACTGGCACGGCCACAATCTCCTCATCTCCCTATCTCCTCAATAGAAAGTTATTTAGTACCATTCCTTAACACCGATACGAGTCCGTCATCTGGTCTGCTTATGCGTATGGAAACCTCTCAAAGGTGAGACCACTTGGACCAACCCACAAAAGCTACATTTCAGTTTCAAACCATGTACCAGGAAATTCGAGACCGGATTTGTCTGCTGCAATACCCGCCCGGCACCATGCTGAGCGAGAACAAACTGGCTGCTGAATTTGGCGTTAGTCGAACCCCAATCAGGCGCGTCTTACAGCGGCTTGAGTTCGAAGGCCTGGTTGTTAGCAAACAGGGAATCGGCACCCTGGTGACCATTGTCGATCTTCAGTATCTTAAAGAAGTGTACGCCCTGCGGCTAAAATTGGCCGAACTAACCGGCGAGTTGTCGCCTATCCGTCCAACCCGAGAAACAATTACGACCCTTGAAACCATACTCGAAGAATTCGAAGCGATGCGTGCTCAATACGACCCTACAGAATTAGCCCGCCTGTACAATCGGTTTCAGGTCGAAATGTTGGCCCTCATCGGCAACCGGCCGCTGCGCGAAATTTCCGAACGGCTCTTTCACCAAACTGCCCGGGTCTGGCTGCAAATTCTGCCCGACCTCGATTGGGTAGAGGAAGTCGATATCGCCTGCCGGGAACTTAGCGATGTCATCGGCGCTCTACAAGAGAAGGATATGCAGGCCATGGCCCAAATCCGCAGCGAGCATATGGCCATGCTGCTGGGCCGAACCAGCCGCTATCTGGGCGGCATCAATGCTCGTTAGGAAACGGAAACTAAATAAAATTCCTGTTCTAATTCCTATTCTAATGAAACCACTATTGCGTAGTACGTAGTGCGTAACCTGTAGAGCAAAAATGATTCGGACTACGCAATACGCACTACGGCAGTTGAGAAAGTTATTTATGCTCTATGCCTAAAGGGTTAAACCGTTTTTCTTAGCCTTAGCCTTCGCCTCAGCCTTTTTTACTTAGAATCCTATATTTTTTAAGCAGCCTCATTACCATAGGGCTGATGTTTGATAAGAGGTATACCCATTTAATAGCATCCGGTAACATTTGTTGTCAATTTAATAGCATGTAGTAAAAAGGAGGAAGTAGTGAGATTAAAGCACATCTTTGTACTCTTGGTTGTATCGCTGGTGCTGCCTGTAGTCGCAGCCTGTGGCGGCGAAACGCAAACCGTGGTGGAGACCGTTGTCGTTGAAAAAGAAGTTGAAAAAACAGTTATTGAAACGGTTGAGGTCGAAAAAGAGGTCATCCAAGAAGTTGAGAAGGTGGTAACCGTTGAGGTCGAAGCCGAGGCCGAGGAAGAAAGCACTCTGGCTCGTATCCAGCGTGAAGGCGTTGTGCGCGTCGGCTTTGCCAACGAGAACCCCTACGCCTTTGCCCAGCCTGACGGCACCCTCTCCGGCGAGGCCGTAGAAGTAGCCCGCGCCGTGTTCGAGCAGATGGGCATCGAAGAGATGGAAGGCGTGCTGACCGAATTCGGCTCGCTGATTCCGGGTCTGCAAGCCGGTCGGTTCGATGTCATTACCGCCGGCATGTACGTCAACCCCGGTCGCTGTGAGCAGGTATTCTTCGCTGACCCTGAGTACAAAATTGGCGAGGCCCTGGTTGTAGAAGCCGGCAACCCGTTGGGCTTAAACAGCTACGAAGACATCGCCGCTAACCCCGACGTTACCGTGGGTACCGGTGCCGGCTACCTTGAATACGATATGATGCTGACCGTCGGCGTGGCCGAAGACCAAATCGTCACCTTCCCCGACGACCCGTCCGGTATGGCCGGGCTGCAAGCCGGTCAGATCGATGCCTGGACCGGCACCCGCCCCACCCTGATCAAACTGTTACAAGTTACCGATGACCCCGGCTTTGAGCTGGCCGATCCCTTCGATCAACCCGTCATCGACGGCGAAGAGTCCGTCAACTTCGGCGCGGCTGCCTTCCGTATGGATGATGTCGAGTTCCGCAACGCCTTCAACGACGGCTTGCAGCAACTCAAGGACGAAGGCGATCTGGTCGAGATTATCAGCCAATTTGAGGGCTTTGACGCCGGGGCCGACCCCGAAGACGTGACCGCTGCCGACCTCTGCCCCGACGCCTATGCCGACCTCCTCGGCGCTCCGGCTGAAGAAGATGCCATGGCCGAAGCGACTGATGAAGCGATGGCTGAAGAAACGGCTGAGCCGACCGAAGAAGCCACTGAAGAAGCGATGGAAGAAGCCACTGCCGAAGCCACCGAAGAAGCGATGGCCGAGGACAGTGATGAGATGGCCGAGATCGAACCCGTCCCCGGCGGCGCGTATGAAGCCGCCCTCGCAGCCGGTTCTGTCACCGTTGGCTTTGCTAACGAAAACCCGTATGCCTACGCCGAGCCGGACGGTACCCTGACCGGCGAGGCTGTCGAAGTAGCCCGCGCTGTGCTGGCCGACATGGGCATCGACGAGATGGAAGGCGTGCTGACCGAATTCGGCTCGCTGATCCCCGGTTTGCAAGCCGGTCGGTTCGATATCATCACCGCCGGGATGTACGTCAACCCCGACCGCTGCGAGCAGGTTCTGTTCGCCGACCCCGAATACAAGATTGGCGAGGCCCTGGTTGTGGAAGCCGGCAACCCGCTTGGTTTGAACAGCTACGAAGATATCGCCGCTAACCCCGACGTTACCGTAGGTACCGGGGCCGGTTATCTTGAGTATGATATGATGCTGACCGTCGG
>JAGRBZ010000582.1 GCA_020433805.1 Anaerolineae bacterium
AAACTGGCCGACAAAGGCGCGTTTCAGCCCTAAGTCATAAGCCAGATTGGTGGCCTGGAAACTTAACAGACCAAAGACCGGGTCAACAGCCACTCGTTTGATGGCGTCCGGGTTTTCTTTTGCAACCACTTCAATCTCTACGCCACCCTCAGCCGAGGCAATGATGACCGGTTTTTGCTGTGCCCGGTCAATAACGATACCAAGATAAATCTCATCTTTGATATCGGCTGTCTCGTCAATCAGTACCTTCTCAACGGTTAAGCCTTTGATGTCCATTCCCAGAATCTGGCCGGCTATTGCTTCCGCCTCATCGGCATCTTTAGCCACTTTTACACCGCCGGCCTTGCCCCGACCACCGACTAAAACCTGGCTTTTGACGACGACGGAGCCACCTAGCTTTTGGGCTATTTCTCTGGCTTCGGCCGGAGTTGTTGCCACTTCCCCATTAGGAATGGGAACACCATACTTGGCAAAAATCCGCTTTGATTGGTATTCGTGAAGTTTCACGCGTAAACCTCCTCGTTCTATCTATGAAATTAATATTTTGTTATTTACCAGAAGGCATAATGCCTCTAGCTTGCTACCATGATGTAAACCTGATTCAGGACGGGCATAGAAATTGGCTTGGTGCTTTGTGAAAGTGAAGAAGTTTTGCTGCATCAATAGGAAATGCACAAAATTTCACGCATTATACCACACTTCTTAAATTGCACACATTTAACCCGAGCTTATTGGTAAAGACGAGCAGTACCGAATCGCTATTGTTAAAAGATGATGGTCATGCTATTTTTAAATCGTTAATTGCAAAATAAAGTTGCAGATTGCCGCCTTCATCTGCAAGTTTTGTTCCTTACCAACTCAACACGATGGTTAAATGTATGCCTGCTCGTTTGTGTAGTTTCTATTGTTTGCCAGAACAATATGATACGGTTAGATGCCAGAGGTTGTTTGTCGGGCCAAACAAGTTTGCTTTGTATCTAACGTTAACCACCCTGTTGAGTTTTTTTTATCCCCCTAATACGCATCGTTATTTCTTGTATGCAATAGATCATTATCCCATCATCAATCCATTTCAATATCGATACGTTTTGCTCCGCCTGTGGCTGCGCGACTCTGTAAAACCGTTGTCATTCAATCGGTGGTATGGTGTTTATATTTAGCCAACATCGATGTTATCTATTAGACCATAGAGATTTGGAGGTAACCCCATGAAACACAATATCAAACTATCTATCTTAACCCTAGCCTTCATGACCACCCTGTTTTTAAGTGCCTCACTGGCGTACGCGCAAAGCAGCCGTATCTATTTAGAACCGGTTGATGCTCCGGCGGGAACTCTTGTTCTTGATGTTGTCGTTGAGAATGTCACTGAACTCTATGGTGCTGAGTTCAAACTTACCTACGATCCGGCGGTTTTTGCCGTGCAAGATAATGACCCTGACAAAGATGGTATTCAAGTAGAAGCTGGACCCTTTTTGCCGGCCAACCAGGGCTTTGTTGTTGTGAATAATGCCGATGAGGCAGACGGAAGCGTAACCTACGCCTTAACGCTGCTTAACCCCGCTCCACCCGTAACCGGCACAGGTCCTCTGGCCCGGATAACGTTTGAGGTGTTACAGGCCGATGCCTCCTCAACCATCGTGGTTGAAGACGCAAAGCTGGTCTCATTTAGTCTCGAAACTATTCCTAGCGAGTTTGTTCCTTTTAACTTTGGTGATGGGCAATCGGCACCCCAAGCAGCCGCACCCGCAGCTGAAGTCCAAAATGAAGCGGCTCCTGCAAGCGAAGCCGAAGCACAACCGGAACTCCCGGCTGCTGTTGAGGATCAAGTGGCTGCTTCAGATAGCGCCTCCACAGCGGAACCCGCTGCTGAATTTGAGCGTGAATTTCCCTGGTGGATTGTGGCTGTTGGGATTATTGTTTTGGGCTTTCTCAGTTTAGGTATCTTCGCCATTATGGGGGGAGTTAGAAAACCCCAACCGGCCGCCGGCGCTGCCCAAAAATCGGTTACCAAAATTTCAATGCCATCCTCAACCTCAACCGCTTCCTCGACTCCCGACCAACCTGGCTCGCCAAAGCACGTACAGGGGACACGTCCCAGTGCGTTTAAGTAAAGGCAAACAAGCGTTCAATAATCAGCTTTCAGCCGTCTGCTTTATCACAAAAGGCACCAAGTGAGCCATTATTATAGGCTTTGTAGCTCAAATTTTGATCAAAATGAAAAAGCTGATAGCTGAAAGCTAATTACTGACAGCTAAAGACTGAACGCTTTAAGCATTAAAACTATATTCGTTAAGGTCTCCATGCAGAGCCATTTCTATCGAGATAAATTTATAGCCGTGGCTGTTGTGCTGTTGGTACTGATTATCTCTTTACCTATGGCTCTTTTTCTCTCCGGCGCTATATCCGACGTAGTTGCTATCGTGTGGTTGACCGTTGTTGTTTTGTGCATCTGGACCGGGACCCTCTTAAACCGTATTCGACACCGGGAGACAACCTCCTATTGGCCTGCTACAGAGCGTTTTAGCCAGACGGTGCGCGAAATTTCCGACCAGGATCATCTGCTTGATCACATCATCGAAACCCTATTCAAAACCATAGACGGTGCTCACCTCTCCATTTGGCGCTATCGAACCGATGACAATGTGCTGGCTATGTTGCGTTCGGCCGGCGCGCCCCTTACGCCCGACTTGAGCGAACTGCCCTTTGATATTTCGATAGGGCAGCTTAATGGGACGCAGCCGGTGGAACAATTGCCGGAAAGCGCTCTGCGGCAGGGACTACTTGCTTTGCCGGTGGATCATATTACCTTGTTGGTTTTAGGACACGAATTGATCGGGGCCGTGTGTATTGGTCAAGATCAGGCCGACGGTGTTGTTGAGCCGGCGATCTTGCGCTGGCTCGATTTTATGACCGGCCATCTGGCGTTGGTTATCAAAAATGCCTGCCTCGTCACCGATCTTGAGGAAACCATCACCAAGCTACAGCTTGCCTACCGGCGTACTATTGATGCGGAACAGGAAGAACGGCGGCACCTGGCCATTGAACTTCACGACGATATTTTGAGCCGCCTAACCACCCTGTCGATGTCGCTGCGCCTTAACCGCCGCCGCCTGGCAATCGACCCCAATCCCGTGGCTCAAGACTTGCTCACGTTGGAAGAAGAAACGCAGCATCTCAACCGTCGCTTACGGGAAATTACGCAGGGATTGCACCCCACGGTATTGACCGACCTGGGTTTAATTGCTGCTTTGCAGGCCTATCTCGACTCGATTGGCAAGCAGGCGCTCCCTGCCTCCGCTCCACGGATCATCACCTTAACCGCCCAGGGCTTCGGCGATCAGCGCATCGGCGAGGACAAATTAGAAACAGATTTATACTATATCACCCGCCAGGCCATCGATAATGCGTTGTTCCACGCCCATGCCGATCAAATTCTCATACACCTGCGGTGGGGGCAAAACGCTATCAGCATTACCGTGCAAGATACGGGCTGCGGCCTGCGCGACAAGCCGGAAGTGTTGATGGGCCAAACCGGCCACCTGGGGCTGTTATCGATGAACGAAAGAACGTTGGCCTGGCGCGGACGCCTAACATTCGACTCCTCACCGGGGCGGGGGACCACCGTCCATGTCAGGATACCTGTAACCCAAGCGAGTCACGTACTGGCAAATTTGCAGGCGCACACCTACCACCTCCACCAAGCCAGAGAACCTGTTTTGATGCCGTGAGCCATCTGCCCCCTCAACGTCTTTTCTTAGCCTTAGCCTTATTTACCATTCCTAAGCAGTCTAGATGAATTGAAACGCTACTGCCCGGCTTGCAGAAACAGCAGCACGGCCATAACGCGCGGATTACGCGTGGCTTCGGAACTGAGGGCTAACTTAGAGAAGATATTGTTGACGTGACTCTCTACCGTTCTTTCGCTGACGCTCAGCTTGTTGGCAATGCTGACGTTGGTATACCCTTCAGCCATCAATCCCAAAACTTCCTTCTCTCGTTTGGTCAGGGCGTTGAGCTGCGCGTATGGCGTTGATGAGGCCAACTGTAGTAATTCGTCCTGAATCTCCGGGGCGAGCATTGCGCCCCCTTCGGCCACAACCTCAATAGCCCGAATAAGTTCTACCGGCTCACTTAGCGTATGTTTAAGCAGATACGCCTTGCCGGATGTGCCGTTGCGCAGAAACGCTTCGGCATATTGACGTTGGGCGTGGTGGGAAATCAAAATGAGACCCACCTCCGGCAAAATCGCCCGAATCTGTTTGGCGGCTTCAATACCGTTCAGTTTCGGCATCTGAATATCAAGCAGCATAACATCCGGCTCAAGTTCTTGCGCTGCGGCTACTGCTGCTTGGCCGTCGGCCACCGCTTCAAGCAGTTCGATGTTTTCCGCATCGGCAATGACCCGGCTGTAGATGTCGCGCCAAATGGTTTGGTCTTCAGCAATGAGAACACGTATAACGGTCATAATAAACCTCTCTCGAAAACTACTTTCATCTTAAGACATCTCGTTCCGCCCGTCAAGGTGAAATTTGGCCTAGTACTACAACGAGACTTCGGTCTGAGAAACCAGGGTTT
>JAGRBZ010000583.1 GCA_020433805.1 Anaerolineae bacterium
GTTCGTATCGATGATGAAAATGAGGATTTGCGTATTCTAACACTCGATCGGCTGGTACACAGCTACGTCGATCTGACTGATCCAACGAACCTTCGCTACGGCTACGAACAAATTTATGCCGATGTATTGGATACGCTTTTTCCCGATAATGTGCCGGTATCGGCGTTGTTTATCGGTGGGGGCGGCTATACCTTTCCCCACTACATCGAGGTCGTCCATCCCGGCAGCCAAATCGAAGTCATCGAAATCGATCCTGGTGTAACCCATACAGCCTACGAGCAACTAGGGCTACCGGCTGATACGGCCATCACCAGCTATAATGAAGATGCCCGCCATTTTATCACCAACCTACCATCGTCAACCCGATACGATTTAATTGTCGGCGATGCGTTTAACGATTTTTCGGTGCCGTATCATCTGACGACGTTAGAGTTCAACGAACGGATTGCGGCCCATTTGAATGCTGGCGGCATCTACATGGTCAACATCATCGACGGCAAACAGGGCTATTTTTTACGGGCTTACGTCAATACTCTACAGCAAACTTTTGCCCACGTGTATGTCGCCGCTACCGTCGGTGAGTTAGGCAGTGTCAGCCGCCAAACCTACGTAATTCTAGCCACACAAAACCCACTTGATGCCAGCATCGAAGACTCGTCGCTGGTGCAAACTTTCCTCACACCGGCCGAAGTGACAACCTACCTCCAGGAACGCCCGCCGCTTCTGCTGACCGACGATTACGTTCCGGTCGACAATCTCCTCGCGCCCGTCTTCGCCGACTCCGGCTCGTAGAACTAAAAGGAGCAACAAAGCTTGCTTTTTTATTCGTGGTAGATTCAAAATAAGCTTTGACGCTCCAAACTATTTTTTACAAGAGCTGTCTCTCAACTTGCTTGGGCTTCATCCGCAAGCTGATAAAGCTCCAATAACGGCATCCCCAAATTATGAATTTTCGTCAAAACTCCATATAACGCGGCCTGATCGACTACCGGCCCAGCTAGCACAGTTGTGCCGTCGGGTTGCTGCGTCAACTTTAGATCACCAAACCAATCGGCCCAGCGATCATCGAGATGGCCTTTAATGCGGATTTTATAAGACATCGACATCGGTTTCGCCTCCGTTTTTAAAGTTGTAGCATCTACCTGCTACACATCTACTTTATCATGAAACGGGACGTCTGTCGGGAACCAAAAGAGGTATTGCCGGGTTTATTGTTTGTGAAGCCAGAAGGGAACTGTTCAGCCTATCGATCTCGAGCTCAATAGGCGAAGGCTAAGGCTGAGGCTAAGCAGACAAATTCGGGCTGAGCAATCATGCCTTCAAGAAACTGCATTGTTTTCTTAATTTTTTTCTTAGCCTTCGCCTTAGCCTCAGCCTTATTTACACTCAATAGTCTCACCACTGAATAACTACTCTAGCAGCCCCAGCTCTCGGGCGTGCGCGACGGCCTGGGTGCGGCTTTCGGCATTGAGTTTGCCAAAAATGTTGCTTAAATGCTTCTTGACCGTACCCTGCGCAATAATGAGCGACTTGGCGATTTGGCTGTTGGAGGAACCGGCTGCTACCAGCCGCAATACTTCCATTTCGCGGTCGCTCAACGGCTCGATCAACGACTCTGAAGGGGTAGATGGAGAAACAGGCGGCGAGGCCAGTTTATTCTCTGCGGCTTCGTGCTGGATAGCCGCTAATAAACTTTTTATGTACGCCGCGGGTGAGGACTGTTTGGATAACAGATCATGGAACAACTCGGCCATCGGCTGGCCTTCGTTGACAAAAATGCGAAAGAAGCCTTCGGGTTGCCCCAAGCGCAAGGCCTCATCGAGAACGATCGTGGCCTGCTCGACATCGCCCCGCATTTGGTAAGCTACGGCTTGCAAAACCAGCCCCTCGATAAGATACGACAACCGACCCATCGCCTTAGCCTGCTGCACCAGCTTCGCCAAAATCGCAAAAGCCTCGTTTAGATGCTCGTGCTGCGGATGCAGACGCGCTTGAACCAGACGCACACGCGCTAATGCCGACCACGTGGTTTCGGCAATAATTAAGGGGTCGTCGCGCGACTGCTCTTCTTCCAGCTTCTCACCACACTGAACAACCTCAATCAATCGGTTTTGGGCCAGCATCAGCCGAATTTTAAGCGGTGCTAAAACATGCTCAGCAAAGGGGTGTGTTACCTTGGGTAAAATCTTTTCCGCCTCCGACAGCAGTTCGCCGGCTTGCTGGGTCTTGCCCTGATACTGCAACACCAAAGCTAAATGCAGCCGATCCAGCACCGAGCCGACTTCCAATCCACCGACATCGCTGAGTTTTATAGCGCGTTCCAGATATTCGGCTGCCTCATCCAGTCGATTCCATTCAAAGTATATTTGTCCCAATCCATCATAAGCAAAGCTAACGCCCGGCGTATGTTGATCGTGCTGCTGGCTGGCGAGCTGGATAGCTTGCCGATATAACATCTCGGCGGCGCGTAACTCGCCGGTTAGGTCTTGCAGTTGGGCCAGCCCGGCTATGGCCAGCAGTGTCCAAAAAAGGCTGTCGGCTCTTTCGCTCAGTTCAATGGATTGCCGTAGCAGCGAGAGCGCATCCTGTTTATTGTTAAATGCAACACCGGCTCCAATAAGGGTGATAATCCCTCGCAGATAGAAATTGTGCTCATCAACATAACTCAAAGCCTGCTGAATCTGCTCGTTGGCCTGCGACATTCTATTTTGGACAATCATCAAAACCGCGTTATAGGCAAACAATTCGGCTTGAAGATCGTGAAAGGCAGTATCCGGTTCGGTTGGACGCTGCTGCCACAAAGCTTGCTCAACCGCATCAAGGCGCTCGGCCAAGTCGGTGTAATCGCTGGAAACAAGCCCGATGGCGATTTCGAGCAGTCCCAATCGAGGCCGGGCAGCGATAACGCTGTGGGGTAAAACACTAAGCCAACGTTTGATAGTCGCCACTTGCCCGCGCATCATCAACGGTTTGGCGTGCGTCTCGATTAACTGTGCGGCCCGATCAACCTCGTCGGCGGCTAACGCATAGCGCATGGCTTCGCCGATAAAGCCGTTCTGCTCACACCACGTACTGGCACGCAAGCGCAGCCGAGTAATTTCTTGCGGCCCGACGGTATGCTGCAATCGATTTTGCAGGACTTGCGCAAACAGTTGATGGTAACGGAACCAGCGCCATTCGCGATCGAGAGCGATGATGAAGAGATTGGCGTGGACGAGGTAGTTGAGAATTTCTTGGGAGTTAGAGACCGGCGACTGGAGACTGGGTATCGGCGACAGCGCATCAGAAAAAGCAGGTTGGATGGGGTCGATAGCGGAGATGTCGCGGGCTTCGGCTTCATCATCGATTTCGGCCTCGCCCATAATGACGGCGCACAATGGCCAGGACAATCGCTCTAAAATAGACGTTCTGAGCAAAAAGGTCTTGATGTTATCCGGCTGCTGATTAACGACCTCATCAACCAAATATTCGACCACGTAGTGATGGCTACCGGCAAACGTTTTGATAAAAGCCGGGATGTCTTGCACCCGCTGCATCGAGAGCGCGGCCAACTGTAAACCCGCAATCCAACCTTCGGTGCGCTCTTCCAGCACGCGAATATCGTTGGGCGAGAGGGTTAAACCCATCCGGTCGTTAAGAAAGGTAACAATTTCATCAAGATTGAAGCGTAAATCTGCGGCCCGAATTTCGGTAATTTGACCGCGCACCCGCCAGCGAGACAGCGGCAGCGGGGGATCGACCCGCGTGGTCATCACCAAATGGATTTGGCGAGGCAGGTGTTCTAAGAGGAAATTGAGCGCGTCGTGAATTTCATCAATCGCGATGGTGTGGTAATCGTCAAGAACGAGGATGATGTGGCAATCGACCGCAGCAATATCGTTAATCAACGCCGTCAGCAGCGACTCAACCGGCGGCAATTGGGCGGCTTGCAGTGCTCCGCGCACCGTTTGGCCCATATCCGGCTCAACTTGTTGCAGGGCGGCGACCACATAGGTGAGAAATCGCCCCACATCGTTATCGGTTTCTTCAAGGGTGACCCAGGCAACACGGGAGGGATTTGGTCTAAGCGATGACGACGATGGCTGCGGCTTATCCGCTTCGATTTCGGCGGCATCGGCCTGGTTTAACCAATGGCTGATGAGCGTGGTTTTGCCGAAACCGGCCGGCGCGGAGACAAGCGTTAGCCGTCGCTGCGGCGTGAGGCCATCAGCAAGCTTTTGGAGAAGTCGGGGACGGAGGACAAGTTCGGGCCGAGGTTGAGGAATATACAATTTTGTCGCAAGTATTGGCGTCGGCACCGTTGCAGTCCAATCGGATCATACCGTTCTTTCAACCACCGGATAAACCTGGCTAATTTCAGCGAGAAAATCAGCCACGGTAAAGGTCGGCTGGCGAAGTTGGTGATAATCCAGCGTAATATCGGCCCATTTTTTGTATTCGCGCGTGCGCGATGCCAGCAGTTCGGGATAGCAGCGCGCCAGGGCGGCTTCATGCGACTCGCCGGGCATTTGGTTAAATTTGTCGCGCCACACCACTGGAGCCGGGTCGGTGCAGTAGGCCGAGCGCATCCGCTCCTG
>JAGRBZ010000584.1 GCA_020433805.1 Anaerolineae bacterium
CATATGGCGGGCAAAGCCGTCGATAAAGTCGTACTGGCTGCGATGCGCTTCATCGGCAATGACGACGATGTTGCGCCGGTCGCTGAGGCGGGGATATTGGCCGCCGCTGTCAGGCGGCAGAAACTTTTGGATGGTGGTAAAGACCACCCCGCCCGACGCCACAGCCAGTAACTTTTTCAAATCATCCCGGTTGGCCGCCTGCACCGGCGTCTGGCGCAGGAGCTGCTGGCAGTTGGTAAACGTTTCAAACAACTGTTGATCAAGATCGTTGCGGTCGGTCAAGACGACCAGCGTTGGGTTATTCATAGCTTCAGCCAGGATCAGCTTGCCCGCGAAGAAAACCATCGACAGGCTTTTGCCGCTGCCCTGCGTATGCCAGACCACGCCTGCCCGCTGGTCGCCGGGCGATTGGCTTCGCACGCCGGGTAAACCGTACGCTTCCGGGCTTTGCCGGATCATTGGCGGCGCTTCAGCCGAGGCGCGAATGGTCGATTCGATGGCCCGGTTGACGGCGTAATATTGATGGTAGGCGGCCAGCTTTTTGACCACACCGAGCGAAGTCGAACTGCCTTTGCTCTTTTCAAAAACAATGAAATGGCGAATGACATCCAGAATCGTGGTTTTGTTGAGCAGCCCTTTAATCAGCGGCTCTAATTCACTCTCTTGAGCCGGGTCAACCAAAGTGACACCGTCGGCCGTTTTCCATTCCATAAAACGCGGGTATTCGCTGGACAGCGTCCCGGCTTTGGCAAACCAGCCGTCGCTAATGACCATAAAAGCGTTGGGGGTAAAAAGGGATGGGATAACCTGTTTATAGGTTTGCAGTTGGCGATAGGCCGCCTGCACATCCGCATCTTTATTGGCGGCGTTTTTGAGTTCGATAGCCACCAGCGGTAGACCGTTGATAAAGAGGACGATGTCAAGCCGTTTGGTGGTATTGTTTTCAATGACGGTAAACTGATTGACGGCCACAAACTCATTTTGCTCAGGCCGGTCAAAATCAAGCAGCCACACCTTGTCCGTTTTGGCTTTACCCTCGCCGATGCTGAATTTGATATCGACGCCTTCGGTCAGCAGACGATGAAAGGCTTCGTTATTTTCCGCCAGGGTTAGGGCTTCAGTACGCAAAACCTTCCGAAAAGCTTCCTCACGAGCAACGAGAGGGATATCCGGATTAAGGCGGTCGATAGCCTGGCGCAGGCGTTCTTGCAGAATGACTTCGCTATATTCTCGCTCTTTGGCATAACCTTCGGTCAGGTCGGGGCCGTAGAGGATCAAGTAGCCCGTATCATCACGTAGGGTATCGAGGGCGATTTGTTCGATTTCGGATTCTGTAATGTAGTTATTCATATGCCCTCTTCTAATATTAAACTCCTAAGCTCATTGTCTCTATCTACAAATGAAGCTTTAGCAACCTCAATTTGAGTCGATTGACCAATAATACCATATAAATATTTACCTCCGGAGATTTTCTTTTTGTACATGGTAAGTCTAGGATGAGAGTCTTGTGGATCTTTTTTAAAGTGAATGAAGGGCGCTAAGCAAAAAACATTTTCGCCTTCGATTTGAGCAAATACTGATTGTGCAGTGAAATACGGATAAACAAGTTCAAAATCTTCTTTGGGAATGATTATTAGTCTTTTAGAGCCATCAAGGGAATGACCTCTAAAGACATCACATCGTGGGGTAAGAAGCCCACCATCGCTGGCACTATGAAAGCGAAAAAGGTTGACTCGGTGCAATTCCCTCAATTTCTTTAATGCCACTACCATTTCAGGAAACAAGGCTTCGTACAAATTACGCTGTTCATCTGGCGTGGCTGCAAAGGCATGTTCAAACTCATTGCGTTTCTTGTTAAGATCACGGAGTTTTGAAATAGCGTCGAGAGAAAATAATGATGAGCAACTTAATTCGTAGCCATTCTTCGTACAATAATCGAATATATTCTCCGCAATTGTAAGTCGTGTAGCAAGGCGATCTGAATAAAAATCATTGAGCGTAATCCCAATTTTTTTGAGCGGTAATTTTCGATGCCTTGACTCTCCTAGGATCATACCATACAAAAAAAAGACCAAAGCTTCCCAGGCTGATTTTAATAGATCGAGACGATGGTGGGGATTGTCATAGTTTTCTTGTGCCTGGTAGATGTAAAATGAAATTGGGGTGGGAAAATCCGAATATACTGTCTCAATAAGAATGTTGTCATCTTCCAAATAAGTCTCATAAGCTTCAATGTATTGGTCATAGTTCATTCTGTAAAGTGTTTCACTGGGCGGAAACGAGTAACCTGAAATAGTTACTGTATTTTCTTTGCTTGAATCAAGCCATTCATTGAAATCTGGATTGTCAGAATATTCAACTTTGGCTTCTTCGTTCATACTTCAATTTCTCCACGCATCAGCTTGGGCAAAATCCTGTCGCGGATTTTGGAAAGAGTGACGGATTGCTCCAAGTTGTTAAGAATTGCTTTCATCATAGGTGCAATTTGCTTGTCAAAATTCCGGATTAGAAAGCTGGATGGAATAACAATTTTTGATTGCTCAAAAGTTCTTGTTGTCACTGTGTCGAAAATCGTTCCGTATGCCGCCTTCTGCAATTGAGCTACGAGGTTACCGAGAGAATAAAATATAAAATAATCCGTACCGCTAACTTTTGCTTTCAAGCCGTAATTTGTTTGGTTCATGGCCATTGGTCTAGCAATAATGCTGTAATTGCCTACAGTTCCACGGGCAGTAACAATGGTGGTAAGCTCTCGTAGAATTTTTGTACTGCTATTATTTATTCCTAACAGTGAAATTTTTCTTTCTGTATCTAAGATATAGGTTTGTTTAGAATTACTAACATCTTTCGCAGAGACCCAAGGGATATCCCCATCCCAATACTCTGCAATCCGTGTACTTGGCGTTCCACCACTCAATAAATAAGCGATTTCTAAAATGTTTCCAACCCGCCACCCTACGGGAATCAACCCCAACTCACTTTCTTCCATCTCCCCCGTCGCACCGGGAAAGTTGAAATCGACGAACCATTCTTTGAAAATTGCCTGAGCGATGGCTTCCAGCGTGGCGTTGGTCTGGCGGTTGAGTTCTATTTTGTCATCTAGCGCAGAAAGGATGTTAGCGATGCGGCGTTGGGTCGGGAGAGGCGGGATACTAATTAGGAATTCGGGTAATTCTTTCAGTGGAATTCTATCGACTGTACTGCCATGAATTGTATTTGTGCGAATAGTCTGTTGAAATTCAGGCCCTAAATAAGCATACAACATAAACTTAGGATCAACTTTGGTTGTGTCAAACCTTAGTAATCCCATACGCCGTCCTAAACAGCATCGCAATCCATTAGGGATCAAAGCCGCTTCTCCTAAACGCGTTTCATAAGAAAAGACCAAATCGTTTGGTTTCGGTGTAACTCGTCTGGTCCATTCAATGAAATCTTTTTCAGACAAATGCTCGGTCTTGGAAAGATCAATTCTACCATTTGCCAGATTTGAAATCCCTAAAAATATTGGCCCATCTTGGATTTTCTTTGGAGTTGCATGTGGTCCATCAAAAATATCTTCACATAAACTTCCAATTGGGAAGGTTTCCCAATCACTAGAACTCATACCCAATCCTCTTCAAGTTCTCCCGAATCGTTGTTCTCATCACCGCCGCCTTCGACAAGCTCAGGCAGCGGTGGGGTATTGTTAGCCTCTATGTTACTTTCGCCGGGAACATCACCCTCGATAGGCGCGTTACCTTCGACAGCTACGTTACCTTCGCCAGCCACGTTACCTTCGACAAGCTCAGGTAACGCGGAGGCTGAGCCTGCCGAAGCCGAAGCCGAAGCCGAAGCCGAAGCCGAAGCCAACCGTTCCTCTGGGCGGCCATACTGAGTATAATTTTTCGAATACTCAATCAGATTATCCTTATTGCCCTCCATCAACGCCTGTTTCTTACGGCGGCTCCACCCTTGTATTTGCTTTTCACGGTGAAACGCATCTTCAACACGGTCATAATACTCACAATACACCAGTTCGACCGGCAATCGTTTTTTAGTGTGGTTTGCGCCCAGACCATTTTGATGTTCCCAAAGCCGCTTTTCGAGATTCCAAGTACTTCCGGTGTAGTAACTGCCATCGGCACATTCGAGAATATACATATAAGGCATAATTATAGCTCCGGTTCTATCGTGTTTCATCGGCTGAGCCTGTCGCTGGCTGAGCCTGTCGAAGCCAGCACCGCCACAAGCAAACACCCACCCGCCTTCGACAAGCTCAGGCGGCGCACCCCAGGCGGCGCACCACTGGCTGAACCTGCCGCTGGCTGAGCTTGTCGAAGCCAGCCCTGTCGAAGCCAGCCCTGCCGAAGCCAGCAGCTAAAACTCATAGCCAATTCCCTTCAAATTCTCCCGAATGGAATTCTCCAATTCCATCCCTCTGGCAAATTGTTTCGCCAGTTTTTCGGTCAGCGCAGTCATCTTTTCCTCAAAGGGAATACCGTCATCTTCCTCCACTTCGGTACCCACATATCGCCCCGGCATCAGCACATAGTTGTTGCTTCGTACCTCATCAATAGTCGCTGCTTTGCAGAAACC
>JAGRBZ010000585.1 GCA_020433805.1 Anaerolineae bacterium
TGAGCGCTTTTTTACGTACTACGCAATACGCACTACTTTTTATGAATCGTTGTGGCGAAAAACTAATGACACTAACCGTCCTACGTTCTACGTCCCACATAAAACTATGTTCAATTGGCTTGGAATCGCTCTCGTTCTGATCATCCTTACTGCTTTACTGGCAACGCTAAGTTGGTACAAACGCATCTTCTCTCCGCACCCTGAAATTGTGCGTAAACTGCTGCACATCGGCATGGGGCTGGCGATCCTGCCGGTTCCGTGGCTGTTCGATGCTGCCTGGCCGGCGTTGGTTCTGGTTGCGATCACGGCTCCGGTACTGATGGCGCTGCGCACGACTCGCCTCCAGGGCAACTGGGGTGCTGTCCTGGGTGGTGTCGGACGGAAACAGTCATTGGGAGAAATCTACTTTGTCGGCGGAGTAGCCGTTCTGTTTTTGCTGACCGGCGATGATCCACTCCGTTTCTCGATCCCCATCCTTCTGCTGGCGTTGGCCGATGCGGCGGCGGCGCTCATTGGCATCCGCTATGGGCGCAGATATTACACGACCTTTGGCGGCGACAAAACGCTGGAAGGCTCTCTGGCCTTTCTGGTCGCGGCTTTCTTCTGTATTCAGATGCCGCTGCTGCTCTTTAGCGCCCTTCAGCCTATCGAAACCCTGCTTATCGCACTGCTGCTCAGTTTGCTGCTGATGATGGTGGAGGCGGTTGCCTGGCGCGGTTTGGATAACTTTTTTATCCCCATCTTTGGCTTCGTGCTGCTCGATGGCTCTATGGGAATGTCGATTGGCGTGTTGTGGGGGCAACTTGTCATTACGGTTCCTCTGGCTATTCTTACCATTCAAGTGTTAATCAACATCACCTTTACCGTGGAGGCACATCGATGAGTAATGTTGTTGGGGATACCGCATGACCCACTTTCAACCGCTGCACGTACAGACTGATGAGCAGTGGCAGGCTTTTTGTATGTCGCCTCAGTTACCCCCGCTTGACCCCAAGGACGCAGCTTTCCACAAAGCCGACGCCCACTGGCTGCTGCTCGACTCGCGGCAAACTGTCCTGGCTCGCTGTTCGCTGTGGTGGCGACGGACTCCCGCCTATCCCGGCCATCGACCCGGTTTGATCGGTCACTATGCGGCGGTTGATGCCGATGCCGCTACCCAACTGCTACAGCTAAGCTGCGCCCAACTCGCGACCCAAAATTGTACAATAGCTGTCGGCCCGATGGACGGCAATACCTGGCGGCGTTACCGGCTGGTCGTTGAGCGCGACGATACCCCACCCTTCTTTCTAGAGCCGAACAATCCCGACGACTGGTCCGATTATTTTACAGCCGATGGCTTTACCATCCTATCGAACTACGTTTCGACCATCACCGCTAACCTGACCGGCCTCAGTTCCCGGCTCGACCGTGTCGCGCGTCGCGCTGCTAATAAGGGCGTCACAATCCGCTCTCTCAATCTCGATGACCTCGACGCCGACTTACATCGCATCTACCATGTCTCGACGGCGGCCTTTGCCCGTAACTTTCTCTACACACCCCTTGAAGAGTCCGAGTTTGTGGCGATGTACCAACCTCTCCGACCCTATCTCCAACCGGAGTTGATCTTAATCGCCGAACAGGCCGGTCAACCTGTCGGTTTTATCTTTGCTTTGCCCGATCTGGCCCAGGCCCAACGTGGCCAGCCGATTGATACCATCATCGTCAAAACCGTAGCTGTTTGCCCTAATCACCAGACAGGTGGCCTCGGTAGCCTGCTGGTGGCTCGGTGTCAGGAGATCGCGCACGATTTGGGCTTCAGTCGCGCCATCCACGCGCTTATGCACGAGTCGAACGATTCGCGCACGATCAGTCGCCGCTATCAATCCCGGATCATTCGGCGGTATGCCTTATTTGGGAAAAAGGTATAAAAAAAGGAGCCCGAAATATCTCGGACTCCTTTTCACTATACAAGGAATGAATTATGTTTGAGCAAAGAATTGCTTCTTTTTTGTAAGCCGTTTATAAGCTTTATTCAGGTCTAGGTAGTAATCTTCCAAATTTGCACCTGAAAGCCAAATCTGTACAAGTTCAACGGTTTCATCCGGTGAGGAACCTAAAACACGTGCTACAGCATTATCCCATTCATCGTCACTGTCCCAATCTTCTAAGTCGACACCGATACCTTCGACGCTTGTATCAATCCAAACATGTCTCTGCGGACAAACCGTGCTTTGAAAAGATAATGCATCCGAGCCGGCTTCGGCTTCGTCCGTTTCCTGGGCCGTAGAGACATGATTTTTAATCCCTTGCCGGATTTGTTCGGTTAATACATTTTTTACACTTTGTTCACTGGACATTGGATAATCCTGTCACTTCTTAAATTTTTGACGATTTGAAATAAGCAGCTTTCGGATATTTATAGTTCCAACAACACGTCGTTGCAATGCATCTTCTAGAGACAATAGTCTTGCTTCCTCAGGAAGTACAGCTTTAATACTTCCTCGACGGAATAGCCCAACATATTCTTCTACAGTAAGATGCCGATTTTCGTATAAATGCTGGGTTGTAGGTGAGTCGGGATTTAGTTTGAATTTTCTGGCCCAGCGTTCAATCAATTTCAAGTAATCCGGTGTCAAGTTGCGGTTAGTAAACTATACCGTATTTATTCTCAGGATACAAGCCCTTTTTAGCGTTGTGTGAGTAACCTTCATCTGTGAACCTTATTCATATCCTTCAATCTCAAGCACAAATTCATCCAACCCAACCTGCTATAATCGACACATATCGGCAGCAACGCCGGGTGACTACTTTTGCTGAACTGGAGCATCAATCCGCCCAAATGGCCGCATTACTCCATCACTCCGGTCTCCGCCCCGGCGATTCGGTTCTGGTTTTTCTGCCGATGTCCGCTGAATTGTACATTGTCTTGGGAGCCATTTTTCGGCTGGGTCTGATCGCGATGTTTCTAGACCCCGGTCAGGGGAGAGCGCATATCGAAGCGTGCTGTGCCCTGCATCCGCCTCAAGCGTTTATCGCCGGTAGCAAGGCCCATCTGTTGCGATTGGTTTCACCGGCGCTGCGTCGTATCTCTCGAAAATTTGTCGTTGGCTTGCCTGTCCCCGGCGCAACGTCTTGGCAGCAGGCTGCGTCATTGTCACCACAATCCGATGTTTTCGCCGCCGATGACGCCACCCCGGCCCTGCTCACGTTCACTAGCGGCAGCACCGGCCAACCGAAAGCAGCGCTACGCACGCACGGCTTTCTGCTTGCCCAACATCGAGTCCTGGCCGACAGTCTGCAACTCTCCGCCGGACAGATCGATTTGAGTACGATGCCCATCGTCGCGCTGGCCAATATGGCCTCCGGTGTGACCAGCCTCATCCCTAAGGCCGATCTGCGTTACCCCGGTCTTATCGATCCCGCGCCGGTTATCGCCCAAATGCAGTCGGAACGTGTCGACAGCACGGTCGCTTCGCCCGCTCTGCTGACTCGGTTGGCGGATTACGGTTTATCGCAGCAGATACATCTGCCCGGCCTGAAAAAGATTTTTACCGGTGGCGCGCCCGTTTTTCCGAACCTACTCGACCGGCTTCGACAGCTTGCTCCCAATGCCGATGTGGTCGCTGTCTATGGCTCGACCGAGGCCGAGCCGATGGCTAAAATCAGCGTCGATGCTATTTCTCTTGATGACAGACATGCCATGCAGACCGGCTGTGGTTTGTTAGCCGGATTGCCGGTCGAAGCCATCCAACTGAGAATTCTACCGGATCGTTGGGGCAAGCCGATTGGGCCTTATACCCGCGCCGACTTTGCTGCTGATTGCTGTGCGCCCGGCGAGTTCGGTGAGATTGTCGTTAGCGGCGACCACGTCTTAACCCGTTATCTCCACGGGCAAGGTGACATCGAAACCAAGTTTCACGTTGGCAATACCATCTGGCACCGCACGGGCGATGCCGGATACCTGGATGCCCACGGGCGTGTGTGGTTGCTGGGTCGCTGTGCCGCTCGAATTGATGACGAGTACGGACAACTGTATCCTTTTAGTGTCGAATGTGCTGTTTCCAGTGAGCCGGATATTCAGCGTGGCGCGGTTGTGGCTCACCAAAAACGGCGCACACTCCTGATCGAGTGTACTCAACCGGTCAATGCAGCGCGATTGGCTGAATTAAAACAGACTTTGCATTGGGCAGCGATTGAAGATATTCGTATAGTAAAAAATCTACCCCTTGATAAGCGCCACAACGCCAAGATCGATTATCCGGCTCTCCAGCGTCAATTGATAGACTAAAATAACCTTTTATAAATTAATGTTATTTTAATCTTTGTTCAGTATTCTGTTTGTGAAAAATTACACAACTTGCACCTTGTTGTTTTTACCGATTTTGTGTGAAAATTTTCACGATACTGAAGAGTAGTTGGGAAACAGAACATTTATAGAACCCCATAATCTGAGTTTTTGAAAGGCGGGCTGTCAGTGATTTGACAGGTATGTTGGACCATCATTGCCGGATGGCGACGGTTTGATCACCGAGTGCATGGACTGGGCATCGTCTTTTTT
>JAGRBZ010000586.1 GCA_020433805.1 Anaerolineae bacterium
CTTGTCTGGTCCGGCACAGGACTCGCGATAGTTATTGGGGCATTTGTTATAAGTAACATTATTACGGAATTAGCAACCAACTCCTTCGGAAAATAGAAACAGATGTTGATCCATGCTTTCCAGGCACTAACGCATCTCGCTAGCGCCCAGACGGCGTCGGATGCAATGAGGGCTTATGTTACGCCAACAATGGTTACCTTAATCAGTTTGGCTACTTTGGCCTGCACGGCTTTTATTGTTGTCGGGGGCATCCGCTACATGACTGCATCGGGCAACCCCGAACAGTTATTTCAGGCAAAACGCCTAATAAAGAATTCCCTTATTGGTTTGGTATTAGTTTTATCTGCGGCTGTGCTAACTGGAATTCTGCATAATGCCTATAACGAAAATACCAATACCAATAAAAGTGCTACACCAGACTTGAGCATCATTGAACAGCCTGAAAAAGAAGAAGATTTAGGTGGGGTTATAACCGGTGCGATTATTGGTATTTTTAGAAAGATCATTCAAACAATCGGGACTCCTTTTATTAAAGCGATAGATTATTTTACATCTGGTACGCCCCTGATGGCGGATAACCCACAAGTTTTTAATGTATGGCTTAGTATTGTAGCAATTGCCGATGTTTTGTTTATTTTGGTGATCGCGCTTTTGGGCTTTCATGTAATGAGTTTTCAGAGCCTTGGCTTCGAAGAACTAGACATAAAACAGCTATTGCCACAAATAGCAGCTGTATTTTTACTTATTAACTCATCTATCTTTGTTATTGATGCGGTAATTGGGGCATCAAACGCCATGATTACGGCTATTCGGAGTAGCTTTTCTACTGATGATATATGGAAATCTTTATTAGCAATTACCGAAAAAGCTAATGGTGTCGGCCTAGCCGGGCTACTAGTAATGGGTGCCTTTCTTATTTTGGTCGTTATGCTACTCGTGTACTATCTAGGCAGGCTTATCACACTCTATGTTGGCGCGGTGTTATCTCCGTTAATCGCACTACTCTGGTTATTGCCAGCTTTTAAAGACTTTTCGATTACCGCCATAAAAGCATACCTTACGACTATCTTTGTGCTGTTTGTACATGTCGTCATTTTATTACTAGCTTCTTCCTTATTTACTAGCGTTTTAGGTAGTCAGGCCAGTACTCAGCCAAATACCTATATGGGATTACTAGCTGGCATGGCTACCGTACTAGCCTTACTAAAAACCCAAGGTTTTATGCGTGAATTATCTTATGTAGCTAGTACTCCGCGGGCTGCCCGAGAACTTAGCTCCCAGTTTGTGCGGGGCATGAGTTCAGTTAAGAAAAGTATGGTATCGGCTGGCACTGGCGTAAAGACGGCTAGCCGATCTGCAAGCAATACGGCACATCGTTCTAATAAATCTGTGTCGGTTTCTCATGTAAAAGAAAGCCCAAAAGGTAATTCTGTAGCAAACAAGCCAACAAAGACTGGCGAAACAAGGGTGGCAGAAAGGATCAAGAAATGAAAACAACTATAGTTCCGGCACAAGTAACTACTGTCGAGGACAAAATAACAGGAAATCTTGGCGTATCGCAGATGCTTTTGCTGGCAACGCCGGTTTTTATAGGTAGTCTGCTGTTCGTGCTACTACCGCCATTTTTTAGCTATGCATCATATAAAGTGGGTTTAATAGCCATATTAGTATTTCTTTGCATAACACTTTCAGTGCGCATAAAGGGCACGATAGTGCTTAATTGGGTAAGAATAATGGCGCAGTATAATATCCGGCCTAAATATTATGTTTTTAACAAAAATAGTATGCATTTAAGACAAGATGACCTTGTTTACGAAACAGTTGAAGAGACTGCTCAGCAACCACAAAAAGCAAACCCTAGCATTAAAAAAACACTGCCGATATCTGATGTTGTAAGCGTCGAGCAGTTAATTGCCAATCCGAGTGCTAATTTTAAATTAAAGGTGAGTAAGAAAGGAAGGCTCAGTGTCTATATTACGGAAATCTAGCAAAAAAACATCTGCCCGCAAACAAATAGATATCCGCGGTGTTCAAGATAGCATTTTATTACTACGGCGAAATGAATACCGAGTGGTTCTTGAGGTGTCGTCATTAAACTTTGAGCTAAAAAGCGAAGATGAGCAGGATGTGCTAATTGATACATATGAAAGCTTTTTAAACTCACTCCCTTGCCAAGTGCAGATACTAGTGCGTATCCGTGAGCTTGATATGAGCAAGTACATAACCGATTTAAAGGGCAGATTAAAAAACGAAACAGAAGATATCTACAAAGAGCAACTTAGCAATTACAGCGAATTTGTAGGTGAGCTGGTAGCAGATAATCGTATATTATCTAGACGATTCTACATTGTCATTCCTTACGGCGCTAAGAATAATGACTTTGCTACCGCAAAAGAGCAATTAGCTATCCATGCAGATATTGTCAGCAAAGGGCTACTTAGGATGGGGATGCATAGCCGACGCTTAGGTGACTTGGAACTACTTAATCTATTTTATGAATTCTATAACCCTACCCAGGCTAAACTTCAACCAATACGGGATAGCGTGCTAACACTAATTAGTTCGTCATTCGTCAAAGGGGAACGGTCATGAAGATAGCACCAGTTGAAAAACTTCTAGCCCTTAAAAAAGAACGAGACGATAAGCCAAAAGAAATTGCCCTCCATTTTGGCGATCAAGATCAGCTAGACGCAATATCTTATGAGGGCTTAGCCGAACATGCTGATTACCTAGAAATTGACGGCGTCTATATGCGAACCTTGTTTATTTCTGGCTATCCCTTTGTGGCTTCGTCTGGATGGCTGGATTCCTTAATCCATTTTAATCACAGTGCCGATATTTCCTATCATATAAATGAAGTAAACGCCCTGTATGCGCTACCAAAACTTAATCGCAAGATAACTGAGCTGGAATCCACTCGTAGAGCCCTTATTCGGAAAGGGGCTGTTGTCGGTTCAGAGATTACTGATCCGCTTGATTCGGCTACTGAACTGCGCGATAAGATACAACGAGGCCAAGAAAAGCTATTCCAGGTTTCGATATATATTAATGTGCGAGCAGATAGTTTGGCGGAACTGAATAAAACCACAAAACTACTCGAAAATGTATTGGCGGCCCGTTTGTTTAGTATTAAAGTGGCACGCTACCAGCAACTAGAAGCTTTACAGTCAATATTGCCTCGCGGGCAAGATGAACTGCGCCAAAAACGGAATTTGGACAGCTCGTCTACTGCATTAGCATTTCCGTTTATGTCGTCAGAACTAGTGCAAGAAAGTGGCATTTTATACGGTGTTAATAAGTCTAATAACTCACTTGTCATCTTAGATCGATTTAGTTTGCATAATGCTAACAGCATCGTCTTTGCTCAAAGTGGCAGTGGCAAGAGCTATGCTACCAAGGTTGAAATTTTACGACAATTAATGCAAGGTACAAAGGTTATCGTGATAGATCCAGAAAGGGAATATAAGCGACTGACAGAGTCAGTCAATGGCACTTATATAAAGTTATCGGCTAAGTCCAAAAACAAGCTTAATCCGTTTGATCTTTCGGTTACCTATCATGATAAAAATGACCTATCCGAACACACCCAGGATTTAACAGAAGTTATATCCCTGATGGCCGAAGGCCTAAGCCCAAGAGAGAAAGCAGCCGTTGATAAAGCAATCTTACATATATATAAGAAGGCCAAAGATTCGCCACCGTTACTAGAAGATTTATACGCCAAATTGAACAATCTTGGCCAATTGAAGTTATGCGAACGGCTAGAGAAATATATTAGCGGTTCACTAGCCGATGTTTTTAATGCCCAAACCAATATTAATCTGGATAACCGCTTAGTTATCTTTGACATCAAAGATCTACCGGAATCGCTTCGTCAAATCATGATGCTAATAATCTCCAACTTTGTCAGTAACCAGGTAAAAGCACGCCCCGAAAAACGGCTACTTATTATTGATGAAGGCTGGCTGTTATTGCAACACGATGAAAGCGCTCGTTTTGTAGCCGGTCTGGTTAGACGAGCTCGTAAATACTATCTGGGAGTATCGATAATCTCACAACAAGCTAATGATTTTTTGCATAGCGATTATGGCCGAGCAATAGCCTCGCAGAGTAGCTTACGAATACTGATGCGCCAAGACACAACGACGATTAAAAATGTTGTATCGGAGTTTAACTTAAGTGAGTACGAAGAACATTTTTTACTTACTTGTGGACGAGGTGATGCCCTTATTATTGCTGATCAAAATCATGTTGCCGTACATATTGTAGCGTCAGCTAAAGAACATCCTCTCATTACTACCAATCCTTCGGAACTATATAGTTCATGAATCCAGGACTGTGGCTACTAAAGAAAGCCAAAAAAGAACTTATTATAGTTCTTGGTATATTGGGACTTCTTATTTTCTTGCCAATCCTCACCGTTGCAGTTATTACCGCCACGGGCGTTTCGGCAGTTAGCAATGCTCTTGTGTCAGTTAACCCAGTAACAAAGCTAGTGGAAATCTTTGATTCTAAAGGTAAC
>JAGRBZ010000587.1 GCA_020433805.1 Anaerolineae bacterium
GGATTGCGTACGAAGGGATAAAATCAACCACGAATTGCACGAATTTTCACCCATTATATTATTGTATTCGTGTT
The DNA here is from genome assembly GCA_020433805.1 of Anaerolineae bacterium. GTDB lineage: Bacteria > Chloroflexota > Anaerolineae > 4572-78 > J111 > JAGRBY01. The sequence continues at coordinate 75 of JAGRBZ010000587.1, forward strand.
CATGTGTGTAATTCGTGGTTAAAACAGTTTCCCCATCGCCCGGACCCAGTGCCAGCGTTTGCCGGGAACAATAAGCATTGTGGCGTTAAATTTTCCCAATCGAACAGCTTTTTATGGGTATTGTCATAGGGATTTCTCCGCTGCGCTGCGAAATGACATGAATGAAGACGATATGTTCGTCGATGGGAAAGTAACGCCGATAGAGCATATAGCCCACGGTGAGCAGTATCAGCGGCAGATCGGGCAGCACTGAGCCTAACAAAAAATCTAATGCGTGAACCTCCAGCCCCCGTTTACTGCGCACCTACTTGATAGCCAGGGTCATCAGGAAATGGGAGGGCGTGCGCATTACAAGCCGCTGCCTTTGACATAGGTATCGAAGAACTCTATCGAGCGCTGCATAGCCGTGGTGAAGTTGACGGACAGGTTGTGGTTGTCGCCTTCATAGGTGTACATTTCAACCGGTAGATCAAGGTTGGTCATTTCATTATACAGATATTCTGCCGAGGCAATCGGAACGGAGTCGTCGGTGGTGCCGTGATGGAGTTGGATAGGGCCGGACAGATCGGTCAGGTAGCTGGTGGGCGCTATGGAAGACCAAAATTCAGGGTTGTCTTCAGGCGTGCCGTAACGCTCGATAATCTCACGTCGCCAGCGGCCTCGCCGGCTGTTGTTATCATCGTCATCATCGTCGTTACGCTCACCAAAGGCGGTACCGCGCTGGAACAGATCGGGATAGGGGCCGACAACCCCGGCCCAAATCACACCGGCTTTAATATCTTGGCTGACGACCATGGCCCGCAGCGTAATGTGGCCGCCCATCGAGTGACCCCACATACCGATGCGATCCGCGTCGGCGGCGGGATAGTTTTTCATCGCCGTTAGGGCGTTGAGTACGTCGATGGTGTAGCCCGGTGAACCATAGCCGCCGGTGGCCTCGCCTTCTGAAAAGCCGTGGCCGCGATAGTCGGAGCGAAAGACGATGTAGCCGTTGCGGGCAAAGCCATCGACATAGTCGACGTAGCGTTCGGTGGTGCGGTATTGGGCCGGTGGAATGTAGCCGTGATTGAAGATGATGACCGGCCAGCCGGTGGGCGGCACCTCGCCTTGCGGCACGGTGAGCATGGCATAGATTTTGTTCCCCTCCGACAGATAGGAGGCTACAAAGCGATCATAATTGGAGCCGGTCGCCAGAATTTCTTCGATGGTTACTTCACTGCCGGGATAGTCGAGTTGGCGCATCGAGTCGATCATTAACGGATGGGTTGGAGTTGGGGTAGGTGTAGCGGTGCTGGTCGGGCTGGGTGTATGGGTGGGAGCCGGAGTGTTGGTTGGTAATGGCGTCGCGGTTGGGGTATCGGCGGATACGAGGACAGCCACCGTAGTTGGCGAAGGTTCTGCCGGGGGCGGCGTGGCAACGACGACTTGATTATTGGCACAAGCAGCAAGAAGCAGGATCGCTGCGCCGAACAGCAGCCATCCGACAAACTGTAAGAAATTTGCGCGTATTTTATCGGTAACGTCGGGCATTACATAGGATACCTTTCAGTTTTTTGATGGGGGAGCGGTCTTGTCGGTCGTAATAATACACTTCCCATTGTAGAGATAGACCTTAGAATTGCTTAAGAGAAAGCTGAGAAATACCTGAGAAGGAAGATGACAAAATATTAGGTATCTGCAAGGGGATAACGATGCCTTGCATCGTGGTTTGCTGAGTTCGATAATTAAAGTTGCCCATGTCATTTCGTAGCGTAGCGGAGAAATCCCTGTGACAGTACATATAGAAAGCTGTTCGATGGGAAAATTTAACGCCACAATGCTTATTGTTCCCAGCAAGCGTTTCATGATCTGAAATGCCTAAGGGATTTCTTCGCCTTCGGCTACGAAATGACATGAGACGTATCTCTTTCCGATCTCGGGTTACGGTAGCATCAGCCGCAAAAACTCCTGTTCGGCCTCGACGGTCCACTCGCGTCCGTTTTTGAGTTGGGCGTAGACTGAAGGGAGTTTTTCTTGAAGTTCAGCCAGAGGAGTTAGCGGAAACGGGTTGATTTGGGGGAAGATGACGACTTTGCCCGGAAATTTAGCGTCGCTGACGGCCATCAAACCATCGCGGGCTGCTTCTAAGGAGCCAATGGCTTTGACCGATTGGTTGGGTGCTAGTTGCCCGGCTTCGGTCTGCTGGAGCATACGGCGCAGGTCGTCGATGGTCGATGCCGTATGGCCGATGATGCGGACATCTTTCTGGTAAACGCCGCTTAGATCGAGCGAAACCATGGTGCCGCGCTTGAGTCCGGCGAAAACATTGATAATGCCGCCGGGGGCCAGATAGGGCATGGCATCGGCGATAGCGGTGGTGGATGGAGCCAGCACCACGATGTGATCGAAACCATCACCGGCGATTTCAGCCACGCGTTCGGCATAGTTGGGGCTGCTGAGACTGAGGCCGGTAAAATCGATTTGCCGCTCGCGGGCTTTAGGGGCAAGCGTTTGTTCCAGATCGGCGATGCGATGGGGGGTGCGGGCGGTACACAGCAGCGTAGCCGGAGGCTGAGCCAGGTGTACGGCGCGCTGGGCGTGCATTTGGCCCATTGGTCCACCCGCACCGATAAACCAGGTTTTGCCGCCCGCTTTGAGTTCCGGTTCGATAGGATAGCGGCTGTAGGCCGTGGCAATGTCGGGATCGGCACCGCCGACGTAGGTCCAACGGTTATAATGCACGCGCCCGACATCGACCGCTACCGGCCGGGCCAACGACTCTGATCCGATAATCGCCAGAATACCGAAATCGGCCAAATGGGGGCTGGCGGCCTCGATACTATCTGCATCGGGGCCGAGCACGATAATATCATCGAAAGCGGGCAGGTCTGTCTCGGCTTGGTGAAGGGCTTCCAGCGGAATATCAAACAGTTCAATGCCCAAGCGCTCTGCTTGCGCGGTGAGCCAATCGGCAAAGGGAGTTGGGACGTTGGTTAAAGCGAGCTGGGCGGGATGAGATGACTCATCGAAACCGGCACTAAGCGTGTACTCTTCGCCGGCCTGAGGGGTACCGATAATCCAGGTGCTGCCGCCCGGTTTTAGCGCCGTTCGGTAGCGCAGTTGGTAGGTGGCGATGACGCAGGCCCACGGTTCGGCTAAGGCACTTTCGGCGTAACCGGTTTGCGATTGCACGGGGATGAGATAGTTGCCGTCGTCGCCATCGAGAATGCGATGATCGATAACGGCATATTGCGACATGCCGCCCTGAATCATGTAGCCATAGGCGTAGTTGACGCCCTGATAATAGATATCGGCCTGGACGATAAAGCGATCGCCGACCTGGTATTGGTCGCGCAGATTGTCACCCACACCGGCGACCGTTAGCGCGATCTCGTGGCCCAAGACTACCGGATCGGCTTTCATATCGCGAAAGATGCGGGGGTGCTGCTCACCGGCGTTGATGACTTTAATATCCGAAAAACAGATGCCGCAGGCGTCGTGTCTAACGAGCAGTTCATCGTCACCGAACGCGGGCAGCGGCTTGGTGATGGGCTGACCATCAACGCCCAGGTTGTTAAAACCGGCCCCATAGAGGGGCCATAAACGATTGTCCGGTGACGGGTCATCGGCCCGGACGTACTTGGTTAGTTTATCGCTCATGTTTTTTCCTTTTGGTAAAAGAGGGAGTGTGGTTCATAGGTGTGGTTCATTGTATGAGAGAGCGATAAAAACAACAAATGGCATTATATTTTAGTAAACTACTCCGCCACCAAGCTTCATTCTTTGGTGTCAAGGGTCAAGCTCAGATTTCAATTCTTCGAGTGCGTCAAGAACTATCCAGCGATCGTGGGCATTGGGAGCAAGGTCGACATATCTCTCAAAGTCCTGAACGGTCAACGCTAGCTGGCCTGTTTCATAATAAGCGTTGCCACGGTTAAGGTAAACCTCAGCAAACTCTGAATTTATTTCTAAGGCTTTGTCATATTCTTCAATAGCTTGTTGGAACTGCTCCAGCTCAAACAAAGCATTGCCACGACAGTGGTAGGCCCTAAAAAAGGTAGGGTCTAACGCGATGGCTTTGGTGTAGTTGGCAATCGCTTGCTCATAATTACCGGCTTGATAACTGCTTTGACCTTGGTAGTAGAGCGCCTCAGCCTGGTTACCGTTCTGACAAAACACCAGCAAAAAAAAGCCAACGGCTAACCATAGCAGCAAGAATTTTCTGGGGTTCATTGTCCCCTCCACATCTCCTTCTCAAAAAATGGGCCTATACCTCCTATTGTTAGTTTAACACAACCACTTTTTAATTGCGCCAGCTAAGTGATCAGAATAAATCCTAATTTGATGGATAGTTCATCTGTATAAGGTATTTCAACATCTGGTTAGTGTCATTAGTTTTTCGCCACAACGATTCATAAAACGTAGTGCGTAGTGCGTAGTACGTAAAAAAGCGCTCAATAC
>JAGRBZ010000058.1 GCA_020433805.1 Anaerolineae bacterium
GTCTTTGTTTCATCGAAGGCCACAGCTTCCGGTCGCGGGCGAGGCAATCGGATTGGGGTGTGCGTTCCCCCACCAGCGTTAAGGCCGATTGCCGTCGCCCCTACGTTATCGGGTGGAATGGGGATTATATGGTAGGGGCGATGTCAATGTCAACGAATCGTTCGTTCGGGGCAGGATACGCAATGACGTTGGCTCGCCCCTCTGGGGACGGGATGGTGTTTGGTTCATCGAAGGCCACAGCCTCCGGTCAGGGGCGAGGCAATCGGATTGGGGCTAGCCATTCCACCACCACCGTCAGGGCCGATTGCCGTCGCCCCTACGCTATCGGATGAAATGGCGATTAAATATTTCGCTTTCAAAGCGATGTCTGGTTAGCAGGATGGGGCAAATGGGAGCAAATGATGTCTCCTACTAACCTCAGTTCGAAATTAGACATCTTTCATGTCATTTCGCAGCGCAGCGGAGAAATCCCTGTGACAAACCGCCCGAAACGGTGTTCGGTTAGGAGGATTTGAAGCCACAATGCTCATTTTTCCCCGGCGAATGCTTCTTGTCTTGCAGTGTCTAAGGGATTTCTCCGCCTCCGGCTACGAAATGACATATGGGACTTTACTATCGAACTCAGGTTACATAGTCGGAAGGGGCAAATGAGCGCAAATGAAGGCATCCGGCTTGTCGGGATAGGGTATTAACGGCTTATTAAGACGCACAGAGTGCGCGCTGTCCCTCCCGAACAGCGCGCACCAATCGTGGTAGGCAAGCTTGGATTGAGCTGCGGCTGCTGAGGCCGCAGCTTTTATGACCGCGTTGCCGGGGTTGGGCTGATGGCTAACGGATCGGCCAGGCCGCCGGATAAGCGTTGGCTAGCGTTGGCCGGTTCGGCTTGGGCCTGGCTGAGGTGCTGTAGGCGCTGGGCCAGCCGCTGCATAACGCTCCAGGCGACCTGGCTGTGGCCTTCAAGCAGTTCGTGGAGGGCCGTGCGTTCCAGGCGGAGGAGGTTCATATCGTCGATGGCAGTGACGGTGGCCGGGGTGGGGGTCGGGTTTAGGATCGACAGTTCGCCGAAGATGTCGTTTTCGGCCAGGGTACCGATCTGCCGCCGGTCGTCGTGCAGGCAGGCCAGCCCTTTGACGACCAGGTACATGGCGCTGTTCATTTCATCTTTGGCCAATATGGTTTCTCCGGCTTTGACTTCGATTTCGTCCAGGTAGGCGACCGCCTCGGCCAGCATCTCTTCCGGTGCTTCGGCCAGAAAATCAACGGCTTTCAAACGAATGACTTTTTCAACGGGTGTTAGCATGGGTTTATCTCCTGTTTGCATCCTATGTATGGCTTGTAAGGTTTCCATCATTTGTGGGTTTGCGTCTTGCTGTAAAACCGAGACGTGCTGCTCGTAGAGGATCGCATCCAGCCGGGCTAAAGTCCAAGCGGCGGTTTGGCGCAGCAGCAGTTGGGGCGCGTCCAGCGTGGTAATGACGGCCATCGAGAGTTCGACGGCTCCTAGCTGCCCGGCGGCATGCAGGGCGCAGACTTTGGCCCAGGGCGAGAGCCATTCGTCCGAGGCGATGATGATTTCGCCTAACCGCTCCGTGCACGTCAGCCGGAGCTGCGAATATTCGGCCATCCCCTGCAACTGCTGCAAGCGCTCGGCCAGGCTCAGGTCATCGAGCCAGGGGCGGAGCAGGCTTTTGGTGGCACCGGGCAGTTGAAGGTCGAGTACTTCCAGTGCATAGGCTCGCTGCTCGGCTGAGACGCTGCTGTTGCCCCAGCGCAGCGTTTCCCCGGCGGCCAGGATGGTGGGCGTATCAAATAGGCCGGCCAACCACAGGAAGAGCCGGTCGCGATGGCGGTTGAGCAAATCGGCCAGGGCAGCGCTCAGAAGCGTTGCCGCCCCGGTATTGCCCACCTCAATTAAGCGTATCAGTGTGCGGGTGGCTTGTTCGGCTTCGGTCTTGAAACCGGCCTCGAAGCGCATGCGGTCGGTGCCTGTGGCCTGGTAACCCCGGCGGCTCAGGGCCAGCAAAGCTTCGTGGCGAACGGCAGCATCCGGTACATCGAGCTGCGCTTTGAGCAGCGTCAACGCCTCCGGCCCGTCCACCCGGCCAATGACCCGTACCAGGCGAATAAGGACATCGCGGTTGTCGCTGTAGTGCTGCAAGGCCGGAGTGATGGCCGGCAGTGTGGCTTCGCCCCCGGCGGTTAACGCCGCCAGAGCGGTGCTGCGTGTTTGCGGCGAGACCAGGCCATCGATAACCATCGGCCAAAGCTGCGGGTGCTTGACCTTACCGGCGGCGGTCAGGGCTGCCCGGTGTACCGACGGCGATTTGTCGCCGAGCAGCCGCAGCAGGGGGCGATAAAAGCCGGAAATCGCGGCCTCGCCCAGGATGTGGGCGGCCTGTTCGCGCTCGGCCGAGTTGGATGATTTAAGCAGTTCATTCAGCTTGTCCCCGGCGGCCAGGATGCCTTCCAGTTCGCCGCTGCGCAGCAGGCCAACGATGGCCCCCTGGCGCAGGGTGCTGTCGGTGTGGTCAAGATAGGGGTAGATGTCCTCAAAGAGATCGGTATCGCCCAGACCGGCCAGCACCCGCAGCGAGGCGCTTTGCACCGGACGCGAACGTTCAGACGCGAGTCGATCGCGAATGAGCGGCGCGGCGGTCACCAGCCTCAGCCGCTCAACCCGGCGCAGGGCGTCGAGCCTGACCTCGCGCTCTTGATGGGCCAGTACGGTCGACAGGGTAGCGGGCAACGTTTCCGGGGCCACGGCTTCGAGTAAATCCAGTGAATAGCTGACGACGCCGGCGTGGGGGCTGCTCAACCCTTGTTGCAGCATTGCCAAGCTGGTTTGGTCGGGCCGCACCAGGGTTTCGCGGCTGAAGTAGCGCTGTTTTAGGGCCTGCTGGACGCGTCGGGCATAGGCTCGCCCCAGAGCCAGAGCGGTGAATAACCAGGCGACCAGGATAAAGAGTAACACGTACGCAAGCTGGATAGTCGTAAGCCCCAGAAAGTCGGTTAGAAAGAGGAGGGCCATACCCGTAACCCCCACGGAGAGGGGGTAAACGATGCCTACGACCGTGGTTTGGGCCTGGGTACGCTGCTGAGGCGGCAGGGGTTGGTACATCAGGTTGACCGTGGCCGAGTCGACCGCGTCCAGAATGAAGCGGTACATATTGGCTCCGGCTACAAGCCAGAACAGCACGATTGACCACTGGGTGAACGTGCCGACCATCGTAAAGAGGCCCATCGTTGCCAATAGGCCCAGCGGGGTCGCCAGAATGAGCGACTTAACGCCAAAGCGGGTTAAGACCCGGCCCACCACAAACGTTTGGGCGAACAGGCTCAGCACGCCGAACACGCCAAAGAATACGCCAATGAATGCGGCCAGTTCATCCTCGTTGGTATACCGCAGTTCAACCTGGCTGTAGAAGATGTTGTCCACAAAGTAGATGCCGATGATGAATAGGGTAAACAGAGCGATGATGAGGCGCATGTAGCTGTCTTTGAATAGGCTCTCGTCCGCCTTTTTCGGGTCGTCACTTTTTTGCGGCGCGGGGTGGGCCAGCGTGTCGGTGTTGCGGTTGATGATGGTCCACAGTAACGCCATCGATATGATGATGCCCAGGGCACCCAACAGAAAGAGGTTGACGGTTCCCAGCCACAGCACCAGCAGCGGTGCCAGGAAGCCGGTAGCGATGGTGGCGATATGCTCGCTGGAGCTGAGCAAGCCAAACAGCCGTTTGCCCTGCTGCAAGTTGAAGATACGGCCCAGCACGTTCCAGAAGGAGGTGATGGTCAGCGTGTTCAGTACGCCAAAGTAGATCGGCAGGCTGAAGAGCAGCCAGCGCCAGGACGAAAGGCCGGTGCCTATCCAACAGCCAACCAGCGTCAGGATGAGAAAGCCGTGAACGCCCAGCAGCACCGTAGCCAGGGAGAAGCGTTGGTTGAGCTTGAGTTGTATAGTTGAGATGAGGGTGGCAAATATGGCGATGCCGACGTAGGCGTAGGGCAGGGTCGCCGCATCAAACTGGGCCAGGAATAGGGCATAGCTGGCGGTGCGGGTCAGCAGGTTGACTGTGTAGAGTAAAATACCGTAGCTCAGGACCAGCAGGACCAGCCGGCCTTCGCCGGGCTGGATGTTAAAGAGTGACAGTAATTTGTTCATTTGCTCATCTCGCTCCGTATTGTTTTGCAATGGGATGGTATAAAGCTTATGATAGCAAACTTTGCGGGGTGTGTCTGTCCTACATTTAGGGCAAAGCTGTCATGGATTTGGGACAATATTTCGTAATTATTCACTCATCCTGTCATTCGAGGAGGAACAACGAGAAATCCCTGAGAACGATGGTTGCAAGCAGAGGCACTAGGGATTTCTCGCCTTTGGCTACGAAATGACACCAGCAGGTGTCAAGTGCGTAACGACTTTAGATATTAGCCGGAAGCCGTAAATCGCTGTGCGGCACGGCAATCCTGGTAGTACTACAACAGGACTGTGGTCTGAGAACCCTGGTTTCTTTCCGGGCGGGAGAGGTAAATCACGCTGCGGCACGGTATCCTGCTAGTAGGGAGAGGCAAATCACGCTGCGGCGTGGCATCCTGCTAGTAGGGAGAGGCAAATCACGTTTCGGCAAGGTACCCTGCTAGCAGGGAGAGGCGAATCACTGTGCGGCGCGGCATCCTGCTAGTAGGGAGAGGCAAATCACAACGATTCAAGCCGTCCTAGTAGTGGGAAGAGGTAAATCACACTGATTTAGGGCGGCCTACGTGTAGGAAGAGGCCATAGTAACTGATAGGTTCGTTAGGACCTATGCCCTGCCTGGTGTTTCGATGCTTACAGTACCGGAGTGAAGCGGTTAGTCTTTCATTCCTAAGCGATGCTTTCGTCGGCTATCGGCACGACCAACAGAGCGATGTCGGTGCCGCGCAGAAATTCGTCGACGGTGCTGCGATGGACCCAGCGCTGCCAGCCGCTGCGGTTGTGGGTGCTTAAGGCCACCAGATCGACCTGCTCGGTTTCAACGTAGCGGCGCAGGCTGGGAACGGCCGAGCCGGTGAGCAGTTCCATTTGCACGCTTTCGGACAGGGACGGCAGTTGGGCGCTGACTTGCTGGAGGTAGGCTAGCCCCTCGGCCCGGGCCTGGACATCGCGCTCAGGATTGGTGGGGACACTGCCTAACCCTTCCAACTCGCCAAGCTGCATGTTTTCCAGGTCGGCGATGTCTTCCAAGATGTGCAGCAGCGTGAGGGAGGCCGTCGTGTTTTGGGCGATATGGGTCGCTAACGGCAAGATCGCCTCAGCCCATTCCTCGCCGTTGAGCGCCACGGCCACCTTTGACCAGGGCGCGGCGGAGCGGACGACCAGCACCGGGCAGGGGGCCTGATGGATAACCAATTCGGTCGGGTTGCCGAGCAGCCAGCCCTTTAGACCGGATGTACCCTGGTCGGCCATCACGACCAGGTCAACGGCCTCGGCTGCGGCGGTTTCCACAATGGCGGCAGCGTCCATTTTGTCCATGCGTTTGGTTTGGACGGTGCAGTTAAACTGCCGGGTCTGCTGCTCAATCTGGTGTAGATACGCCTCTGCTTCATCGGGGGCCAGGGGGGCGGCAGCGTCGTCGGCGGTTTCGGCAGAGAAGGTTTGCCGGGAGGCCAGGCACATCAGGATAAGTTGGCCGCTGAACGGCTCGACCAGGCGCGACGCCGGTTCGAGCGCTTGCTCGGCTAAATCGGAGCCGTCGAGAGGGATTAAGATTTTCTTGAACATACGTACCTCGTCTTTGCGGCCAAGCCGCAGCTAGGGTGTACGATACAATTAGAGCGATAAGATGCGCTGGCCCGACTCGTAGATGGTAATGGGGCCGTCTTGCGACACGGTAATGGCCAGGCAGCCGGCCTCGGCGCTCATTTTGGCGGCGCTGCTGTGGCGAGCGCCTTTGCCGGGGCCGATTTCGGCCTGGGTGTTGGCGTTGGGCCGGAGCAGGACCATACAGCCCTCAAACTTACCGGCTTTGTTGATGATGGTGGCTCCGTCTTGTTTGGCGAAGTTGATGATCTCCCGGTCATCGAGGCGGTCGATGTCGGTGCCTTTAATGGAAGCAAAGGCGCTAATTTCGGGCGGGTCGGAGTTGTCGAGGATGTATTCGGCGTCGCCGATAACAAAGATAGCGCCCCGGTTGCGCTCGGACATTTCAAAGGCCACCCGCATCACCCGGCGCAGCAGTGCCAGGTTGTAATCGCGCTGATCGGCCAGGTTGGCGATGGCTTTGTCGATGTGGGCGATGCTTTCCGCCGACCAGTTACCATTGGAGTAGCGGCCCACCAGCCGACCATCGGCAAAAACCCGAACCTGACGCCCGCCGGCCGGTACAAAGAAGACGACCGCGTCGCACTCTTGGGAGATGGCGGCGTGGTGGCGAAACTGCGGCCCAAAGAGATAGTTTTCTGAGTCCTGGGGGATTTCGGCCAGCAGCTTGTGGACGCCGCGCACGTAACCGTGGGTATCGAGCACGTAGCCCAGCACTGTGCCGTCGACCATCTTGGCCAGCGTGGTAACGATTTGGCGCATACGGCGGATGTGGTCGAAGCGCTGAAGTTGAATTTCGCTCTCCGGCAGGCGGCGGGCGATGTGGACGGGGTCGCCGATGATGAGGGCGGTGGACAGCGGCTTCTCTTCGTTTTGCATTTGGGCGATGGTGGCGACGGTGTCGGAGATATTCACCATCGACGGCGGGTCGATTTGCTTGCGGCGAGCCAGATCGAACAGAAACTCTATGCCGGCGTCGGCCATCCAGGCATCGAGCAGGTCTTGCTTTTCCAGCAGCTCGTGCAGTTCGGACGGTTCAAGCTGGACGTGCGTTACGGTTTGGCCGTTGATGGGGATGGTGCTGGGATACATCGCTTCAATGACGGGGGCGTAATGCTCGGCAACGGTGTCGCGGCAGACTTTTTGCGACTGGGTTAACTCGCCCTTTTGCTGGCTTAGCCTTTCGGGCAGAATACTGAACTCTTGAATGCGGCTCCAGTTGTCCAACGTGTTGTTGACGTCGGCAACGACGTCGGTGATCAGGGCGTGGACTTGTTTATCCGTGGGACTAATCGGTTTGGCGGGGTGCGCGGTGGTTGAGCCATCGGACGATATGCGGGACTGTATAACCGGCATATCGGGGACGATTAAGGCTGAAACAAAAGGACGCCCTTCGCCAAAAATTACGGCCTGGTCGATTAAGGGGCTTTCGGTAAGTTCGCTTTCGATGGTGGTGGGCATGACATTGCGGCCGGTTGACAGCGAAAAGACAGGCTGCTTGTGGCCGGTTAGGCTTAAGAAGCCGTCCTTATCGAACCGGCCCAAATCGCCGGTGTGCAGCCAGCCGTCAGCATCGATATATCGACTGGTCTCTTCCGGCTTTTGCCAGTAGCCGCACATCACGCTTGGACCGCGGACCAGCACTTCCCCGTCGTCGGCAATGCGCATTTGGAAACCGGGAGCTACCTGGCCGCACGAGTCAGCCCGGTGAGCGTCGGGCTGGCTGATGGCGGGAAATCCGCCGGCTTCGGTTAAGCTGTATACGTTGAGCGGAGTGATGCCTATAATTTCGACAAACTCGGCCCACTCAGGGGGCAGCGACGCGCCGGTGGAATAGATGCGGCGTAATCGGCCACCCAGCTTGGCCCGTATCTGACTGAAAAAGGTCAGGTCGGCCCGGGCGTAGGCATCGCGCAATTCTTTCGATGCGCTCAACCCGGCCTCCAGATAGTCTTTGCCCACATTAAGCGCCCACTGAAAAACTGCTTTGCGAGCAGCCGGTAGGTGTTCCATCTCAATCATGGTTTGATTGTAGAAATCCTGGAAGCCGGACGGTGAGGTGAGCATGACTGTGGGCGATAGCTGCTGCGAAATCGTGGTGTCGTCTTTGCTGCCGGTTACAATATGGGCGATGCCCGACAGGAAGTAATGCAGGGTGACATCTAACGTGGCTAAGTTCCAGGATAAGATAGTGGTGATGGCGATGTCGTCGGCGTTGAGATGAAACCATTCGGCCATGCTGTGCATCGCGGCTATACGACGGCGGTGATCGAACAGCGCCCCCTTGGGGGTACCGGATTTGTAATAGATGAGGGCCGGGGCCGTGGGGGCAACGCTAACGGCGTGCTGTCGGATAAGGGCTTCCTCGTCGTCGGAGATGGGCTTGCCCAGGATGGTTGTAATCGACACGGTTGGGGGGTGCGTATCACCCACATCGCCAACCACCAGCACTGTTTGCAGGTCGGGCAGGTCGCGACCGGCTTGCTCGATGAAATACGCTGCGATTTCGCCTTGAATGACGGCCAGCCGGGCACCCGACTCGCAGAGCATCACTTTTACCTTTTCAGTGGGCGACCAGGCGCGGAGCGGCACCACGACGCCACCGGCCAGCAGACCGGCCACGTATACAACCATCCACTCCAACGGGTTATCGGCGATAATGGCAACGCGCTGGCCGTTGGTGATGCCGTTCTCCAGAAAAAAGTGGGCCAAGCGCAGCGCGTAACGCCGAAAGCGTTCATAGGTGATGGCTTGATAGCGTTTACCGCGGTTTACGTGAAAGCAGACTTTGTCGGCAAAGGTATCCATAGCCGACAGCAGGGCTTGATTTAAGTTCTCGAACTGCTCGTTCATTCCACCTCATTCATTAGGGGCTGTGACCCAAAGTTATGAAAGGATGAAGGGTGACCATCAAGTAACGGTCACATTTGAGGTAAGTAACGCATAATTAGTAAATGGTCAATGGTTTAATCAATTACCAATCTCTAATTACCAATTACTCGCCCAAAAAGTGCGTAGTTGTTTTTGGACAGCTCTTTTAACCGCTCGACCTAAAGGAGTCTAGCAGATCAAACAGCTCCCGGCCTCCGACCAAGCTTTGAATGACATGCCCTTCGCCCCGAACGATATCAAACGATACCTGCCCCCCCGCTTCCATCAAGTCTGACTCGGAGGCGGCCATTTTATCGACCCAATCGATGTCGTGCTCGCCGACAAACATCGTTACCGGCATAGCTTTGAGCTTGGGCAACTGCTCCATATCGTGGTTGGTGGGGGGAAAGCCGGGCAGTACCGTGAGCGAATGAAAGCGGTCGGGATTGTTCAGAGCCACGCGAAAGGCACTAATGCCGCCGTTGCTAATGCCGGCCAGATGGATCTTATCGCCCTCCGGCATGTAGTCCGCCGTCACCTGATCGAGAAATTCAGGAATCAATACCTCTGAGCCTTTGAAGAAGAGAATGCCGTTGGGAGCCGCCGGGCTTATCACGATCCAGCCGCGCCGCTGCGCTTCGGCTTGCCAGTAGCCACTTAAGCCCCAGGTTACCATATCGCGGCTCTGTGGGCCGGGGGGAAAAGTAAGCAGCAAGGGATAGGCGCGCTGGGGATCAAAGGCGTCGGGTAAAACCAGCGCATATTCCACGCTTTGTTGGTTGGATAGGCCGGCTGTTTTGTAGTTAACCATTAATTTGTCTTCTTTCCGTCAGTAAAACTGGAGCGTTAAAGTCATGCTCTCTTTATGACAAAGCTTGTTTTATCGCCCCCTAGGGTTTATAAGTGTTGGAGCCTACGGGATCGTTATTTTGAAGAACGGGTTCGTGATTGGTCTGTAGTTTTGTTACCGTCGTTGGACTAAGACTGTGCGGTCATTCTGAGATTATAAGAGGCGAGCCGATAAATATCAAAGTATGTGTCTGTAAAATGGTATGGGACACCTTGGAGGATATGTTTAAGGTGATGGGCGCGTAGGTGAGAAGATGATGGTATCCAGCACCTTACTGATACGCCAGGCTTTCCCGCACGCTGATGCGCGTGGCGCTGCGGGCCGGGAACCAACTGGCCGCGATAGAGAGTACGGTAATAATCACCAGCCAGTAGACTGCGCCGGTAGGGGTGTAGTTGTACAGTATTTCGTTCTCGACCATGATGCCTAGCGTTTTGGCCAACAGGTAGGCGGCCGGGATACTCAGTGGCATGGCAATCAGCCAGCTTAGCAACCCCATTGTCAAACCTTCGCCTACAAAGAGCGTGGCAATAATCCGCGAGGTCGCGCCGATAGCCCGCATTACCCCAATTTCGCGGGTGCGCTCCAGCACACTCAGCGACAGCATCCCGCTCAGCGCGATAGCACCCACGATGCCCATAACCACGGCCAGTGTCGCCAGCAGTGACATGATGACGCCAAAGTTTTGCAGAATTTGATCGGCCAGAGCGGTGGCCGTGTCCATCGGGAAAATTCCTTCCGGGCGGACATCCAGCTTGCGTTCATTGAAATACTGGCGTAGACTGGCTGCCGCGGCCAGCTCACTGGCGGCATCATCGTGCACCGTTTTGATCCAAACCGTTTCGGCTTTGCCGACGCTGTGGGTAATTTTTAGCAGCATATCACGATCCATATAGACGGAGTTGGGAACAGCCGGATCGAGCAGCAGCCCGACGATTGTCCACTCTGTTTCGCCGTACAGGTTGTGATCGAGCACAACGCGGTCGCCCAGAGTGACGCCGGCATCTTGGGCTAAATCCTGGTTCATCACAATAGCGTAGGTGTCGCCCGGCTCCAGCCAACGACCCTGGCGGACGCGCGGCACGTATAGTTCGGTGGGTAGGGGCACGCCCCACAAAATGGTATTTTCATCGTCATTCGTTTCCGGCTGACCGGCCAAGCGCAACGTGGCCTGGTTGACGCCCCACATTTCAACCGCCGCGACATCGGGATGGGCCAGGGCCAAGGACTCGATCTGGTCGATGCGCTCCGAGTCCTCAAACTGGAAGGTGACGTTGTAGTTCAAGATGTCGAACAAAATGTCTCTGAAGGTGTATTTGGCTGAGTCCTGCGCGCCGATAACCATCATAAAGATCACGCCGCTGCCGACCAGCGTAACCTGGGTAAGAATCACCCGGCCCCGGTTGCGAAACGTGTTGCTGATCATCAACAAGATAATGCGCGATAAGTTTTGGATTTTAGCCAGAGCGCGACTCATCCGGCCCGCACCGGCGCTCAAGCCGTAAGTGCTGATAGCTTCGCGCACGGTAATCCGCGCCCCGGAGAAAATAGGGATGAGCGACACCAGCAGCGGAGCCAGCAGACAGATAGCAACCTGAACCAGTACGGCCGTCATCGACAGGCTGAACGGCTCAGGTGCGACGTTAAACGATGTCAGCATGAACGTGCTCAACCCATAAGCACCCAGCGCCCCCAGCGGGATGGCGAGCAGGATTGAGAGCAGGCCGTAGACAAAGACCATAGTGATGTATACCCGTAGAATTTGTCTGACTTTGGCACCGACGGCTTTCATAATACCGATTTGGTTGACCTGTTGCGACACGATGGCGTTGATGGTGTTGTAGACCAACAGCAGACCCAACATCAGGGTTAATACGGCCATAATGGCTAATATCAGGAAGATGCCGTCTAAGACATCCTGAAATGCGTGTTTTTCCGGGCTGGTGACCCGGGGCGGGAAAGGTAGGCTGAGGGCTTCCACGTCGAGCTTTTCCAGGCGGCGTTCGATGCCGTCGGCGGCTTCGGTAGCGGCGGCTTCGCTGTAGACCGGTACGCCGGCGTAAAGCTGGTCGTAGCCGTCCTCGCCGGTTAATTCGCCGAAACGCTGGCGGGTGGTGTAGAATTCGGGGTTGCCGCCGAAGCCGGGCGGGTTGCCCAATGGGTTGTAGATGACGCCGTTGATGTCAACGGTATAGATTTTGTCCTCGATGCGAACCTGAACGGCCGACCCCTGAGGAATTTCGTAAGCAGTATCGATACCTTGCATGACTCCAAACGCTTTACGCGTGGGCCAGTCGCCGCTCACCAGGCTCAGCTTGGCATAGGTTTGGTCGTCGAAATCATCGCGGGCGAGCAGCCGGGCCGGTCGCCACTCTTCCGATGCATTGTGCCGCCACTCGATGGTGGTCAGCAGCGCGGCGTCAACATCCTCGACGCCGCGCACGCTTTTCAGCGATTCGAGGGTTTCGTCGTCGATGCGCGGATCGACCGACATGTTGATCATCGACGGCGATGAGGCTTGCCAGACCTTGGTTAGGCCAACGCGAATGAGATCGCTGCTGCCGACGATCATGCCTACGGCAAATGCGCCCATAGCGATAATCAGCACGACCTGTAAGGTACGGCTTTTGTTATTCCAAAGATCGCTCCAAATTTTGTGACGGACAACGCCCATCGTATTGCTCCTTGGTACAAGGTAGATGCTTCGTATTTAACCGCTCTCATAGTACCATTAATGTGGGGTGTTGTCAGGGGCCAAAAGTATAATCAGGGGGTTGATTTGGATGCACGAATAATGAAAAATGCTTTTGCCCCAACTTTTTATAGGTACGAATAAACTGTACAATACAACCTTTGGCTGAGGACTAGCCCGGCTGTTTGTGTTAAGATGCGTCTGTATTCCCAACAAATCGAGGTTAATCATGGTAACTAATCTATTCAACGACAAAAACTTTTTCCGCACGATGCTTACGCTTTCGATGCCGATTATCATCCAGAACCTGATCACCTTTTCGCTAGGGGCTGTCGATATGCTCATGATTGGGCAGTTAGGCGATAAGCCGGTAGCGGCGGTCGGGCTGGCCGATCAAATTTTCTTTTTGATGATCCTGATGATGTTCGGGATTTCCAGTGGTGCGGCCATCTTTACGGCACAGTATTGGGGTAAGAAGGATATTCAGGGTATTCATTCGGTTTTAAGCTTGAGCCTGATGTTTGGTGCGCTCGGCAGCGTGGTTTTTATGATCGCTGCTATTATTGTACCAGAAACGGTCTTGAGCATCTACACCCAGGATGCGGAAGTGATTGCTCTGGGCAGCGAATACCTGAGAATTGTCGGCTGGAGCTATATCGGTACGGCGGTGGCGGTCTCATACACCTTTATTCTGCGGAGTATTGAAAACGTGAAGCTGCCGATGATTGTCGGCGCGATTGCGCTGGTGTTGAACACGACCTTCAACTACCTGCTCATTTTCGGTAACTATGGCTTCCCTGAATGGGGTGTGGCCGGTGCGGCGATAGCCACCTGTGGCGCACGCCTTGTTGAAGCCGTTATTCTGGTGAGTGTTGTCTATTGGCAGCGGTTGCCGCTGGCCGCGCCCCCGCGCGATTTGGTGCGGATCGATTGGACCTTCCTGCCCAAGTTTGGGAAGACTGCCTTTCCGGTCATCATCACCGAGGTAGCCTGGTCGCTGGGCATTACGACGTACGCTATCATCTACGCCCGTATCAGCACCGAGGCGATTGCCGCCGTAAATATTGTGGTTACTATCGAGCGGATGGCCTTCATTATCTTTTTAGGGATGAGCAATGCCTGTGCTATTATGATCGGCAACCGGATTGGGGCTAACGAGATCAATCGGGCTTACATCTTTGCCAAACGGTATCTGGCCTTGGGCGTACTCGGGGCCGTGCCGGTGGGCCTGCTCGTGATTGTGAGTGCCGGGTCGATTATGACGCTCTATAACGTCTCCGAAACGGTATCGGGCTATGCAATAGCGTTGATGACCGTTATGGGCTTAATTTTGCCCATCAAGGTGACGGCGCTTATGATCTTTATCGGTGTTTTAAGAAGCGGGGGCGATACCAACTACTCGATGATTTTAGACGGCGGTTCAGTCTGGTTGATCGGTGTGCCGCTGGCTTTTATCGGCGCTTTCTTCTTTGAGTTGCCTGTGTATTGGGTTTACATGCTGGTGGTCACCGAGGAAATCTTTAAAGTAACTATCGGGCTGCGCCGTATCTTCAAGGGGCCGTGGATTCATTATCTGACCGAGCCGGAGATGGTGGCGGCGTGAGAGAATGAAGAATGTAGAATGTAGAATGAAGAAGGGGAGAGTGGAGACTGGAGATTGTGATGTAGCAATCTCCAGTCTCTGTTTTATTCTTAATTCCTAATTCTTAATTTTTAATTCCCTACCTCGGTTCGACCGGTACCGGCTTGATCTTCCAAATATCGTCGCAATATTCTTTGATCGTCCGGTCGGATGAGAAGAAACCGGAGCGCGCGACATTTAATATGGACATGCGTGTCCAGCGATTAACGTCGCGATAGACATCATCCACCGCGTTTTGGCAGTCTATATAGGCTCTGAAGTCGGCAAAAGAGAGAAACTCATCATGGTAGCGCAGCGAGTTCATCACCGATTTAACTACGTCGTGCTCACCTTTGCTGAAATAGCCGGACGTAATTTGATCAACGGCCTGACGCAGTTCTTCATCTTTGTGATAGTAGTGCATCGGGTCGTACCCTTTTTCCTTCAGCGCAAAGACTTCCTCGGTGGTTAAGCCGAATAGGAAGAAATTGTCTGCACCAACCTTCTCTCGAATTTCAACATTCGCGCCATCGAGAGTGCCGATGGTGAGCGCTCCGTTGAGGGCAAATTTCATATTGCCTGTTCCTGAAGCCTCTTTGCCGGCCATGGAAATCTGTTCCGACAAATCCGCGGCCGGATATATTTTCTGAGCCAGGGTGACGTTGAAATTGGTGACAAATACCACTTTGAGCCGGCCATCGATATCGGGGTCGTTGTTGATCACCCGTCCAATGTCGTTGATGACTTTGATGATGCGTTTGGCCATAAAGTAGCCTGGTGCGGCTTTGGCCCCAAAGATAAAGGTGCGCGGCACGATATCAAGGCTGGGGTTGGCTTTAAGGCGGTTATAAAGCGTTACAATATGCAGCATCTTGAGGTGCTGGCGTTTGTATTCGTGTAGCCGCTTGACCATAATATCAAACATCGAGTTGGGATCAACTTCGATGCCTTCACGCTTCAAAATATAATCGGCCAGTTCTTGTTTGTTGGCCTGCTTTACCTCTCGCCAGTTTTGCTGAAACTCGGCATCATCGACGTATTTCTCTAGTTCATCAAGCTGCTCTAATTTTTTAACCCAGGTGTTGCCGATCTTCGAGGTGATGAGTTCGGACAGACGTGGGTTGGCCAGTCGTACAAAGCGGCGCGGAGTAACGCCGTTCGTTTTATTGTTAAACTTCTCCGGCCACATTTCGTGAAAATCGTTGAGTACCCGACCCTTTAGCAAATCGGAATGCAGTTGGGCCACACCATTGATCGAGAAGCTGCCGACCGAGGCCAAATTAGCCATCCGTACGCGCTGTTCGTAGCCTTCTTCAATAATCGACATACGCTCGATACGCCAATGATCGTTGGGGAATTTGGCTTCGACCTCTTCGAGGAAGCGCAGGTTGATCTCATAGATAATTTCCATATGACGCGGCAGCAGCCGTTCAAGTAGGCTAACCGGCCATTTTTCTAGGGCTTCAGGCATAAGGGTGTGACATGTGTAGGCAAACGTTCGTTTTGTAATATTCCATGCCTTCTCCCAAGTAAGGTGGTACTCATCCACCAGCAGACGCATCAGTTCGGGGATGCCGATGACCGGGTGCGTATCGTTGAGCTGAATAGACACTTTTTCCGGGAACATCTCCCAATCATCATTGCGAATATGGAAGCGGCGAATAATATCGTTGAGTGAGCAGGCCACGAAGAAATATTGTTGGCGCAGCCGAAGCTCCTGCCCCTGCGGCATGTTGTCGTTGGGATAAAGTACCTTGCTGATATTTTCGGAGTGGGTTTTTTGCTCGACCGCGCGGGCGTAATCGCCGTGGTCGAATAGTTGGAAGTCGAATTCGTTGGTGGCCCGTGCGCCCCACAAGCGCAGCATATTAACCGTGCCGGTTCCGTAGCCTGGCACCAGCGTGTGGAACGGCTCGCCCATTACTTTTTGGCCGCCGGTCCACCGAATGCGCCAGTGGCCGTTTTCGTCCTGGTAATGTTCGGTATAGCCGTTAAATTGTACCTCAACCATATCGTCAGGCTGTTCAAATTCCCAAGGATTGCCCAGATAGAGCCATTCATCCGGGCTTTCAACCTGCCAGCCGTTTTTGAACGATTGGCGGAAGATGCCGAACTCATAGCGAATACCATAGCCGACGCAAGGGATATCGAGTGTCGCCATCGAGTCGAGGAAACAGGCGGCCAAGCGCCCCAAGCCACCATTACCCAAGCCGGGTTCAATATCCTGATCCAGCACATCCTCAAAAGGTGCATCGAAGTCACTCAGGGCTTCGCGGGCTAGCTCTTTGGTATCGGTATAAAGCATATTTTGGGCAAGCTGTCGGCCCATTAAATATTCGGCTGAAAGATAGTAAATAAATTTGGGGTTGGTTTCATAATAGGTATTGACGGTTTTACGCCAGCGATCAACCAAATAATCGCGGACGCTGTAGGCTAGCGCCATATAACCGTCGTTGAGGCTGGCCGTTTGTACGGCTTGCCCTATATGATAGTAGAGGTTGTTTTCAAAGCGCTCTCTGAAAACATCGATATTACCATTGGTTTGTAATGGTTGTAACTGCTTCCGTTTCATATCCTCTCCCTGTAAAAGCTAATTTAATTGTAGATGGCCGACAGCGTTGCACTCTCTATAAACAACGTGTCGGGTAAGCCATTGTTTCCGCTAGCTCATAGTATATCCTTGCATCATAATATTTGAATACGGCCAAAGTAGGGTTGAGAACGTGTAAAAAAGGTTTAACTATCTTTGGGTTAGAGGTCAATCGGAAAAGAGGAGCAAATGTCTGAAAAATGTGGGGTACAGGTTGTGAGACCACTTTGTCGTAACGTATCGGATTTTATATTACATTGCCACAATAAGCAACATGCCATGTTTATCACGTTGCAAGATGATTATGACTTGGAATATGGCTTGTGTCGTTGAAGGTTGTTGTGACCTTTGTTGCTCCGAATATGGAGAATTATGAAAGTTTTGCTTCTGGGGGGGGCATGAAAGGCTGAATTATCGGCGCTACTTTGCCGGTTAGGGCTAAGTGACTCATTGTCTCTGCCACCGCCGGGCTGAGCAAAATTCCGTACGAATGACCACCGGTTGCGATGAGCAATCCTTTCACGCCGGTTGGACCCAACATCGGCAGCCGACCCGCCCCTGTGGGCCGCAGTCCGGCTCCCATTTCGATGATCGGCAGCGTTTCGATTTTGGGAACCATCTCTTGGGCTTTGCGCAGCATGTGAAACACGCCGCCGACTGTTGGCTGGGTATCGAACCCGGCTTCGCGCTCGACTGTGGTGCCAACAATGAGACGACCGTCGGGGCGCGGTACCAGATAGACCGGCCCCAGTACCGGTTGCTTAATTAGTGGCGACTCCGGATCCATCTGCAAGATCAGGGTCTGCCCTTTACGAGGCCGAACCATGTTGCGTAGCGATCGGGGTAATCTCGCAATGTGACCGCTCCAGGCTCCGGCTGCAACAATAATCGTCTCAGCCGCGAAAATCTCATCCGGTAGTTGAACACCGCGCACACGTTTATCAGCGATGAGCAGCTCCTGTACTTCTGTCTGCTCGCGCAGTTGGCCGCCCCCCTGGAGAAAAGCATCGCGCAGGGCGACAACAAGTTGACGATTGTCGATGTGATGGGCCATCGGGGTGAAGATGGCGGCCAGAACATCGGCACCTAAATTCGGCTCCCGCTGCCGCACTTCGTCGCCGGTTAGCCATTCGACCGGGAATCCGAGCGCATGATGAAAGTCGTACTGGCGTTTCAGTCGCTTCACGGCGTTGTCAAATAGCGCTAAGAAAAAACGGCCATCGGTTTGATAATGGAGTGGAATATTGGAAACCTCGCCCAACGCTTGCGCAAAACGAGGCCAGCGATTGTAGCTGTCTTGTTGTAAGGCAAATAAATCATCGCTAAAGGAGTCGGACAGTTTCCAGGGCATGAGCATTCCCGCCGCTGCCCAGGTTGCGCCCTGGCCTACCTGGCCTTGTTCAAAAATGGTTACCGGATGTCCAGCCCTGGCCAGATACCAGCCTATCGACAAGCCGAATACTCCGCCACCGATGATGGCAATCATAAAATCTCCGCTATGGTTAAACGTAAATGTTCGACTCTACCCGCTCCGTCAAGCCGGATCATCAAAGTTTAGTAAATCAACAAATCAATCGGGGCCGTGACGGAATCACAAAGCTAGCTTTGTGATTCCGTCACGTAGGAGCATCAAAGTTTACTTTGATCGTATTCTAGGCGTATTGTTGACTTGCACAAACGAGGAGGGTGTGCTTTACAACCGGGACGGTGGTATTGAAACATTGATGGACTGAAAAGGCTAATTTCACTGACGTTTCAAACAGCTATAGGCTTCTTTAATCAGACCGATTGCGGGCAAATTTGTCATACCTGCATCTATTCAGTGCCATCAGTTCTATCAGTGTTTCAGTGCTTCAACCCATAGACGGCAAACAGAAACTTGCTCTCGTCGCGCCCTAAAATTATGGTATACTCCACCTATGCCAATACACGTCGACGATTCTTTTCAACCCCAAACAACCGGCGACGGCTCGGATACGTTGTACAGCGCTATCTATGACGAAACCTTTCATTCCACATTCGGCGCATTGACCGAAACGGAGCATGTTTTTCTGCGCGGAACCGGTGTCGCCCGGCGGCTGGCCGAGCAACAGCCTACGCGCGTGCTGGAGGTCGGTTTTGGGACGGGGTTGAATTTTTGGGTAACGGCTCACCACAGTATTGCTACCGGCACGCCGTTGGAATATGTTGCTTTGGAAAAGTATCTGTTGCCGGCTACGACTCTGGCTCGGCTCAATCATGGCGATTTGCCGGCTGTGGCCCAAGAAATCCGGCAGGCTTTTCTCGAATGGCGGGTGGGTTTACCTGATGCCTTGCCTGCCTCCCCGCTGCAATGGCGTTTTGGCGGTGGTATTCGGCTTGATCTCATTGTCGGCGACGCCGTCACTGTCACTATCCCTCCGCGCGATTATCACGCTGTATACCAGGATGCCTTTAGCCCCGAAAAAAACCCCGAGCTGTGGACTCAGGATTTTTTTGCTCGACTTTTTGTCGTACTCAGAGCAGGAGGAAAGGTAGCGACGTACTCCGTCAAAGGGGAAGTCCGCCGCCGGCTGGCAGCCGTGGGCTTTCAGGTATACAAGCGGCCCGGTCCGCTCGGTAAACGAGAGATATTGGTTGCCGCTAAGGAATGAGAATAAATTCTGGCACTGGGTCCAGGCGATGGGGAAACTGTTTTAACCACGAATTACACAAATTACCACGAATAAAATTGGTGAAAATTCGTGCAATTCGTGGTTGATTTTCCTCATAACTTCAGTGTTTCACTCTCGCCCCATAACAGAAACGCTCTCATGATACCCCAATCTATTGCAAAAAACAGCCCAGCTTAGTATATTAAGCGTAAGATAATCTATACCATGAAGCGTATATATAAGACAGCCACGGGGTGCTGATACCCATAACCCATAATTTTAACCGTTTAATAGAGGAGAACCTCATGAAAATTGCAAATAATGTAACTGAGCTGATTGGTAATACGCCTCTGGTACGTTTACAACGACTATCTGAAGGCTGTGTGGCTGATGTCGTAGTTAAGCTGGAATACCAGAACCCCGCCCACAGTGTAAAAGACCGCATCGGGGTGGCCATGATTAATGCCGCCGAAGAAGCAGGCCTCATCAAGCCGGACACCATCATTTTGGAACCGACCAGCGGCAACACCGGCATCGCGCTGGCCTTTGTGTGCGCTGCGCGTGGTTATAAATGTACGCTGATAATGCCCGATACCATGAGCAAAGAGCGGCGGTTGCTGCTGCGGGCGTTTGGGGCCGAACTTATTCTTACCCCCGGCGCGCAGGGCATGAACGGCGCTATCCAAAAAGCGCAAGAGATGGCCGACGCTGATCCGCGCTATCTGATCCCCCAGCAGTTTGAAAACCCGGCCAACCCGGAGATCCATCGCCGCACCACCGCCGAGGAGATCTGGCGCGATACCGACGGCCAAGTTGATATTTTTGTAGCCGGTATCGGCACCGGCGGTACGATTACGGGTACTGGTGAGGTGCTCAAAAGTAAAAAGCCAAGCGTGAAAGTGGTGGCGGTTGAGCCGGCCGGATCGCCGGTACTGTCCGGCGGGGAAAAAGGGCCACACCCTATTCAAGGTATTGGAGCCGGATTTGTGCCGGGCGTGCTCAACACCGAAATTTATGATGAAGTGGTGCGCGTGGAGGGTGACGATGCTTTCGACACCGCTCGCCAGATGGCCAGCCGGGAAGGGCTGCTGGTGGGTATTTCATCGGGCGCGGCGGTCTGGGCGGCACTGCAAGTGGCGCGACGTCCTGAAAACGAGGGCAAGCTGGTGGTGGTTATCATCCCTTCCTTTGGCGAGCGCTACCTGAGTACGCCGCTTTATGCTAACTTGGCCGATTAAGTGAAATTGGACATGTGAATTATGAAAACCCAATCTCGCTCGGAAGAAGCAGGTTCCGGCCTGTCTTTCACGCTGCCGGAAGGGAACACGGGTATGTTTGAAACCCTGCGCCGTGATGTTGAGGCTGTTTTTAATCGCGATCCGGCCGCTCGCAGCGTGCCGGAGGTGGTGTTATCGTATCCCGGCCTGCATGCCATCTGGAGCCACCGCCTGACGCATTGGCTGTGGGCCAGAGATGCTAAATTTCTGGCCCGCTGCCTGTCGCAGCTCACGCGCTGGCTGACAGGCATCGAAATTCACCCCGGCGCGGTCATCGGCCCCGGTTTTTTCATCGACCACGGTATGGGGGTCGTTATCGGCGAAACTGCCGAGGTGGGCGAAAACGTAACCCTATATCACGGTGTCACGCTCGGCGGTACCAGTGGAGAGAAAGTCAAGCGCCATCCTACAATTGAGGATGGCGTTGTTGTTGGGGCCGGGGCTAAAGTGCTTGGTCCCATTGTCGTTGGTCGAAACAGCCGCATTGGTGCAAACGCTGTGGTCATCAAAGAGGTGCCGCCCAACTCGGTGGTCGTTGGTATCCCCGGCAAGGTCATCAAACGGGAAGGCGTCCCTCAAGAGGGTTACACGCCCGACCTGGAGCACGGCCAACTGCCCGATCTGCTGGAGGCGCTCATCGCTCGGGTGGAAGAGTTGGAGAAACAGTTTGCTAACCAAAAGGGAAAATCTGAGGGAGATTAATAAATCCTACTGCTATTAAGTTCATAGCATCGTGATGGTCTTCAATATTTGCTCTACTCCATTCTCAATAGGTTCTTTGGGTTCTTATCTGGTGCGTAATCGGCAAGATAGAACGCCGCTTAAGGGCGAAGAAGAATAGGGATAAACGTATGTTTGATGACGTCGGTTTGGGTATACGTTACTTGTATGTTTTGCGGACTATTTTGTATCCCTGTTCCGGCATCAATGGTAACGGTGCCTTGATGTGTTCCGTTCGATAAACCCGTGGGATCGATTCGAATTTGTAAGTTAGGCCATTGTGGCACAATATCAATCCAATCGGCGTTGCTAGTTGCCGTTGCCGTTAGCGTTGCGGTTTGGTTGCATCCGGAATGTACCGTAGCCTGAACTATCCGGCTGTCTGGTATCAGTTGGCTACCGTCGCCAAGAAAATTGATGGATGTTTGAGATAATTGAAGATCGGAAACGGTGCTGTCTACTTCGGTTATTGGGGAAAATGTGCTGCTGTTATCCGTATAACGTACCCAGACCGTCTGGCCTCGATAGTTTTGGCCGGGTACATCCCAAATTTTGCTGCTCTGGGTTGATTCCGGTGCGGTGAACGCCGTAACGCGATCAACATAGACGGTGGCGTTGCCTAACCGGCTGATTTGTAGCTTGAGAAATGGCTCGTCTGGGTCGTCAGATTGAATGAAATCAAGAGGGAATTCTTGATAAACGTTTGATGCGGCAAAGTCGGTGCCTTTCAGTTCCAACGCATCGCGCTCTGTTCCGTTGGTTTCAATTGAAATGCGTACCACCGGATCCGAACTGGTGTTGTCGGTCACTTTGAGACGAAAGTAGGCTTGACTGTTGACATCGCGCGGATAATCGGTCGGTACAGCCCATATGAATGAGTTGCCATCGCCGGGGCGTAGTCGAAATGCCTGCCCTGCTGAGGCATCGGCATCGGTAACAACCTCGCCGTTACCCCACCACAGCTTGCCTTTTTCCATTTCGATCAGCCAGCCTAAACTAAA
This sequence comes from Anaerolineae bacterium, assembly GCA_020433805.1. GTDB lineage: Bacteria > Chloroflexota > Anaerolineae > 4572-78 > J111 > JAGRBY01. The sequence continues at coordinate 22,053 of JAGRBZ010000058.1, forward strand.
TTGCATAAAGGGTAGATTACTACCCAGGTCGTAAAGCGCGATGCTGTCTGTGCGTGTAGCGGCCTGGTTTAGACTCAATGCTTGCTCAAAAAGATTGGAGCCTAGATAAATTGTATCTGAAATCAGTGTAGAGCGGCCGCTGGCGTCCCGAGTTTTAACATAGACGGATCGCCAGCCCTGGCCGGACGCCAAGGTCCAGGCGCGTTGGGGCTGGTAAGTTTCCCAGACTGCATCGTCAAAACAAGGTTTGTTGGAAATCATTATCTCGGTTGGTGCTCCCCGCCCGGTGATCTTGTCGCCATCATCACTCCCGTGGATATAAAGATCAACCGCTTGATTTGTTGTTGAAATAGCTTCACTATTGATGATAACTGGCGGATAGGCCGTGTCGCGTCCAAACATCTGTACCACATAGCCGTGACCGTCGCTCGTCCGGCGGTAGTATCCCAATCCAATTTCTCGATGATTGGGATCGAGCATATTCTGCCTATGGCCGTCTGAATTGTGCCACCCTTCTACAGCCTGTTGGGGCGTAACGTAACCGCAAAAGGCGTTCTCTGTTCCGGCTGAGCCGTAGTAACCAAATAAAGGCGCTCTATCGCTGGGGTATTGATCGTTCGTATCTTGGTGACCACAGTATTCCTCCGGTCGATTTTCTACTGAATCCCAGGCAAACCAGCGCGAGGCCTCGGTTAGCTGTCTGTTCCAGCGTAGAGGGGGCAACCCGTACTCGGCTCGCTTGAGGTTGGTGAGATAAACGGTTTGTTGTTCGTTAAAAATCAGCTCCGGCGAAGTTGATTGCGTTGTCGGTTCTTGGGCCAACGCCTGGGCTGCGGTAACACTCATTACAAGTATCAGCAAGATGATATAGATGCGTATCTTGATGGGTAACATGCTTTCTCTCTCCAATATAATGTGCCGGTGAGGAGGAGAACTCCTCCAAGGTGAAGATGTTTAGTCTCGGTTGTTTACCCTGCTGTCGTGCGGGTAGATATCTGAAACTATTCTAAACAAATTCCCGTTATTTTGCCCATTAATTTATGAGCAGTTTCTTGGCAGAGGCCGAGAATTTTGGTAATGATAGAAACCGCCTCCAGCCTTTTTCGTTGAATTTGATACTACCCCACAATTGCGGTATCATCGCATACTAAGCCGACGGTGGTCGGCAGAAAACAGTAAAGCCAACGGCTCGCTCAGGTCTGAAAGTGTCATGACGTTACAACCCAACAATCAACCCACAACGGGGTGGCGCAATGTGCTGCACGAAATCATCTTCGAGGCCGATACCCCGGCCGGTAAACTTTTTGATGTCGTTCTCATTTGTAGCATCATCCTGAGCGTGGCTGTCGTCCTGCTCGACAGCGTAGCCGGCATTCGAGTCCGATACGGTGCTATCCTCTATGCCGCCGAGTGGTTTTTTACCATCCTTTTCACTATCGAGTACATCTTACGGCTGATTAGTGTTCATCGGCCATTACGCTATGCGACCAGCTTCTTTGGGGTGGTTGATCTGTTGGCTATCCTCCCCACCTACATCAGCCTGTTTATACCGGGCAGTCAATATTTATTGACCATTCGGGTGCTGCGCCTGTTACGTATCTTCCGGGTTTTTAAACTGGCTACCTATCTCAGCGAAGCTCAGCTCATTGTCACCGCCCTGCGGGCCAGCCGTCGTAAAATAAGCGTTTTTCTCTTCGCTGTGCTGACCATTGTCATCATCATCGGCTCACTGATGTATGTTGTCGAAGGAGGCGAGAACGGTTTTGTGAGTATCCCCACGAGCATCTACTGGGCCATCGTCACGCTGACAACCGTAGGCTATGGCGACATATCGCCGCAGACGGCGGTGGGCAAGGCGCTGGCTTCGATGGTGATGATTATCGGGTATGCCATCATCGCCGTGCCAACCGGTATTGTTACGGTGGAGCTGTCTCAGGCTACCCGCCACATGATTACGACCCAAGCTTGTCCGGCTTGCGGCTTACAGGGCCACGACCGCGATGCCCAATACTGCAAACACTGCGGGGCGCATCTATAAAAAGAAAATTAAAAACTGTTAGAGGTTATAGAAGATGGCTCAACGACTCATTTTATCCGCACCCCAACAACTCGCTCTTGAAGCTTACGATGATCAACCTTTACAGGCGCATGAGGTGCGGCTGCAAACGCTCTATTCCGGCATTAGCACCGGCACCGAGTTAACAGCGTATTACGGCAGCAGCCCGCATCTCCACAAAAGGTGGGACACGGATCGTCGCTTGTTTGTGGCGTCAGAGCAGCAGACCGTTGACTATCCGGTTACCACCTGGGGTTATGAGGAAGTGGGCCGGGTGATAGCCTGCGGCCCGGAGGTGACCACGGTCAAAGAAAATCAGTTGGTCTATGGCGCGTGGGGGCATCGCACCCACCATAATGTCGATGAAGATTATGCACAACATCGATTGCTGCCGCCGGAGCTTGATCCCATGCTTGGTATCTTTTCCCACATCGGGGCCACGGCGCTCAACGGCGTTCACGACGCCCGCATCCGCATCGGCGAGACGGTGGCCGTTTTTGGCCTGGGCGTTTTGGGCCAGATTGTGGCTCAGTTAGCCAAGCGATCCGGTGCCTACGTCATCGGCGTCGATCTGCAAGAAAGCCGATTGGCGCTGGCCTCGGAACTAAAGGCAATCGACATGGCGATCAACGCCCGCACCGGCTCGGCGGCGGAGCAGATCAAAGCCGCCACCGGCAATCGTGGTGCCGATGTCTCTATCGAAGTGACCGGCGCTGCTCCCGCTCTCAACGAAGCCATTCGAGCCACGGCCTACTCCTCCAAAGTGGTGGCGATGGGCTTCTATCAGGGTGGGGCCAATGCTCTGCTGCTGGGCGAGGAGTTTCACCACAACCGCATCAACCTGGTTTGCTCGCAGATTTCGGGCGTCGCCGCCGAAGCCAGTTATCGCTGGGATAGGATACGGTTGGGGCAAACCATTATGCGCCTTCAGGCGGAAGGCAGCCTGAACCTGAAACCACTTATCACCCATATTGTTCCCTTTGAACGAGCGCTGGCAGCGTTTGATCCTATTATTCAAACGCCAACGCAAACCCTTCAAGTCGTCATCGATTTCACGTAGGGATATTTACTGCCTTGGCGATGATGGTTAAGGGGCTGAGGCTGAGGCGAAGGCTAAGGCGAAGAAAAAAGCAGCTTTTTATCAGGCCGGTAGCTCTTCACTAAACTGTGCTAGAAAAATTTTAGACAGGATTAACACGATTTACCGAATTAGGAGAGATAAAATCGTGATAATCATGTCAATCCTGTCGATTATTTTGTTGATCTGCCGTTGTGCTCGCGTCTCCACGGTTTAAGGTTTGCTACCGTCAGGCGTAAACGCATATAGATTATGCTGGTGTTATCATTTCGCCTTCGCCTCAGCCTCAGCCTTTCATTTTTTACATCAATTCATCCATGCTAAAACGTAGGAGAAATATCTATGTGGCCTTTTGCCGTTCAAGCCAGTCTCGTGCCCGGCCAAACCTTTCTAGAAAAGTTCAAATTATTAGCCGCGTGGGGCTATGACGGGATAGAAATATCCGGGGCCGACCTGCTGCAGCACGCCGATGCGCTGCAAAAAGCGGCGGCGACCTATCCCGTTCGGCTGACATCGGCCTGCGCCGGGTTCGAGGGCTGGTTGGTCGATAGAAATCCACGGGCGCGGCGGTTGGCCATCGAACAAATCAAAGCGATGCTCGCCGTTGGGGCCGATTTGGGGATTGCCGGGTTGATTTCACCGGCGGCGTACGGCATCAACGCCCGCGAGGTGCTGCCGCCGTATCGCAATGCGTTCACGTTGGACGAAGATCGACAGCTCTTGATTGAGGGCTTAACGGAGATTGTGGAGTCGGCGGCTCGAACCGGCGGCACTCTGCTGTTGGAGCCGCTGAATCGCTACGTGGATCGGGTGCTCAATACCGTGGCCGAAGCGGTAACGGTGGTAAAAGCAGTTGACAGCCCCCATCTGAAGGTTGTGCCGGATATCTTCCATATGAATATTGAGGAATCCAACCTGAGCGCCAGTCTGCGCGAAGCTGCGCCCTTCATCGGGCACGTCCATCTCTCTGACTCGAACCGGCGGCTGCCGGGCCACGGCCATGTCGATTGGCGAGCGGTCTTCGCCACGCTGCACGATGTCGGCTACAACGGCGTCATGGCTATCGAGTGCCGCATCGACGGCGATCCGCGTGAGGCGTTGCCTCGGACGTTGGGATTTTTACGAGAAAAGGCCGAAGCGGTGGGGAGCAATTAATAGCCCTCATCGTTTTCTGCCCGATTTCGTAATTATCGCGCCTCGGTAGGTTGGTTTTTTGCTTTTATGAGAGTAAAATACTAAGCAAATATATAATTTTGCTTAGTAGGAGGAGCGATGCCGGAAGCCATTCGCGTTAAAGTAAGCAATCGCTATCAAATTGCGTTGCCAAGTTCAGCCCGTAAACAGTTAAATATTCAAGCCGGTGACCGTTTGCTTGTTGATGTTCAAGAGGGGATGATTGTTCTTATTCCGGAACCGGAAGATTATGTGGAACATCTCACAGGTTTACACAAAGATGTCTGGCAAGGTGTCGATGCAACCACTTATCTTGAACAGGAACGCGAGGCATGGACAACCTCACCCAACGATTAGAAGCGCATCAGGTTTTGGGGCTAGACACCTCGGTTTTCATCTATCATCTTGAAGCGAATGCGAAATACCTATCGCTAACTCGCACAGTTTTGCAGAATATTCAATCCGGTCGAAGTCAGGGCGTTATCTCAACGGTGACTATCATGGAGTTAACCGTACAGCCCTGGCGCATGAATCGGGGGGATGTCGCACGCCAGTATGAAGTACTGTTGATGAATTTTCCCCATTTGAGGGTAGTTGAGGTTAGCCGTGACATCGCAAGACAGGCAGCACAGCTGCGAGCAAAATATAACCTTCGTCCGGCTGATGCTTTACAAGTAGCCACAGCGTTGGTCAGCGGCGCGGAGGTTTGGATTAGCAATGATAAAAAGCTAAGACGCTTAGAGCCGGAGATAGATGTTATCATTCTCGATGCGTTTTTATAGCGATGATTTATCTTAATTAAGTATAATTGTCTGGACTATGCTATCCTAATATAGGAAGCGCTGGCTGACCATTTATGTTGGTTTTTTGCTTTTATGCAGGTAGAATACTAAACAAACGGTATACCACTCTCACAGATTGGGTTTAGGAAACAATGCCAACTTCTGAAAGCGTAAAACCTAAAGTTTATATTGGTAGAGTTATTCAAAATGCGGTTGTATTCAACTTTAGCAATTCAGGCGAGAAGGCGATGACTTCTGATACCTTGCTGCAAAATGTGGCCCAGTTATTTGCTCTGTTGGAACAGCGAAAAATCGATTACCTCCTGGTAGAGGGGATAGCCTTATTGCAATATGTTGAAGGCCGGAACACAGAGGATATCGATTTAATTATGGCTTTATCGTCTCTGGAAAGCGTAAAGGAGATAGAGGTCACTAGTCAAGACATCAACTTTGCCCGAGGTAAGTTTGATGCCTTACAAATCGATATTCTGTTTACCCGCAATCGGCTTTTTGAAAAAGTGCAAAGGGAGTACGCGACAACACACCATTTTGTTGAACAAATAATTCCTTGTGCTACCGTAGAAGGATTGTTGTTGCTTAAATTATATGCTCTCCCTTCCCTTTATCGTCAAGGTAACTTTGCGCGTGTGGGTATCTATGAAAATGATATAGCAACGTTACTGTATAGCTATCGGCCAGAACTGGAACCTTTATTACAAGAACTGGCTCAACATTTAAGTCAGACAGATATTCAAGCAGTCCGTGAGATAGTTTCTGAAATTGAACAGCGAATAAACCGTTTTGGTAAAGGTTTCGGCTCTGATACATAATTACAATGGCACCTCTTCTATTCGAATAGGGGATGCCGTTGCTCCTATCAAAAATTAGATCTTTGGCGTGTGATAGAATGGTTACCTACGTGAGAATTCTTATCGCTCTTGCTATCATTCTGCTTCTAAGTCTCCTGATTGGCTGTACAGCCGCCTCATCAACCTCGATTATCGAGACGGAAACCCCCGCTAATCCGTCGCCAACAACAGCAACCCTCGAACTTATAAAAACTCCAGAGAGAGTTGCCACCGCTACCGCTTCGGCAACACCGATAGCCTCAGCCCTGCCGTCGGCTACGCCAACTCAACCCCCTCTATCCTTTCCGGCGCAATTGATAGCCACGCTGCCACAAGGGGCTGTTCCCCAACCGGCCGCCTGGACATTGCAAAACGGCTGCGGACAAACGATCTGGATGGTTCCTTATCAACTACCGGATGGTTCGCAAAGTCTGGGGGCTGTTGAGGAAAAAGAGGGAACTTATCACCTTCAGTGGACGTTACAACAAGAGAAGCATGTTACTATGGGAGCGCCGCCTGGGATGTAAGTGAGCGTTTGGAAGCCGTAAAAGAATTTTTCAATGGGGTAATTAGCTCTACATTTTTCAACAAATACATATTCATGAAGAGAAATGACCATCATATTTCAAGCACGCTAATAGAGGAGGATTGATGATGATAAACCGAAGCCTTATTTTAATATTCGCTGTTGTGGTGATGGTTGCCTGTAGCGGACGCACCGGCAGCACACTACTCAACAGCCGCGAGGGCGAGCCAACAATTACGCCCACGCCGCCCAAGCTTGAAAATATCCAGGTAAGTCAAACCAGCGTCTTACCCCCGTATGGACTGAGGGTGAAGGCCGACGTCGCCTCATTGAAACTCCGGGTCACCTCCTCTGAAGAGGATACGCAGGCCCGGCTTATTACAATACAGACCGTGGTTGATGATATCACCAAACTGGCGGATAAAAGCGATGCTGTGGCTGTGCAATCCCTTTCCGTCAGCCAGATTGGCGCCAGTTCTGCCGAGCGCGAGGCCAGCAGCTATTACTATGACAGCCAAAGTTACGACTCGGCTTCGGCTATCCTTATGCTGACCACTACTTTGGCAGGGGATAATCCCAGCGTTCTGGAGAGCTTAATTACCTTCGGCGATTTTCTAAATACGTTTACGCTGCCTGAAACCGTTACTATTTCCACGCTGTCGATTGAAACGCGCATCAGCGATCCGGAAATCTATCGCCATCAGCTCATCGAGCAGGTCTATCAGGAAGTCGAGGCCCTTCAAGCCGCCCGCGGCGATACCGTGACGTTTGAGATAAACGGCCTGTACAGCGGGCTAAAGAGCCTGCCTTTGACCGACTCAGAATATTATCTCTATCTTGATCCGTCGATTGTGGTGAAAGACTCGTAAGGGATAGGCTGAGGCGAAGGCTAAGGCTAAGGCTAAGAAAAAACAGTTTCAGTAGATCCAATTTTCGAGGAGCCAGCATCCTCAGATGCGGCTCCGTTCGGCATCTGAGGGTGCCTCACTCCTCAAATTTTGATCTACTGAGTTTAACCTTCTTGTTCCTTAGCCTCAGCCTCAGCCTTCGCCTTTTTCTTTATTCCACCAACACCGACACCCCGGCTGTAGAGCCGACCCAGACATAACCTAGCGGGTCGATGGCGATGGCCGTTGCAAATCCGTCGTTAAGGGTATAGTTCTGCGCTTCTTCCCCATCGAAGCGATGTACTGCGCTTCCCGATCCGACCCATACCTTCTCGCTCTCATCAATCGCAATCGCCTGGATACCTCCGTAAATCGATTGTTGGGCTGTCCAACTTTGGCCGTCAAATAGGGT
>JAGRBZ010000588.1 GCA_020433805.1 Anaerolineae bacterium
AACAAAACCTAATCTCTCATTACCCGTTTCCAATCGGCTAATAGAGTAAAGTTATTTATAAACGATTCCTTACAGTAGAAAAACAGGTCAAATCCCAATTCATTTCCCCTTAGTCTAGAAGAGGAGCATTATGAGTATCAAAGGCGCTTTTGATAAAGCCGCAAAAGAGTACGATGCAACCAGAAAGCAGCTAATTCCCTGCTTTGATGATTTTTATGGCACGGCTCTCGAAATCATCACCCTTTTGGACAACGCTCCTAAAAAGGTGCTTGATTTGGGCGCGGGAACGGGGCTTTTTGCTTCGCTGGTGGCCCAGTGCTATCCCAACGCCGAGTTTACATTGTATGACCTGTCCGACGCGATGTTGGAACAGGCCCAACAACGCTTTGCCGATACCGACACCAAAATTGCCTACGTGGTTAAAGATTATGCCACCGAACCAATCGACGGTCATTATGATCTCATCATATCGGCCCTTTCGATCCATCATCTGTCCGATGCGCAAAAAGAAGCCTTATTTCACAAGCTGTTTTTGAGCTTGAATGACAATGGCTTGTTCATCAACGCCGATCAGGTGCTGGGCGAAACACCGGCTATCGATAAAATCTATCGCGAACTGTGGTTGCAGCAAATCAAGGCCAACGGCGTCTCCGACACAACCCTGGCTTCGGCATTGGAGCGGATGAAGGAAGATAAGATGTCAACTTTGTCGCAGCAGCTAAGCTGGCTCCAAAATGCCGGTTTTTCGGATGTGAATTGTTGGTATAAGAGTTTGAGTTTTGCGGTTTATTCGGGGCGGAAGTTTAGAGGGAGTAAGGGGTAGGGAGTAGGGATTAGGGGGATAGAAATCTCAATTGATCCCTATTTTTATGCTATCCGAGGGGTTGTAATCAAAATAGTGATAAAAATTGAATGTATGCGTTTATTGAGACCAATACATTTATTTTTTTGTCAGGTGGTAACAATAAACTGCTTTTTTCGGCGAGCAATGATGGCCTCGACGTGATTAGGCCAATCATGCAGGACGGAAGGATCGATGTCTGCTCCGTTGGGCCAGACAATCGTGCCCAAATCCGTTTCCAATCGAACCTGGTTAAAATGCGTCAAATCAAGGAGTGGCCCGAAGAGTGGTCCTAATAAAATGGGTTCAAAGTTAATAATCTGTTGCGTACCATCTTCGAACTCTATTCGGAGGGTGTAATCAGCCACAATCTCAAAGTTTGTAACATCATAAAGGGTATTATCTTGAATTTCATAGTGTTCCATCAAGGCATCTCCTGCTCGTTTCTAACTTAAACCGTCTATCTTATAAATTGGCTGCTCTTGTTCTATCCGTTGCCAATTTTCAAGCAATTCAGCTCCATGCAGCTCCGCCCAAGCCAGAATAAGCCGTTGTTGTTTTCTGGGCATTGCGCCGGACAGCATAGCTGGGGGCGTGATAAGGAAGCTGGCCTTATATTCACCAAAACGTGCGTGAAAATGCGGCAGTTGGTGACGACCAAATTCATAATACATTGTAATGATGATACCGTAAAATCGCGATATTTCAGGCACTTGCTTATTTGATCTCTATCCCAAATTCTTTTTTTGATCTTGCAGAGGCTTTTTAATATCATAGCAGATTTTTAACCCAGGCTCAAACAAAATTGGAGAGTCAGATGGCATCCTGTCTATGCTTAACCGTTAAATGACTTTGCAATGCCAAAGGGGGAGATAAGGAGATAAAGAGATTGGGAGATTGAACTTAGAAATTACCTTATCTCTAATCTCCAGTTACCAATCTCTAGTCTCCAGTTACCAATCTCTAATCTCCAATTACTTTTTTTATTCCTCAGCCGCAATTATCCACGCTTTCGGCAGCAGGCTGTTTTGCTGCTGCGATAAATCCACGGTGGGGTCGATGAGAAGGCGGCTAGAGCGCCCGTTGAGGCTGACGTACGATTCGGCTCTGATTTCGAGGTCGGGGCGTTGGGCGTTGACCAATTGGCTTTCTAAATAGTGAGCGAACTCTAAAATCATATCGGGTTGGAAGGCCATCTGCCTTTCTTGCTGGTAGTTGAGATAATCGGTGGGATAAACGGTCCATTCCTGGCCGGTGTGGGGATCGCGGACGTGAAAGAGGGTGTAGCCGGTTTTTTCAACCAACATCACCCGCCACGAGAAGCGAAAGCCTTCTTCAGTCCATAAAACGTTACCGGGATAGAGCCAGTGGCGCAGCGGGATAAGCATTTGCAGCAAAAAGAAGACACTCAGCAGCGCGAGGACGATGCGTTCACCTCGCGCTCTTTTTTGTGGCGAAGCAGGGGATTTCGACGCCAGTTTGGGCGCGGACAATGCGGTAGAAGCGGGGGTGGTAGATAAAACCGGCATCGTAATACTTGTGAGCGGCTTGGCCGCAGCGATGGCCTCGACGTTGGTCGCCAGGGTTAGTTTCCCGGCGCGAGGGCTGCTCGATAACATCTGCTGCACGTATCCGACAAGCCGGTCGGTCATGTTTTTGATAAAGCTCACGAGCGCGGCGTAATCTTGCTCGGTGAAGAAAATCGTGGTGCAGGCGATCATAATCCAGGGGAACAAACCGATGGGAAACAGCATGCCGGTCATGACATGAAAGCCGATGACGGCCAGAAAGGCCACGGGCCGGGTTTTGCGCCACAGGAGAAAAAAGGGAATGGTTAGATCGTAAATTGCGCCGCTCCAGCTCATCAGGTAGGCGAAACTGTCGTAATCGAACAGGAAACCGATGAGGGGAAAGTCGGTTTGGGCCGCCAGCCACAGTTTGAGCGGCATCGCCCGTAAAAGCCAATCGGCATTGAGCTTGGCGATACCGGCAAACAGATAAACGCTGCTCAACTGCAAGCAAAGCGCGGCAATTGTCCAGCGTGGCACACAATCGCTCTTGAGCCTGGGCCAAAGCCAACTATCGACGGAAAATCGGCGGTGGAGCGGCAGAAAGATCAGCAGGAAGCTCAACAGCGAGACAAAATAGTAGTGGTTGAGATAATAGGTCTTATCCAGCAGCTCGGTGTAGGTGAAGCAGAGAAAAAAGGTGATAATGGCGGCGCGATAACAAAAACCAAGCGCGATGCAGAGCGCCGCCAGCGCCATCAAACCATAGACACCGTACAGCCCGTAAGCGGGCAAAGGTTTGACCCAACTGAAGCCATAATAGGTGAAATGAAAGTCCGGCGCGAGGTAAAAGGCTTCGACCCAGCCGTTAGCGACAAAACGGATGGTGCCGGCCAGCATCAGTAGCCCAAACAGGATGCGAAAGATAAGCAGCGGCCCGCTGGAGACCGGTTGGCGCAGCGCCGCCAGCCGGTCGGGCCATTTAGTCGCCGTCATTGTCGCTAAAGGTCATCGTGACCGATAAATGGTTGGCCATATCGGTTTTAATCAAAACGATGAGTTTGCGGGCTTCATTATAAACCTGCTCGACTTGTTCGGTCTCGTTTGCCATCGCCAGATGCAGCGGCTCATCGATAGCGGCCAGTGCGGCTCGCGTCGCCTCAAACTGAGCATTAATAACCGCCGATAGCGGCTGGCCTTCATACTCGGCGTCCAAATAATCGAGATAATCATCAAAACCAAGCTGCGGTTCTGTCGGGCCGCTGCCATTGAAGGTGGCGGCCAGGCTCGCGAAGTTTTGGTCGAGCAGTTGGCCGGAAATACCGCTCAACTCTGCTTCAACCAACTCCGGGCGAACGCCCGCCTCTGATGTTTTGCCCAGCGGATGCCCAATTTTTCTTTTGACGACATCTTCCAGCCCGGCGGCCATTTGATTAACCAGCAAACTGATTGATGCTTGCGGATCGCCGCCGTCGGTGTCGCCGTTGATAAAGATTGCGGCAAAGTTGTCGCCGTCCGCCGCCCAAATGGTCAGCAAGAGTTCGGCTTTGTTGTGGAGATTTTCGGCGGCAGCAACCAGGTATTGCATGCGCTTTTCGGCGTTCGGAGCATCGACAAAAGTGTTCAGCACGTTGGCATTATCGGCCTCAGGGTTGAAAATAATATATTCGATGGCCGGTAAACCTTTGGTTGTTGAGCCGTTTGAATCGACCAGCGATTCGTCAATCATTGCCTGTTCGTCGATGAGCGTCTCGATAAAATCGGTGTTGGTCGGCCACTTATCAATTTGATTGTACACAACCATAAAGGAAACCAGTTCATCGTTTTGATTGCGAAACGATCCCAGCTCGTAAAACTCGCACATCTTCCAGGCCAAGGCTGTCGCTTGCCAGGCCTGTTGCACGGCTTCTAAATTGGCCTCGGACGGGTCAGCACGAAAGGTATGCGTTGCGTCCTCTAATATCGCGCTCTGTTCGGCGAAGGTTTCAAGCTGGGGGATGATGACGTTGTTCGTCAGGTTCGTCAGCAGCGCCTGGCGGTCAAATCCGTCGTCGGTGGGCATCGCTTCGGTCGTCGGCGAGGATTCTACGTCCGTAGCGGCGCTCTCTTCTTGCACGGTCGGGGCCGGGGCGCTCGAACAGGCCG
>JAGRBZ010000589.1 GCA_020433805.1 Anaerolineae bacterium
TGCACCTGTCCGGCCCGCATGCGGCGGATGCCTTCGGCCAATTGGGGGCCTCCGGCCTGGGCAATGGCATCGAGCGGAATATCTTGCAAAATCGATAGCTCTGAGCCGAGTTTTTCGAGCAATATATGAAATTCTTTTTGCACGGTCTTGCTGTTGGGGCCAACACCTTTGATTTCGCTCAACAGTTCGGGCAGCGGGATCAAACTGGTGAAGGGGTGGTGGCGGGGCGGAGGTGCGCCGACGGGGCGGTCGGCTAAGACCTCCACACGGTGCAACACGCCAACGGTAACGGGTTTGCCGCAGACGGAACAGCGCCCGTCGTGGGCTATGGTCTGTTGGGGGTGCCAACTGACGTCACATTTGCGATGGCCGTCGTGATGGTACTTCCCTTCTTCGGGGAAGAACTCGATGGTCCCGCCAAAATGGTCGGCATCGCCCGCTTTGAGCGCTGCGTAGACCGATGCGTAGGATGGCTCGGTATACAGCACCGTGGCCTCGCGGGCCAGCTTCGGCGGCGAGTGGGCGTCGGAATGGGAGACCAGGGTGTAGCCATCGAGGTTCGAGACGCGCCAATTCATCGGCGGGTCGGACGAGAGGCCGGTTTCCAGGGCGAAAATGTGAGATGTTAAATCTTCGAAGCAGGCTTCGACCGTATCATAGCCGGATTTGGAACCAAGCAGCGAAAACCAGGGGGTCCAGATGTGGGCCGGTATCACAAAACAGGCCGGATCGACTTCGAGGATGATTTCGAGCAGGTCGCGGGAGGGTAAACCCAAAATGGGGCGGCCATCGGAGCGAATGTTGCCGATTTTTTCGAGCGCCGCCTGTATTTTTTCGACCGCTTCTAATGAAGGCGCAAAGATGACGTTGTGGACCTTACGCACGCGGTCGTGCTTTTTATAGATGCTGCTAATTTCACCGGCCAGCATAAAGCGAATCGGCTGGCGGCAGGCGGGCGGCACGTCAGCGTTCACCACCTGGGCGATGTCGTCTTTGAGGCGAAAGAGGCCGTCTTCAGCCGGTACCAGCTTTTCGCGCATCTCTTGCAGCCAGCCGGGGTGGGAAATATCGCCGGTGCCCAGTAAATTAACCCCCTTAAGCTGCGCCCAGCGGGTGAGGTGTTCAAAATCGAGATTTTTGCTTGTCGCCCGCGAGTAGTGGGAGTGGATATGGAGGTCGGCAATCAGTTTCATACGGTTCGCCTTTCAATACGGTCTTTCGGGAATGACACCTATTGTAGCCAGGCCGGAGAAGTTTGCCAATCCGGGGGGGATGCGTTTCAGGTCTGAGACGAGATAGAAACACTGAATTTATGATGGAAATGAAAACACTGATCCGTTCCAGAACGTCTTCTCATTAATCCTATGGCAAGAGAAGCTCCCATTAAAAGGCTGAATTCAGTGAAATCATCATTTTCAGTGTTTCAGGGTTTCAATACGTGCCGGTTGCCCCCAAATAAAAATGCACCCATCTTGAGGGGTAATCGTTCTTTCTCAGCCCAGGCCTTCCATATTGTGCAGCCTTAAGGCTTATGCTAAGATACGCCCTTGTGTCGAACCCAACGTTTTTGATAACCAAAATTACGTTTTGGCGAAACCGGATCACCATGCTGGCGATTATGACCGGCGGTTTTGCCGTGCGACTTTATGCGTTGGGCCGACAAAGCCTGTGGTACGATGAAACGGTCAGCGCCTTTCTGGCCAGCAAAACTGCGATTGATTTGGTGGCCCATACGGCCCGCGATATCCATCCGCCCGGCTATTACCTCTCGCTGCACGGCTGGACGATGCTGGTCGGCTCCAGCCCCTTTAGCCTGACCCTCTTTTCGGTGGGGTTTGGGCTGCTGCTTATTCCCTTGACGTACAGTTTGGCCCGGCTGCTGGCCAACGAGCCGGTGGCGCTGTGGTCGGCGGTGTTGGTGGCTGTGTCGCCGTATCACCTGTGGTACAGCCAGGAAGTGCGGATGTATACGCTGGGGGCGGCTCTGGGTGTGGCCGCGGCCTACTGCCTCATTAAAGCGGTGCGCCAAGATAGAATTCAATATTGGTTGGGCTATGCGTTGGCGGCTATCGGCGGGCTGTACACGCTGTACTACTTTGCTTTCCTGCTGGTGGCGATCAACAGCTTTATTGTGGTCTGGCTGCTGCTTAAACGGCGCATGCGCCGGGGCTTTGTGGTTTCCAACCTTTATATTTTGATTGCCTACGGAATTTGGATACCCACGGCCTATCGGCAGGTCACCAATCCGCCGGTTCCGCCCTGGCGCGCGTTCCCACGGCTAACGGATGTTATTATTGAAAGCTGGACGGCGCTGTCGCTGGGGCAATCGGTCGAGCCGCAGCACGTGTGGCCCATATTGCTGCTGACGCTGGCTTTAGCTTGTCTGGGCCTTGTCTATTTTCAAATGCGTACGCAACGCTTTCCGGCAGGGTCGTTTTTATTGACTTACACCTTCGGCCCGCTGCTGTTGATGATCCTTATTTCATTTGCGGTGCCGCTTTATCACGTTCGCTACCTTTTTACCTATGCCGCCGCCTTTTCGATTGTGCTGGGCGCGGGCTTGGTCTGGCTCTCCAACCGGGCTACGGTTTGGAGCGCCGTAATTGTGGCCGCGCTTATCGTTAGCGCTTCTTTCTATTCCATACATCAATTTCATAGCGACCCGCAGTATCGGGCCGATGATTTTCGGGGCGCGGTCGAATTTATTGAGCAACAGTGGCAGCCGGGCGATGCGCTGATGGTTAACGCCGGTTACGTTTACCCCGCGTTTCTCACCTACGCCGATGCCTGGGCCGATTTGCAAACGCGCCGCCTGGTTCCCTACCCGTTGGCCGAAAATTGCTGCTCGACGGTGCTGTGGCAGACCGGCACGGTTGATGGCCCGGCGCAATTGGGCTGGGGCGATCCGCAGGCCGACTTTTATGCGATGGAAAGCCAGGCCACGATCAATGCCTTGGAGTTGCTTTCTCAATCTTTTACCCGGCTGTGGCTGCTGCGGGCCTACGACACCGTCACCGACCCCGATGGCCTTGTTCGCGCCTGGCTGGCCGAAAATGCCGTACCGATTGAGGATCAGCCTTTTTCCGGCGAGAGTAACATTCGGGTGCAAGGGTTTTTGTTTCCAAGCGCCGTCCCGCAGGGCACCATCATCCGGCTAGAAGATAATATCGCGCTCAGTGGCAGTACGTTGCCCCAAAAACCCTGGACAGCCGGCCAAACAATTCCCGTAAAGCTGTGGTGGACCGCTATCGACACGCCATCAGCCGATTACAAAGCATCGCTTAAATTATGGAGTCCCGACGCCCAACTGGCGGCCCAGGGACAGGACGAATGGCCCGGCGGCACGATCCATCGGGCCACAACCTGGTCTCCCGGCGAAACGGTTTACCATCCGATGGACATTACGCTGCCGCCGGATTTGCCAGCCGGACAATACTGGCTTAATGTAGAGTTGTACCATCCCGAGACCGTTCAGCCGCTGCACCGGCTCGATAACGGTGAAGCGGCGATTACGCTGGGGGCTGTTGTTGTAGAATGAAGAACGAAAAGCACAGCCAAGGAAATAGATTAATCATAACGTAGTGCGTAGTGCGTATTCCGTATTAATTATCAGCTACGCACTACGTACTACGCACTACAGCGTTAGTTAACACTTTTCTGAGAGACATCTAACGTCCGACAACAACTTACGTTAGAATATAAGGACCACCTATGATGAAATCGCCACGCTACATCGCTATTATCGACCTGGGTTCGAATACGGCCCGCGTGGTTATTATGGCGACCGTCGCCGGTTATGCCTATCACTTAGAAGACGAAATTCGCGAGGTGGTGCGGCTGCGGCAGGGCATGACCAAGCATGGCCTGAGCAGCGACGCCATGACGCGCGGTCTGTTTACCTTGCGGCTGTTCAAACGCTTCTGCGACAGTCGCAATGTTGATATGATTATCCCCACGGCCACGGCGGCGGTGCGCCAGGCCGCTAACGGCCCCAGTTTTCTGCGGCGCGTGCGGCGGGAGATTGGCCTGACGCTAAAAATCTTGGACGGCGACCAGGAAGCCTATTATGGCGTTATTGGGGCGCTCAACGAAGTGCCGATGGTCGATGGCTACGTCGTCGACATCGGCGGCGGCAGTGCGCAGGTGAGCGAGGTGCGGGATCGGCGTTATTATCGGGGCCAGTCGCTGCCGTTGGGCGCGTTGGCGCTCACCGAGCAATTTGTCAACAGCGACCCCATCAGCGATAAGGATTTGAAGGCTGTTCAAAAAGAAATTGATGAACAACTGGACCAAATTAGCTGGCTGAAGAAAAAACACGACGCGGTTATTGGGCTGGGCGGCACGATCCGCAACCTGGCCCGCATCGAAGCTGCCCGGCAGAGTTACCCGCTCAATACGCTGCACGGCTTTCGCTTGACCCGCAAATCGCTTGAGCAAACGGTCGATATGCTGCGCGAACTGCCGCTTGAGGAGCGCCAGAACATCTCC
>JAGRBZ010000590.1 GCA_020433805.1 Anaerolineae bacterium
GCCGATTTTGAAGGCGGCAGCTTCGGCGGCAGCGGCTACCATAACGGTGGCGAAGACGCCTTTGCTTTTCGCCTGAATGCCTACGGCACCGATGTTGATTACAGCGTCTACCTGGGCGGTTCGGCCAATGAGCGGGGACAGGCTGTTGCCGTTGATGAGGGCGGGAATGCCTATCTGACCGGCTTCACCTTCAGTGATGATTTTCCGGTTAGCGGCGGCTATCAAGATTGGCCCGGCGGCAGCGAGGATGTTTTTGTGACCAAGCTGACCGACGACGCCACGCTTGCGTACAGCACCTACGTCGGTGACACCCGCACCGACATCGCCCACGACCTGGTGGTTGATGCCGGCGGTCAGGTTTATGTGGCCGGCTCGACCTTCAGCGACTACCTGACTCCTTACTATGCGGGGGGCTACCAAACTTCAAACGGCGGCAGCGAAGATGCCTTTCTCTTCAAACTCAACGCTGACGGTGACGACATTCTCTTCTTTACCTATTTGGGTGGTATAAGTAACGACGCCGCCTACGGATTGGCCCTTGATGCCGGGGCCAATATCTATCTCACCGGGCGGACCTACAGCCCCGGCTTTCCGACCACCGCCGGAGCCTATGACGAAAGCTACAACGGCAGCGAGGATGTTTTTGCCGCCAAATTCAGTCCTGACGGGTCGAACCTTATCTACAGCACGTTTCTGGGCGGCAGCGCTCATGAGAACGAAGCCGGTCTGGATATCGGCGTTGATGTGAGCGGGCAGGCTTATCTGACCGGCTACACCTACAGCCCGGATTTCCCGACCCTGCCCGGCAGCTACGATACCACTCACAACGGCAGCCAGGATGTCTTCTTGACCCGCCTGACGCCGGATGGTGATGCCGTTAGCTACAGCACCTTCCTGGGCGGTAGCGGCAATGAGGTGGCCCACGCCCTGGCCGTCGATGCCGGGGGCGAGGTCTATCTGACCGGCTTGACCCGCAGCCTCGATTTTCCGACCTCACATGAAAGCTACGAAGCCACCTATCGGGGTGGCGGCATGGATGCCTTTTTAAGCAAGCTCGAACTCCGACTGGTGCCGACGCCGACCCCAACATCTGATCCCGGCGGCACGGTGACCCCAACAGCTACGGCCACCTCGCCGGTCACAGCCACGCCCAGCCCAACGGCTACGCCGGCGCTCTATTATTTCCCGTTGATTGAAAAGCATTAGGAGGGGCCACAATGTTAGGACACACCCATGCCCTTTTTGGCATCACCACCCTGGCCGTGGTCGAGGCTCTCTCGGCCGGCCGGTTGATTCAGGAGCACGTCATCTATGGCGTCCCGGCCGGCGTAGCTCTATGCGCCGGGGCCGCCATTTTTGGAGCGCTGCTGCCCGATCTCGATGCCGACGACTCAACCATCCAGCGCGAGCTGGGCAGTCTGGGACTGCTGGCTCGGTTGGGACTACAGCTTTTGGCCGTTAAACATCGCGGCGTCTTGCACAGCGGTCTGGTCACCGTCATCGTCACGGTCATCGCGGCCGGGTTGGGCTGGTACGGCGGCTATCCGGATGTCGGTCTGGCTCTGGGGTTGGGGTACGCCAGCCATGTCGTTGTAGCTGACGCGATGACCCGCAGCGGCGTACCTCTATGGTGGCCGGCCCGGCGCAAATTTCATGTGCTGCCGAAGCGGCTGCGGCTTCGGACCGGTGGACCGATTGAGTATCTACTTTTTGGGCTGGTGGCCCTGTTTTTGTTCACGCTCATCCCCGTCCTGCTGCCGCCCGATCTGTTCAAATTTTTCCTGCGCTCGGTCTTTTAGGGGGAGATATGGCACTACTTTCAAACCTGCCGGCCCTGACCCCGCGTCGAGGGTTGGTTATGCTGCTGCTCTTGCTGGCGCTGGCTGCCGGGTTAGCCTGGGGCAGCTACGCTCTGGAAGAGCGAACCCTGACCGGCCGGCGCGGTCCGCTGACCATCATTCCCCGCGACTATCGTCTCGGGTTTGTTAACCGGCGTTTGGCGCTTGGTCTGACAACCACTGTTTCCTTTGCGACCGTGGCGGCCGGTTGGGGTGCCCTTGAAACCCTGGCCCGCCAATGGCAGAAAACCCGCAATCGGGAACTGGCTCAGAATGCGGTCCTGTTACGCATTGCCCCCCGTGTCGATGATACGGCCAAACTTCAGGCCAGCGGCGACTTATGGGCGGCCATTCACTCGACAATGGCCCGCTCGGCCCGCGATACCTGGCTGGGCGGCGGCTTGCATCTTAGTTTCGAGCTGGTCTGCCGGGCCGGGGAGCGGATTGCCTTTTACGTCTGGCTGCCCCGCCCGATTGCCCAGACCATGGTCCGCCAGCTCCGAGCGGCTCATCCCGGTCTGGAGGTGCAGGTTATGCGCCAGGGCAGCGGCGAGTCGGAAGATTATGTTGATCAGGTCAGCCCCTCGGCTGCCTGGGCTTGGCTCGACCTGGGGTTGGCCCGTGAACCGTGGCGACCTCTGCGCCGTGACTTCAAAGTCGATCCCCTGCCCTCGCTGCTGTCGGCTCTGGAAGGCTTGAGTGCCGGTAATGAACTGGCCGCTATTCACTTTATCGTCCGCCCGGCCATCGGCCGCTGGGCGCAGGGAGCGACTGCCTTCATTAAAAAGCAGCGCGGCGATAATACACCGAAAGGACAGCCCCGCCCTATTTTAGGCAGCGAGGACCGGGCCTTACTAAAAACGATCGAAGAGAAAAGCCGAGGCAAAGGCTATGATCTCTGCCTGCGGGTGGTCGTGGCCGGTCAGGGCGATGTCGAGGGTAATGCCCAGCGTCTGGCCCGCGCCTTCGACCTCTTTGAAGCTGATAATGCCTTTACTATTCGTTCCCAAGGGACGAAAGAAGAACTGTATCGCATTCAGGGTCGCTACTTGCCGGCCGGCTGGCGACCCGGCGTTGTCAGCATCGCTGAGTTGGGGGTGATGGCTCATCTGCCTAACAAAGACATTACCGGCATTGGGCTGGATCGGGCCCGAGCCAAGATGCTGGCGCCCAGTCCGGCTTCCTTTGTTGCCCCCGGTGAGCGGCGGGTGGTGCTTGGTCGCTATGCTGAAGTGCCCGCCTTTGCCCCCGGCCTGACGCCGCTGCCATATCCCTGGGCCGGCCTGCGCCGGCGGCTCAATCTAGCCGACCCGGCAGGAGCGGATGTCCAACCGGATCCGGCGGCCGAGACTGAACCGCAAGTTGGTATCAAGCTGCAAGATGGCCGCCGTCACTTCCACGTTATCGGCCCGACCGGGGTCGGTAAATCGACGATGCTGCTGCGGATGATCTGGCAATATCTGGCTCACTTCCCTGAGACGTCGGTCTGGCTGCAAGAACCTCACCAGGATTTGACTCACAAAGTCATCCGGCGCATTCCGCTTTGGCGGGAGAAGGATGTTATCTGGCTCGATGTCATGGATCCGGAGCGGGTTATCGGTATCAACCCTCTGGAATTTAGGCCGGGTGCCGACCTGGGTGCGGTCGTGGCTAATGTGATGGGGGTGATGCGTAAAGCGATGGGCGCTAACTGGGATCAGGCGGTTCAGATGCAGGAGATTTTGGAGAATGCTTTGCTAGCCGTCATTAGCGGCCAGCCTGAAGCGACCATGGTTCATCTCTTCAAACTTTTGACCGACCCTGACTATCGGTACGATCTGACCTACAATCTTGACGACCCGATCGGTCAACCCTACTGGCAGGCGCTCGAACAGAAAAAAGATCGGGAGCTGGACGCCATGTTCTCCGTGCCCCGACGGCGGATCAACGCCTTCCTGCGCAACTCGGTCGTCCGCCGCATTGTGGCCCAACCCCGTAGCACTGTCAATTTTCGCCAGGCGCTTGATACCGGTAAGGTCATTTTGGTTCAACTCGATGGTCGAATGGGAGCCGGTAACCGCACCTTTGTCGGAGCCATGATGATGTACAAACTCTTTGGCGCGGTCATGAGCCGCATGGATATCCCTGAAGCCGAGCGGCGGCAGGCAGCTATCTGTGTCGATGAGTTCCAGACTTTTGTCGGCCAGAGCGGGCAGGAGTTTGCCGATATTCTGGAGCAAGCCCGCAAGATGGGAGCAAGTCTAACCCTGGCCCACCAGCATTTGGGCCAGTTGGGCGATCTGACTAACTCAGTGGCCAACAACACCGGTACCAAAGTGGTCTTCCGGGCCGAAGCAGCCGACGCCCCTAAATTTCTCAAATGGCTGCCGGAACTCTCCGCCGTCGAAGATTTGACCACCCTGGCCAACTTCCGCTGTTACGTTCGGCCGATGGTCAACGGCTCGCCTCAGCCGGTTTGCACCCTCCACACTTACGCCGACCCGCCTATTCCCGACCCGGCTGAGGAACTGCGCACCGCACGACGAGGTGAACCGGACCCACTGCCGCCCCATCCCGGTGGAGACACCCTCCGCCAGGTCGAACGGTTGCGGCGGATGGACTCCGATGAAGCCCGCAAGCAGTGGCTGAAGACGTTGCCGGA
>JAGRBZ010000591.1 GCA_020433805.1 Anaerolineae bacterium
ATCCGGGCGCGGCGCTGGCGGGAGGCGAACAACCGCATGCCCATCTCATGTACTCGGAACGGACGGTGGACAGCATCGAGCGGGGGGCCGAGCAGTATTTCAGGCGGTACAACGGGAAACATCCCGAGTTGGGGGGCTGCCGGAAAGACAGCGCCGGCACGGAAGAGCGGCTTTTTGAAACCCGGCAACGCTGGGCCGAGGTACAAAACGCCCACCTCCAGCAATATGGCCACGCGGCGCAAATGAACCACCGGAGCCTGGCCGAGCAAGGCATCGACTGGGCACCGGAGCAATAAATCGAGTCTGATTTCTTTTCCTACACCAACCGGAGCACGGCTTTAGTATGTGCCCGGTTGAGTGGATTGTTGGGTATTTGTTGCGTCTATTCTGACTCTTCAGGTTCAATTTGTGGTCGTTCTTTGGATCTGGTCCAGCTATTAACAACAGCATCTGGAGGTGAACCGCCCTCTGTAGTTAACTCCAAATATGTCTTTTTTCCATCATAAAAAAACATTTTACAGTATCCCATACCTGAACCAGAACAAGCCTCAATCTCTGGATATTTACAGTCCTGATTATCCATATTACAAACAGGACTTCCGTTCGGGCGGACGTGCATTGTAACAGTTTGCCACCCGTCATCTAGTAAAGCTTTTCTTGCTTTTGTATATGACATCCCTTGTTTTATGTGAATAGGTATGGAACTAAATTGGTCCTTTGCAAAGACAGGCGAAATAACTCCTATCGATAAAGCAAAAATGATAAGTCTTGATGTGTACATGCTTTCTTCTCACCTCCACTTGGAACCCTAACACCCAGCTAAATTGCCAAAAGCTTAGCGTTTTATTTGTGTGAAAATGAGCGATAGCGAATACACAAATGAAGCGCTGAGTTTTTGGTCAATTTAAGCGCCTTGTTAGCATTGATTTATTGCTAGTTACTACTAGGAGTATTGTTTTTAATTAACTGCATTTCTGCTAATAGTTCATCTGGAAGAATTGTATGGCCATTTCTATGTAGCATTGCATGACAATTAGGACAAACAGGTATAAGGTCTTTCATTGGGTTTATTTTATAATTGATTCCAATTTCTGATAAAGGAATTATATGGTGAACATGAATATAATCTTTGCCTCTTTCACCATATGTTTCTTTAAAATTGAACTGACAAATGCGACACGTATACCCATATAGTTTAAGACATTCTTTTTTTGCATCTAAATTTCTCTCATATGCGTTAATAGTTATAGTCTTTTTGGAACCTTCAAAAAACGGTTTTCCACTTTCCGATATTTCTTCACCCAATGAAATATCTAATGGTGAAGCTCTGTATTCACCGTCATTACCCACAATTAATTTTCTTTTTTCTAATAATGTCTCAAATTCAATCGTTTTAGTTGTTCCATTCTTTGTTATAGTTCTTGTCTTGTATATTAATAAGTCATAACCATCATTTAATATTTTATTTATATGTTTTATTGAATGACTATAGCCTTTCTTAGGCCACTTTTGACTTAAAATTAGATCAGTATTTTCACCGTTTGATAAGTCTAGGCTGAATAGTATTTGCCTTCTTTCATCATTGCAGAATGAATATTTACCTTGTGTATTTTTAAATTTTAAACCCATTACTCTATTAATAAAATTTGTTTTTGTTTCTTTTGTTTTCATTTTTTTAATTTTCAATTATTTTAACAATAGCAATTCCAAGTTCAGTATTACCAATATAACCAGTTGAATCATAAGGTAATGGAGAAATTTGAATCAATAGATCTTTTCCTGATGGTTCACAGTCAGCATTGACTTCTGCTTCAACAATTTTAGATGATGCTTTTAAATATTTTTCTGTAGCTTCTTCGCTTAAAGTTATAATTAGTCTTTTCGCCATAAAACCTCCCATATTATTTATTATGTTTTGTATAAAATGTGATTCTACTTCCCCTAGAAGTATAAAATAACAAATACTTCTCTTTTATGCTAACAAGTGATTATATGGTTCCGTATATCTCCACCACCGTGAAGTTATACGGCAAAACGCGACCTGCTAGTCGATTTTGACGGACCATTTTGACGAAGGATCGGTGCCGGTCTGCCCAATAGACCCTTTGCGCCCTACGGTCCCGCGTTATTCCTATCGACCCGCGCAAGTCATTGAATCGCCGGTACCCAGCCCTCGCCAACACGAGATAAAACGACGCGCGACCGCCCGTTTTGGGGTGATGAGACGCCGACTGACCGCTGCCCACGCAGCATGTAGCGCAGCAGGTCTTATGCTACACCTTGCAGCAGGGGGTGTGCAGCATGACCACATTCAGCATCAGCGCAGCAGCCCGCGCGACAGGGGTGAGCCGGACCACCCTGCAACGCGCCATCAATTCTGGGCGTTTATCGACGACCACCGACGCAGCAGGGGGCCGCTGCATCGACCTGTCCGAACTGCTGCGCGTGTTCGGGCCGCTACAGACCACGCAGCAGGGGGAGGGTGCTGCGTTGCTACAGGACGCAGCAGGGGAACGTGCACCCCCTGACACCCTGCTGGAACTGCTGCAAGCGCAGTTGCGCGACGCCAGGGACCGGGAAGCGCGGTTGCTGGCGATGTTGGAAGCCGAGCAGCAAGCCCGCCGCGAAATGGAACAAAAACTACTTCCAGCCCCACCGAGACCCTCATCCTTTGAAAATGGTCGGCTAGGGGTTTTGCTGGTTTTGTTCGCGCTGGCGCTCGCGATAGCGACGGTTGTTTTCTTTCACCCCGATTGGCTGCGTTGATTTTTTGCCGCTACCTCGACCATGCCATTCAATAAATCCCGCTACGGCCGTCCCCGATTTTGAAACCGCTTCCGGCAAAACGCCACGAAGGCGGCATCGGGACGTTTGGCCGGTTCCTTCTTCGCGATCCACTCGCGCCATTCCTGTTCGAGCGCGTACACGTCCCAGCCAGGGGCCGCCGCTCGCGCCTTGGTGAAGGTTTCCGGTTTCAGAAACGGCCAAGTGTGTTGATTTTCGTTGACGGGCGGTTGCCAGTTGCGATTGGTGAATGTCACTACATCGCTTTCCATCGAAACTAAATAATCGGGGAGGGGATTAGTTTCTTCTATCATCCGAACTTGGGCACGTAGTTTACGGATTGGTGCAATTGTTCCAATTTTATTGTGCAGTTTTTCGAGGCTAATTTTAAAGTTTCGATCATCGCCGCAATGCTTGCGAGCCAATTCGTAAATACGGCGTTCCAGTGGTTTTCTAAGCTGAAAATAATCGCAATTGATTGTAAGGAGTTCGTTTGCAATGATAGCATGGTAGAACCAATCTGAAACTTTAATTTCAATAGCAATCATTCTTCCATTGTGGTCTTTTGTAATAATCCTCCAAGCATCTATGAGTCCAAATCCATCATGAATTTGCATCCCTCCTGTTCTTATGTTTGTGTTAATTGTTGTTCCTCTAAGTCGATTAAGTGTTTTTTGTAGATTCTCATAATTTCTACCATCTATGCCTCTATTTGTAGATTTTAGTAAATCATAAGCTGTTACTCTTATTCTTTTACTTGGACTTCGTCCTTCATTGATTGCTGCTTTAAGATAGCTAGCACAAAATAATAAGATATCTTTATCGTAAATAGTTGCTAAACCGAGAGAGCTTGGAATTATTGTTATGGTATTGCCATTATGCTCATAGTGAAGCGTTCTCGTGTCTAGCTTTGTGGATAGGGAAAATATGGGATGCTCCATGCTTGCTAAATCATCTTTGATATAGGGCAGTGCATCGAAAATGTCGCAAACGAAAAAATCTTGATTTTTATGGCGAGTGGATAGCGACGGTTTCATAGTGGCTCTTCATGTCTTGTGATCGCATGTAATTTTATCGTGATTCTATCGTGATTTCAGGGACGCTCAAGGTATTAAAGTTTGCTCATTTTTTGAGCATCACTTCGTGATTCTGCGGACACCACTTCGTGATTCTGCGGACACCACTTCGTGATTCTGCGGACACCATCTAATTTTTTATTTTTTTAAATCAAATAGTTGCTGACGTTTTTTTTTCCTTAACACCTTTTTAACACTTCTTTTTAACAAAACACAGGGCGATCTGTGGATAACTTTCACGTCCGGCGCCTCCCCCCAGACCCCCCTGAAAGCGAGTTCGCTTCGCTCACATCGTGTTCGATTGGGAGGGGTGCAGTAGCCCCCTCCCAATCCCTCCCCATCCAACCCGACGCGACGGCAGCCTTGAAGAAACGCATAGTGTGAACCGACCGAAAACCCAAAAGACGGCTTCCAAGGGGAGGCACGACGCGGGCGGTGGTCCCAAACAACCCCGAGAAGGTCCCTAGAAAGGCCAAGAAGCGACGAAAACGCCGTTCCGGTACTTCTGAGCGGCAAAGACCCTAAAACGCGCCTACGGCGCTCTACGAGGTCGAGAAGGCCATCGACCCTCTATCCCATCGCTTCGTCGAGAAGGGCTTTTCAACC
>JAGRBZ010000592.1 GCA_020433805.1 Anaerolineae bacterium
GAGCAATGGCTTTACAACGACACCGCCACCGATGTCGTCTCCTTCAAAGCGGGCCGGGTAACGATCGCCACACGCTCGACGCCCAAACGGACGCTTGTCTGGGGACCATGGCCGATTATCTTTATCTTACTGAGCCTATCGACGCTGGTCTCGATGATTGCTTTAGGAGTGGTCTTTTTATCATGAAAACACGCTGTGGCTGGGTTAGCGATGACCCTTTATACATTGCCTATCACGATGACGAGTGGGGCATACCCGTTCACGATGACCAACGCCTCTTTGAGATGCTGATCCTGGAAGGCGCTCAAGCCGGTCTAAGTTGGATCACCATTCTCCGCAAGCGCGAGAACTACCGGCTGGCTTTCGATAACTTTGCTGTCGAAACCGTGGCCGGTTATGACGCCGCCAAAATCGAGGACCTGCTCACCAACCCCGGCATCGTCCGCAATCGGCGCAAGGTTGAAGCGACGGTGCAAAATGCCAAAGCGTTTCTGGCCATTCAAGAGGCGTTCGGCTCGTTCGATGCCTACATCTGGCAGTTTGTCGGCGGCCAACCGATCCAAAACGCCTGGACATCCCTCTCCGACATCCCGGCCAAAACTCCCGAGTCGACCGCGATGAGTAAAGACCTCCGCAAACGCGGCTTCAACTTCGTCGGCCCGACCATCTGCTACGCCTTTATGCAGGCGACCGGCATGGTTCAGGATCATACGGTCGATTGTTTTCGATTTGATACGTTAAAGGGATAAGCTCACCAGGTCGTTATAGATAAATCATCAACCTGGTTGAAATGGGCGTCGCGTGTGATGAGTGTCAGATTGTGTTGGACAGCGATAGCGGCAATCCAAATATCATTTTCTGGTATTGGTCGCCCTTTGCGGCGAAGGGTTGCTTTAAGTTGCCCATACTGTTGGGCTGTTTCCGCATTACAATCTAAAATCTTTGTCTTTGCGGCCAGTTCATCGATCAGCTTTAGATTTTGCGCCGGTTTGCCTGACTTTCTGGCTCCGAAATAAAGCTCGCCCAAGACAATGCTGGGAATAAAGAAGGCTTCAGCGGCTTCCATCCGATCCGATATATCCTGCTCTTGAGCGAAAAAAGCAATCACAATATTTGTGTCAAGCAGGAGCCTACCACTCATCCGGGTCTACCTGTTCACAATCCGCTTCAATGGCCTCACGCATCAGTTGCAAATCATCAGGCGAAATCGACCCAGCCAGGCTTTGCCAGCCGCCATTTGCTGTTAGTGCAGTCTCATTGTTGGTAGAGGAATTTGCAAGGGAGTCACGAAGTACCGAGTCCAGATTGCGTTCAAAGGCTTGAGGCTGGGTATGGCGCTGTCGAACGAAATATACAAAATCGGCAATCTCAGCCAAGAACTCTTGAGGCAAGCCCTTGATACCTTCGATAATACGCTGTTCATATGAGTGTTGCTTGTCCATCATCACCTCCTGGGCATCTTATCACGGGGTTTCTGATTAAATATTTTAACCAATTTACTTTCAAAGACAAAAAGAGCAGCGTTTAGGGCATCCATCCCCCCCACC
Source organism: Anaerolineae bacterium (assembly GCA_020433805.1). Classification (GTDB taxonomy): domain Bacteria; phylum Chloroflexota; class Anaerolineae; order 4572-78; family J111; genus JAGRBY01. The sequence continues at coordinate 1,548 of JAGRBZ010000592.1, forward strand.
GTCCCATTGACAAATAAGCGGCGTAAAGTACAATCAGCGTAACCGACTGTGCGGCAAAACCTGACAGGTTTCCGAAGTATTGTTGGCGATTACGATCCTTTCCGATTGCAATATGATTTTGGGGACAAGTCTGGTTAGAAAACCTGTCAGGTTTGTTTTGCCCAAGAGACTTACGATGCCCAAACCGCTCAAAATCTTCTTTGCCTACGCCCGCGCCGACCAAGCGCTGCGCGATGAACTGGATATGCACCTGGCCTTTTTGCGCCGGAGCAACCTGATTGAAGGCTGGTACGACGGCAACATCAGCGCCGGTGAGGAGTGGCAGCAGGCCATTGACCACCACCTGCACACGGCGGATATTATCCTGCTGCTGGTTAGCCCCAACTTCATCGCCTCAGACTACTGCTACGATGTCGAGATGAAGAAGGCTATGGTTCGCCATGAAGCCGGTGAAGCGGTGGTCATTCCCGTGATCCTGCGCCCGTGCCGTTGGAAATATGCTCCCTTTGGTAAATTGCAAGCTCTGCCCAAAGATGCTAGACCAATAATTCGGTGGGCTAACTCTGATGACGCATTTGATAGTGTGGCTGAAACGATTGACACAATAGTACGACAGCTTCACACACAGCGTAACGTCCTCCGGTCACCTGCACTGTCTAAGCCAACAACGCAAACGCAGCCAAAATCTGTTTCTGTACCGGCTGGTCCACCAGTTCAAAAGAAGCAAGAAAAAGAAAAAGAGGGTTACACCTTTGGGGATATCCTGCGTTCATTTCCCAGCCAATTATGGACGAGCATTGCTGTGATAGTAGTTCTGATCATATCTATAATCCTGATTATTGTCGGGTTTGTCTACGGTGGTAGCTTTGATTTAACCACAGCGATCGCCACACCAACCCTGGATAGCCACCTTGCCCTCAACTCAGCGCCGACTGTTGAGAGCCATCTGCCCCTCAATTCAACGCCAGTTCCCTATGCTTTCTATAGCAGCCCCGATTTGGGAATTCGACTGGAGTATCCTGATAACTGGTTAGACAACGAAGAACAGAATGAGGTTGTTCTCGCTGCCAGTGCAGAAGGGCTACAGACCGATACTGTTCAGGCCGCAAATATGCGCATCGGCAAGTCGGCTGAAGAGGATATTAGTATCCACGACCTTTTTACGGAAGTACTGGATGGATTCCCGGAGGATGTCGAGATACTTAATGAAGACACTATCAGCATTGCCTCTCAAACTTGGTCATCAACCCAACTTCGTTTCGATAATGAAGATGGGGAAGGTCAGAGTATTGCTAACATCTCTGTAACCACCCATGATGGAGAGGGTTACTACCTGATTGCTGTTGCTCCGGCTCAAGAATGGAACACAGTTCAACCGATATTTCAAGATGTCATCAACAGCTTAACATTCATCAACGACTCACCGATGATTTTAATCCCCGCTGGCCCTTTCAAAATGGGCGGCAACGCTGATGTGGACCTAGATGAGTGCCTAAAACTCCGCATTGGTAGAGAGGATGAATGCCAACGATATTGGTATGAAGATGAAGAACCGCAACACAACGTTAAGTTAGACACGTTTTATATCGACCAATACGAGGTGACCAACGTTCAATACTCAATTTGTGTTGACGATAACGTGTGTGAACCACCTGGTAATACCGCTTCATTTACCAGAGATCGTTACTATAATAATTCAGAGTTTGCTGATTATCCGGTGATTTATGTTGATTGGAAACAAGCAAAAACTTACTGCGAATGGAGGGGTGCCCGGTTGCCCACCGAAGCGGAATGGGAAAAGGCCGCACGGGGTACGGAGGGAATGCTGTATTCTTGGGGAAATACCTTTGACGGAGGTCTAACCAACTTCTGTGATAGTAATTGTGATCAATCTTTTTCCAACAAGGATTATGATGACGGGTATGCCGATACTGCACCCGTGGGCAGCTATCCCGAAGGTGTTAGTTCCTACGGTGTCTATGATGTGGCTGGCAACGTTTGGGAGTGGGTGGCCGATTGGTATGACAGCAATTATTATTCAAATTCACCGGATAGTAACCCTCTCGGCCCGACATCCGGTAACGAACGCGTAGTGCGTGGGGGCGGGTGGAGTGAATTTGGAAACGACGTGCGTACTTCTCATCGTTTTTGGAAGAATCCAAGCGAATCTGGCAATGATATTGGTTTTCGTTGCGCCCGCTCACCCTGACTCTGGCATTCTGTCTTCTGAAGCACTGATTAACCTGAAACCACTGACAAACAATCCCCCTTCAGTGCCTTCATAAAAATTCAGTGGCTCAGTGGTTCAAAAGAAGGTACCCCTTATCCACATCACCTTTCATTCTATGGTATAATATTGCCGGAGGTAAACCAATGATTTATCAAGACCTTGTCACAGAAATCGAAAAGCTACCCCTGGCTGAACAACTGTCGCTGATGGAAACCTTGGCCCGGCTCATTAGCCGCCGCGTGGTAAAACCCACTGCGCCGGAAAATGCCGTAGAACGGGTTCGAGGGCTGATTAAACCGGTTGCGGGTGAGACAACACCAACCGATGCTCAGATAAGAGATGACTACACCGATTATCTCCTCAAGAAGTATGCCTGATCCACCGGAGACACTCCTCCCCTACTTACTCACTGAACGCTTCCCCCTATTCGCCAGAGCTACGTGACAAAACAACTTTCTCGACCGTCGATAATCGGTATTGCCTGGTGCATCCCATTTTTTACACCGTCCGCTACGGATAAGGCAATCCGCTGCTCGATCAAACCTTCCGGCGCGTTTGACCATACGATCGCGCAGTCGATCAGACGTTCCGTGGCGACGGGACATACGATCACGCGGTCGATCATATGGCGGTTGGCGACGGGACATATGATCGAGCAGTCGATCGGTTGTCGGTTGGCGACGG